>JBGPKH010000780.1:0-3784 GCA_041485845.1 Bryobacteraceae bacterium
TATAAAGCAAAAAAATCCAATAATCAATAGGAAACATCGCATATATTCCGAACTAATGCATGTCTACACATTCCAAGCCAAAATCGACCTAACTGCTTCAGTTAGAATTGCTTACCTCAAAATGTCAGGGTGAACATCCGTTTGACGTAAGTGTCGATCCGCGAATTCCGGTCGGCGCCGGAAGCCCCCGGCGCGACATAGTGGAATGCTTCGGCGTATTCCACGCCGTACTGTTTGCCCAGCTCGCGGCTGCCGGTCATAGAGAACTCCTTGATGTAGTTGCGGTCGGCGGCGGCATCGTCGTCGCCCAACAGGGGCAGGCGCTGATTGCGTTTCGCCAGATCCGCGCGCAGGCGCGATCCCAGGTGGCCCGCCGGGCCCTTCGCCGTATTCGCCCGGTTGGTCTCCACCTTCTTGTCGATCTGCCTGCCGATGTCCACCACACGGGTGATCTCGGGACGCCGCGCGTAGTAGTACTTGTCCTGTACGGTCTTCGCCACCAGGCCCGCCGCGAAGTGCTCGGGATAATCGTGCGCCCTCCCGGCCATCCAGCACGCCGCTTCCACGGCCTTTGCCAGGGTGTAGTGATCGGGATTCTCCTCGTCGTGCGCCCACGGGTCCCAGCAAACCACGGTGTCCACCTTGAGCAGGCGAATCAGAAAAATGAGCCGGCAGATCAACTCGTTCAGCGAGACGTCGGCCATGCGGTGGTTGTTGTAATTCAGGTCGAAATGCGCTTTGCAGCCCATGGCCCGCGCCACCGCGCCGGTGTCGCGCTCGTTGTTGAGCACGTTCTCGCCAATGCTGCCCGGCGTGCCGAGACCGGGGGCATCGCCCATATCGTCGTTGGTCGCGCGGACGAGGTATCCGGTGTAACCTTCTTCAATCAGTTTGGACACTGTGCCCGCCGCAAAGAGCGGGATATCGTCGGAGTGGGCCTGCAGCGCGAGAAGCACTTTCCCCCTGTGGGGCTGGCCGGCTAGCGGACGCTCCAGAAAAACCCGCGCGGGCGTTTGACCCTGTTGCTGTTGAGCGCGAGCCAACCGGGCCAGGGCGCCGCCCGCCATCAGACTGCCAAAGAAATTGCGTCGCAACATGCGTCCGATTATACTCTCGTGATGGCCCCGCGATGAAGATTACCGGGATACGCGCGGCGGGTTTACGCCACGGAACGCCCGCAGGCGGCTGGGCGAACGAGATTCGCCCGGAGGATTGCGTCCATACCCTCGTCGCCGTTTTCACGGATGAAGGCATCACCGGGTGGGGGTCGGCATTCACCAACGACCGGCTGGTCAAGGGCGCACTGCACGTGCTCGAGCCGCTCTACCTGGGCGAGAACCCCCTCGAGCCGGAACGGGTGAGCGAGAAATTGCACGCCCATACGTTCTGGATGGGGCGCGGCGGATCCGTCACCCACGCCATCAGCGGAATCGACATCGCGCTGTGGGACATCCTCGGCAAGGCCACGGGCCAGCCGGTTGGCCGTCTGCTCGGCGGGCGCTATCGCGGACGCGTTCGGCCCTACGCATCGCTCCTGATGCGCGAGCCCCGCGCGTTGGCCGCGCAACTGTGCGCCGTCCGTGCACAGGGATTTCGCGCTTTCAAGATCGGCTGGGGACCGTTTGGCCGGCACAGCTTTGCCATGGATGAGGTGATCGTTCGCGCCGCGCGGGAGGCGGTGGGAGCCGATTCTCTGCTCATGGTGGATGCGGGCGCGAGCGACGCCTTTTGGCCGCAGGACTACAAGTGGGCCGTGCGCACGGCTCGCATGCTGGCCGAATACGGTGTGTACTGGTTCGAAGAGCCGCTTCCGCCCGATAATCTGCACGACTACGTGCTGCTGCGCAACAGCTCACCCCTGCCCATCGCCGGCGGCGAGGTCCTGACCCGCCGGCAATCGTTCACTCCGTGGCTCCGGCAGAGGGCCTTCGACATCGTGCAGCCGGACGTCACCAAAGTCGGCGGCATCAGCGAAGAACGGCGCATCGCGTGGATGGCCGAGGAGTGCGGCGTGCGCTTCATTCCGCACGGATGGAACACCGCGCTGGGACTGGCCGCGGACCTCCACCTGGCGTCCGCGAGCCGCAATACCGACCTGGTCGAATACCTCACCGGATCTCCATTTATCGACCACCTGGCCGCCACTCCCTGGAAGCTCGATGCGGAGGGCATGCTGCCCGTGCCCGATGGCCCTGGATTGGGAGTCTCGCTCAACATGGATGCCGTGGAAGAGCACACCGGCGAGAGGTTCGATGCCTGAGCGCGACCTGCCGCGAAGGCTGGGGATGCTGGATGCCACCGCGATTGTCATCGGCATCGTCATCGGGTCTGGCATCTTTCTGCTGCCCAACCTGATCGCCAGAAATCTGCCTTCGCCAACCGCCATCCTGGCCGTTTGGGTGATCTCCGGCGTGCTCTCCTTTTTCGGAGCGCTGGCTTATGCGGAATTGGGCGCGATGATTCCGGCGACCGGCGGCCAATACGTCTACCTCCGTGAAGCCTACGGACCGTTGTGCGCGTTCGTCTGCGGCTGGACGTTCATGCTCGCGGTTCTGTCCGGCGGAAGCGCATGGCTCGCGGTCACGTTTTCGATCTACGCCGGTTACTTCGTCCCGCTCACGCCCGTAACCGCCCGGATGACATCCATCGCGCTGATTGCGGTGCTCTCCGCCGTTAATTACGTGGGCGTGCGGGAAGGCGCCTGGGTCCAGCGCACATTCACCTTTCTGAAGATTGCGGGGCTGCTGGTTCTCATCGGCGCCGCGTTTCTCAGTCCACACACGGCCGCTGCCGCGCCCGCTCCCGCCGCGCCGGTGTCTCTGTCGCATTTCGGCGTCGCCATGGCCGCCTGCCTGATGGCGTACAACGGCTGGAGCTACGTGAGCTTCGTGGCGGGCGAGGTGAAGGTTCCCCAAAGGAACCTGCTGCGCTCTCTGGCCATCGGGATGGCAGCAGTCGGTTTCCTCTACATTTTCGCCAACCTGGCGTACATGCGAGTGATGACGATTCCCGAAATCGCCTCGACCGAACGCGTCGGCGCCGATCTGGCCACCCGGACCATGGGCCCGATTGGCGGGACTTTCGTGTCGCTCACCGTCCTGCTTTCGATCACCGGCGCAGTGAACGGGTGCGTCCTGACCGCCGCCCGCATCCCGTTCGCCCAGGCCCGCGACCGGCTGTTTTTCGCGCGCTTCGGAGAAGTCCATCCGCGGTTTCAGACACCCGGCTCGGCCATCGTTTGGAGTGGAGTGTGGACCGCCGTCCTGGTTCTCAGCGGCTCCTACGAGACGCTCTACACCTACTCGATTCTGGCGGCGTGGATCTTCTACACCCTGACCGTCGCGGCGGTGTTCCTGCTTCGCCGCAAGATGCCGGATGCCGATCGGCCTTATAAGATGTGGGGCTATCCGGTTACTCTGTGGGCCTTCGTGGCGGTATCGGTCTGGTTCATGGTGAACGCGTTTGTGACGCAACCGCTGCCTTCCTTGATGGCCTTCGTCATCGTCGCCAGCGGAGTGCTGGCCTACTGGATCTGGCGCAGAGTGGCGCCCCATGCGAGCTAAACTCACCTATCCGAATGCCGCTCGCTGCCGCGCGCGGCTCCGTCGGAGCCACGACCGTGAGGGAGTGGTCTTCGCCCCTCAGTCTTTTCCAATTGAAGAATGATCCTGAGGAGCGGTAGTTTCGCATCCGTTTTTCACTGTTAATACGCCATCGCTTTTGAGTGTCTCTAAACACGCCGCACGGCGGTAGACAACACTCGATGAATGTCCTCGCTTGACAA
>JBGPKH010000781.1:0-3780 GCA_041485845.1 Bryobacteraceae bacterium
CTGGGTGCATTGGGGTATCTGCCGAAGGACGCGTCCCGCTCCCAGTTGGTGCAGGCGTTTCAGAACGTGCTCGCCGGAAAGAGGCACGTACGCGGCCGGGAGAAACTGGCGCCCCCGCAGATCCGATCCAACGGGCGGCGGCCGCTTTCGACCCGTGAGGACATGGTGATACGGAGGCTGGCAGCGGGTAAACGGCCGAAAGAGATCGCCGCGGAGTTGAAAATCAGCGTGAAAACTGTCAACACTTACAAACGCCGTGTCCTCGACAAGCTTCAGCTCCAGTCAACAGCGGACCTGGTCCGCTACGTCGATCACCGCCTTTGATCGCGCCCAACGCATAGACCTGTAGGAATTTGCCTACATCTAAAACCGCCGAAGCCGGGGGGGGCTTACCGGAGAACGTTCGATGCATCATAGTGTCGCGAAATGAGTTGGGAGAGAGGCAGTACTGCTGGTATTACGGCACAGGCCACTCCAGTACTTGTATTTAAGACTCCTAACTCGTAAGATCAGCGTTCGAACCTGCACGCCGGTGTAAGCGACGGGCGGTTCGTCTCAACTATATTTCGACGGCTGTGCCTCAGGTGACAGCCCTTGATGGATCGGCACGCGCCAACCGCGCGTGGAATGAGCGTACGCGTGTCGATCGCGGAAGGAAGGTCGCAATACTATGTTTCGGAAAGCCAAGGACATTTTCGGACGGAGAAGGGCAATGGCAATGATTCCATCTAATTCTAATATCGGTTCTCAGCACGTGAAAGCCCCCAGAAAGAGCCTGTTTGCGGCGCTCGTGGTTTTTCTGGCCGCGGGCGCCCTCGTGCTCGCCCAGCGGAACCCCAACGACCCCAGCCGATGGCCCGCCACCCGCGGTAACATGCTCTCGGCCCGCGGCAATGCCTGCTCCGTGCTGCTGCCGGACGGCCGCGTCCTCATAACCGGCGGCGTCTCCGGCAACCAAACGCTCTCCTCCGCGGAATTCTACGAAACGGATGGCGGCTTCTCGGCCGCTCCCGGGATGGCGGAAGCGCGCAGCGATCATGCTTGCGCCGTGTTGCCCGACGGCAGCGTGCTGGTGGCCGGCGGCCGCAACGGCAGCGGTATGACGAACGCTACCGAGATCTTCGACGGGAGCGCCAACGCCTGGACGGCGGGCCCGCCCATGCCATCGTCGCGGGCCGGCGCATCCTTCGCCGCCCTCAAGGACGGACGCCTCCTCCTGGCCGGAGGCGAAGTCGCCGGCGTCATCGGCAACGACCTGGTCATCTTCGACCCCGCCTCCCGGACATTCCCGCCTGTGCAGGCGCACCTCTCCTCGCCCCGCCGCGATCATGCGATGGCCGTTCTCCAGGATGGCCGCGTCCTGATCGCCGGCGGTTTCGACGGCGAAAAGGTCCTCGATTCCATCGATCTGTTCGACCCCGCCACCGGTACGATCTCCCCGGCCGGCAAACTCAGCGTCGCCCGTTCCGGCCTCAGCGCCACGACTCTGCTCGACGGCCGCGTGGTCTTCCTTGGCGGTGGGGATAGCAAGACCGAATACGGCGCTGCCGAGATCTACAACCCGAAGACCGGCGCCATCGGACTTGACGCAAACATGATGGCGCAACCGCGCCGCGGCCATGCGGCGATCCGCATCCGTAACAACAACACAGTTCTGATTATTGGGGGAACCGCGGCCGGCCAGCCCATATCCCAGAACGAGGCCTACGTCCCGTGGACACGCCGCTTCCAATCCTCCGGAACACTCGACGCCGGCCGAACGGCAGCCACGGTCCTTTCCCTCGGGAAGGGAGGCACAGCTCTGGTAGCCGGAGGCACGGGCGCCCTCGGCGCGCTTGCCGTCGCCAGCACCGCCTGCCTGCCGACCGTCCAGACCGACAAGGCCGATTATGCCCCGGGACAGACCGTGTTCATTACCGGGTCGTGCTGGCAGCCGGGCGGTACGGTGCAGATCGTGCTGACTGAGACTCCGAACCTCTTCAACGAAAATCCCATCAACCTCACACCATCGATAGTGGCCGCAGACGGCACGTTCACCAACTCGACTTTCGCTCCGAACAATAACGACGTGGGCGTCACGTTTAGCCTCACCGCGACGGAGTCTGTGGACGGGAATGGCAATCCCATTTCGCCGGTGCTGACGGCGCAGACGAGCTTCATGGACGGGAATGTGAAGGTGGTAATCGCGCCGGGGGCGTCGCTATTCAACTTTACCGAGGAAAAATTCACTAGTACAACGACATGTTCCGGTTCACCTACAACAACAACCCCGTTCACAAACTCGAACGGCGATACCGTTGGAGTGGGTAATACGGATTCCGTAAGGCTTACTGCAACGAGCGCTACCACGACGAATTCGCCGACGCTTCAGTTCGCTAACTGGACGAGTACCGACCCGTTTACAGTGGTCTCCCCAACGTCGATCTGTGTAGCGGGCTTTACTGGTGGAGGCACCCGTAACTATACTGCCAACTATGTTGCGGCCCCCTCGCTGACCCTGGTAAAGACGGTGACGAATGACAACGGCGGTACGGCAGCGGCCACCGCCTGGACCCTGACGGCCACCGGCACCGGCGGCAGCGCGACCAACCTGAGCGGGACGACGCCGGTAGTGAGCGGCGCGACCTTCAAGGCCGACACCTACACGCTGGGCGAGACCGGTGGACCGTCCGGTTACACAGCCAGCCTCTATAGCTGCGTGAAGAACGGGGGCAGTGCGGTCAGCGGCAACTCGATCACCCTCGCGGTGGGCGACACGGCCACCTGCACCATAACCAACAATGACAATGCCCCGAGCTTGACCCTGGACAAGATCGTTGTGAATGACAACGGCGGCACGGCGCTGGAGAGCGCCTGGACGCTCACCGCGACCGGCACGGGCGGCAGCCCCACGAACCTATCCGGCTCCGGCGCGTCGGGTCACACCGACGTGGTGAGCGGCGCGACGTTCAAGGCCGACACCTATGCGCTGGCTGAGAGCGGCGGACCCGCGGGCTACACCGCGAGTGCCTGGTCCTGCGTCGGTGGCTCGATGCCCGACGCAACGCACGTTACCCTGACGCTCGGGCAGACGGCGGTCTGCACTATCACCAACGACGACATTCAGCCGAAGCTGACAGTAACAAAGGTAGTGACCAATGACAACGGCGGCACGGCCCAGGTTAGTGACTTTCCACTGAAGGTGGGCGCCACATCGGTGACTTCGGGCGTGGAGATCGGTATCAACGCGGGAGCGTACGCGATCACCGAGACGGGTCCGACAACGGGCTATGCTGCCAGCTTCAGCGCCAGTTGCACGGGCGGGTCGATCACGCTGGCGGTGGGGGACGTCAAAGCCTGCACCATCACCAACAACGACATCCAGCCCAAGCTGATTGTGATCAAGCACGTGATCAACGACAACGGCGGCACGGCGTTGGCATCCGCCTTCACGATGAGCGTGACAGGAAGCGCTGCGAGTCCGCCTTCGTTCCCTGGCGCGGAGTCACCCGGGACCACGGTCGGCCTGAACGCGGGAGCTTACAGCGTGACCGAGAGCAGCGTCACCGGCTACGCCGCAGCCACCACTTCCGCCGACTGCACCGGGAGCATCGCCGTTGGCGAAACCAAGACTTGCACTATCACCAACGACGACATCCAGCCGAAGTTGATCGTCATCAAGCACGTGGTCAACGACAACGGCGGGACGGCGACAGCGGCCAGCTTCACGATGAGCGTCACAGGCAGCAGCCCGAGCCCGGCTTCGTTCTCCGGTGCGGAATCGCCCGGCGCCACGGTGGC
>JBGPKH010000782.1:0-3777 GCA_041485845.1 Bryobacteraceae bacterium
CGGCGGCTCGCTGCTATCCGCCGCGGTGACCGCACGCGGCGCGGTGTTGGAACCGGAACTACCCAAGGACGTCATCCGAACCTGGGGAGTCAACTATCCGCACACCGGCGGGGACTACCAGACCTATGCGGTTTCAGCCGACGGGAAGCGGATCCTGACGGTCCAGTTCGTCACCACCGTCGGCCTGGTCGGCCCCGCGGGAGACGCCGGCGGTCCGGATCCGCCGTTGAGCATTACGGTAGCGACGGACTGGGCGGCAGCGTTGAAGAAGTAAGGAACTGCGCAAGAATAAATGCGCAGTCTCGCGAACTCCGGAGAGGCGGGGCTGAAGCCCCGCGCAGGCTGAAGCCTGCCCCACAGCGCCCCGGATGTGAAGTTATTGTTGCGCGGGCGCTAAGAGCAAGACCTGCTGCTGAGACCTCCGGCGAATTGCCCTCCGGCGAAAAGTTCAACGGCCCGTAAGCCCGCGCCCAACAGCCGCGAGACGGTGGCGGGATGGACTTGGAAGTGCCGCGCCGCATCGGCGCTCGCGCGGGGAGCCTCTACACTGCGGCCTTCCGGATATGCCGTCACTCGTTCCCTCCCACACTCCCTCGCGGTACAATGATTCGACCATCCATGCCCCTTACTTCCGGAACCCGCCTGGGCCCCTACGAGATCCTGGCGCCCATCGGCGCAGGCGGCATGGGCGAGGTCTACAAAGCCCGCGACATGCGCCTGGAACGCACCGTCGCCATCAAAGTCCTGCCCTCCGACACGGCCGGCCGCGCCGACGTCCGGCAGCGCTTCGAGCGCGAGGCGCGGGCCGTCTCCGCGCTCAATCACCCGCACATCTGCACCCTGCACGACATCGGCCAGCAGGACGGCATCGACTACATTGTCATGGAGTACCTGGAAGGCCAGACGCTGGCCGACCGGCTGAAGAAGGGGCTCATGCCGCTCGACCAGGCGCTGCGCATCGCCATCCAGACCGCGGACGCCGTGGACCGCGCGCACCGCACCGGCATCGTCCACCGCGACCTGAAACCCGGCAACATCATGTTGACCAAAGACGGCGCCAAGGTGCTGGATTTCGGCCTCGCGAAGGTATCCGGCCGTTCCGCGGCGGGGTCCATGGTGAGCGGCGGCTCCGTGATGCAGACTCTCACGTCGCCATTGACGGGCGAAGGCGCGCTGGTCGGGACGCTGCAATACATGTCGCCGGAGCAGCTCGAGGGCCAGGAGGCCGACGCGCGCAGCGACGTGTTCGCCTTCGGCGCCGTGCTGTATGAAATGGTCGCCGGGCGCAGAGCGTTCGAGGCCAAGACGCAAGCCGGCCTGATCGCCCGGATCATGGAGCACGACCCGGCGCCGGCATCCTCCGCCACCGCCGCCGCGCCTGCCGCGCTCGACCGGCTGATGCGCGACTGCCTGGCCAAGGATCCGGCCGAACGCCGCCAGAGCATGCACGACGTGCTGCTCGATCTGCTGTGGATCGCCGAAGGCAGCGCCGCCGCGCCGGCCCCCGCCGCCGAGGCGCGTTCCGGCGGACGCGTGTGGATGCTCTCCACCGCCGTGCTGGCGCTGGCCCTGCTGCTGGGAGCCGCTTACGCGACCCTGCGTCCGCGCCCAGAGTTGCCGGTGGCGCGCTTCGCCATATCCCTGCCCGAAAAGTCGAACTTCGGTTTCGGCCTGGCGATTTCGCCGGACGGCAAGCGCGTGGCCTTCGTGGCCCAGGCTGCCGGCGGGCGGAACATGCTGTGGGTACGCCCCATCGATTCGCTGGAGGCGCGCCCGCTCGCCGGAACTGAAACTGCCAGTCTGCCCTTCTGGTCGCCAGACAGCCGCTTTCTGGCGTTCTTTGCGAATGGCAAACTGAGCAGGGTGGACGCCGCTGGCGGCCCGGTGCAGATCCTCTGCGAAGCGCCCGACGGGCGTGGCGGAACCTGGAACCAGGAGGGAGTCCTCCTCTTCAATCCCGACGGCGGCGCCACTACTCCGCTGCTACGGGTCTCAGCCGCGGGCGGGACCCCCACCCCGGTTACCAGGCTGGACACGACGCGCGGCGACCGGAATCATCGCTGGCCTGAGTTTCTGCCGGATGGGCGGCACTTCATCTTCTTCATCACGAGCGCGCAGCCCGCCAAATACGCCATCGCGGCCGGCTCCCTCGATTCCACCGAGGGCCGCATTCTGACACTATCCGATACCCGTGCGGCGTACGCTCCGCCGGGTTATCTGCTGTTTGTTCGCGGAGGCGCCCTCATGGCGCAGGCTTTCGACGCCGGAAAGCTGCGGCTGACGGGCGAGGCGGCATCGGTCGCCCAGGACCTGGGAACGATCAGTGCGCCGTTGGCGTATGCTGCCTTCTCGGCATCGCGCACCGGCATTCTGTGCTACCGGCCCGGCGCGCTGCAGCAAGGACGGCTCTTCTGGTTTGACCGGGGCGGCAAGCCGCTGGGCGCGGCCGGGCCGCCGGCCCATCTGGTCGAGCCGGATCTATCGCCGGATGGAAAGCGCGTGGCCGCCGAATGGGACGACGCGAATGGCAACAAGAACCTCTGGATCCTGGACTTCGAGCGGGACGCCATCTCGCGATTTTCGTTTGGCGCGCCCGCGGAGGATGGACAGGCGACCTGGTCGCCGGACGGAACGCACATCGCCTTCACTTCCAACCGCAATAACGCGAGCGGCATCTACCAGAGGCTGGCCAGCGGCGCTGGCGGCGAGGAACTACTCTATAGCGACTCCGTGGACAAGAACCTGTCCTTGGACGACTGGTCGCGCGACGGGCGTCGTTTGGTCTTCGAAGTGGTAGATCCCAAGAACAAGCAGGACCTCTGGATCCTGCCGCTCGACGGCAGCCGCAAGGCCGTGCCCTACCTCGAAACCCCATTCGCCGAAAACCACGCCCGCATCTCGCCCGATGGACGATGGCTGGCGTATGCTTCCGAGGAGTCCGGCCGCTCCGAAGTCTACGTGCAGAGTTTCCCGGTTCCCGGCGGCGGAAAATTCCAGGTGTCGGCGCAGGGCGGCGACCAGGCCACGTGGCGTGGCGACGGCAAGGAGCTTTACTATCTCGCGCCCGACAGCAAGATGATGGCGGTTCCCGTAAGAACCGACGCCGGCTTCCAGTACGAGGCCCCCAGAGCGCTGTTTCAGACCCGGGCGCCGGCCCCCTTCATTGGGGGACTCCGGAACAGTTACGTGGTGGCCGCGGGCGGCCAGAAGTTCCTGATCTACACCCTGGACGAGTCCGCAGGCACCTCGCAACCCATCGTCACCGTGCTGAACTGGATGTCCGCGTTCAACAAGTGATCGCGCACCAAGAGCTAAACGCTCCAGCAGCGGCGGCTCAATCGAAACCGGTGTATGCACAGCCGTTCGACTGGAAAAAAGCGGCTTTGTCGGGCGAACCGGCGCGCGTGGCGGACGAAGTCGGCTTCGTTCCCACCAACGGCTGGAGCGATTTCGCAGTGTCGCCCGGCGGCGTGCTGGTATACTTCCAGGACACTGGCGGGGCGGGAGCGCTGGGTCAGGAGAACGAGCTGCAACTGGCCTGGGTCGACCGCGGGGCCAAGGTGCTGGAAACTCCCGGTCCCTCGGGAGTCTATCGGGGCATGGAAGTTTCGCCGGACGGCAGGCGCATCGCGGTCCACCGCCACGACGCGGCGGGCGGCGACATCATCGTGATCGAGCCACGCGGCTCCACTACCAGTCTGACGTTCGATGCGTCTCACCATAATTCGTCGCCGGTCTGGTCGCCGGATGGCGAGCGCATCGCATATAGCGCGCTGA
>JBGPKH010000783.1:0-3772 GCA_041485845.1 Bryobacteraceae bacterium
CTCTGTTTGCGTTCTGGTGGGTGTTGGGTTGTGTTTTGTGTGTTGGTGCTTGGGGGCGGGGGGCGGGTGGCGGGGGGCGGGGGGCCGGGGTTGTGTGTAGCTCGTTCTTTCTGCGGGAGTTACGCGTTTGTGGCAACTGCTTTGCCAGAGGCCGCATCCAATGAGTAATCGCTGCCGCGGCCCGGTCGCCCGCCTTCCATTCCAAAACCAAAGGAGACGTTCGACGTGTCACCAGAAAAGATATCCGCATTCAAGCAATACCTCCTGGTCAGCGATTTCGACCAGACGCTAAGCTTCCACGATTCCGGAATCGTCCTGAGCGAGATGCTCGGGATCTCCGGATTTCAGGAGCGCATCGCGGGGCTCTCGCACATCCACCTGGTCCAGCAGGGCGGGGAACTGGCCTACCTGCTCCTGCACGATCCCGAATACCGGCGCGTCCGCCGGCACGATCTGATCGAGGCCGGAAAGCGCATTCGCCTCAAGGACAACATCCGCTTGCTTCCCCGCCTGCTCGACGACCTCGACGGGCGCCATTTCTCTTTCTACGTCGTCTCGGCGGCGCCCGAAGAGGTTATTCAGTCCGCGCTCAAGGGCATCGTGCCTGCCGATCACATCTACGGCACGCGCTTCCGTTACGATGAATCCACCGGCGAGATCGAATCGATCGTGCAGGTTCCCGCCGGATACGGCAAGGTGGCGGTCCTCGAAGAGCTCCGCGCGAAATTGCCCATCAGCCATGACCGTATCGTCTACGTGGGCGACGGGAGCTCCGACGTCCACGTAATGCTCCACGTGAATCGCCTGGACGGGCTCACCATCGCGGTATCGGAAAACCGCTACATCACGCAGATCGCGCGCCGCACGATCTTGAGCGACGATGCGCTGAGCGTGCTGATTCCGATTCTCGAAGATATCGCGGGTTGGAGCTCCACGCAGATTCGCGCGCTGTTCGATTCGCACGGATTCCTCTTGCAGGAGTGGGACAAGGTCCGCACCGATTCGCTGACGATCGCGCGGGCGGCGAACGCTTCCGTTGGCGGAGAGATGCAGTGAGCCTGGACTGGATCGGATGGGTGGCCACGGCCCTGTTTGCCAGCTCCTACTTTTTCAAGCAGCCGGTCGCGCTGCGCAAGGTCCAGGCCGGGGCCGCACTGCTCTGGGTGGTTTACGGATTCCTGATTCACGCCATCCCGGTGGTGGCGGCCAATCTCGTGGTGGCCGCGGTGGCGGTGTATTCGTCTTGCAAGAAACCGGCCCCCACGCCACAATAGAGAGGTTCTCATGAAGATCACTCTCTTTTGGGCCGCCCCGGCGATGCTGGCAGCCGCCTGCTGCGGCCAGCCATTGAACCAGGTGGTCGATATCCATGCGCATACCGACCCGGACAGTGTGCCGCGCAAGATCGACGCTATCGACCTGGCGCGCCTGGCGAAGGAGCGCGGCATGCGCGGCCTGGTGTTGAAGAATCACTACGAGGCTACCGCGTCGCTGGCCTACGTGGTGCGCAAGGAGGTGCCGGGCATCGAGATCTTCGGAGGCATCGACCTCAACCTCACGGTCGGCGGCATCAACGCGGCGGCGGTGGAGCGCATGGCGATGGTCAAGGGCGGCTGGGGCCGCGTGATCTGGATGCCGACGTTCGACGCCGAAAACCAGGTCCGCTTCTCGCGCGAGAACCGCCCGTTCGTTGCGGTGGCGCGCGCCGGGCAACTGCTTCCCGAAGTCAAGCAGGTGATCGCGCTCGCCGCGAAGCACGGGCTGACTCTGGAAACCGGACACTCCTCCGCGGAGGAAGGGCTCATGATTCTGCGCGAGGCGCACCGGCAAGGCGTCGAGCACCTGGTGGTGACCCACGCGATGATCGCGCCGGTACGGATGACGATCGCGCAGATGCAGGAAGCGGCGCGCGAGGGTGCATACCTCGAGTTCGTGTACAACGGGCTCATCGGACCGAACAAGGAATTCGAAATTGGGGACTACACCAAGGCGATTCGCGCGTTGGGTGCGCAGCATTGCATTCTCTCGAGCGACCTGGGGCAGGCGGCCAACCCGGTACACACCGACGGGTGGGTGGCCTTCTTTGCCGCGCTGCGCAGGGAGGGATTCTCGCAGCAGGAGATCGACCTGATGGCGAAGACCAATCCCGCGCGCGTACTGGGGCTGCCCTGAGGGCGGGTTGGCAGGCGAAAGGGCCTGCCCCACGGCGAAGGTGTTCGACCGGCGTCCATCGGCCTCCACCACCACGTCGAAGCTCGCGGGCGCATCGGCGGGAAGCAGCGCGTTGACTTGATACACGCCGGCGAGTCCGGGCGCCAGGCCCGAGAAAAACACCGAAGCCGGAGCTCCGTTGACCAATACGGACGGCTGCACCCGCGTGAGAGACAGTGGTGACAAGGGCGCCGCGATGCCTTCGCGGACCGGCGGGTCTGTGGCGCCCAAGCCGGTGAGATAGAGCACCAGCGCTCCCGCGGTGCGCGTGGCGGCAACGATGGCCGGGGCGGAGGCTTCGATGCGCAGCGGCGCGAGCGCGCTTGCCAGATTCACGCTGGAGACGGTCAGCGACGCGGTCTGGCCGGTGGGCAGATTCGCCGGGAGCTGCACCAGCAGACGATCGGGCTTCACCGAAAAGAGCGGCGCCGGAATGCCGTTGACTTCGACGTGCGTCCCGGCCAAGCGCACCGGGAGCGGGAGGCTTACGGCATCGAGGGCGGAACCACTCGTGAGCCGGTCGCCGGCAATCGTGACGATCTCCGAAGGCGCGAACACGTCGCGATCGCCCGCCAGCGAGCGCACGCCGTCCGCGGCGACGGCGGGCGGGGCCGCCGAGGGACCGGAGCGCGGCGCGGCATCCACGTCGATTTCGCCGGTGAGCCAGAGCAACGCCTTCAGCAGCATGGTGCGGACGGGCGGAAGCTGGAAGCTCTCGGCGAAGTGGCCGAACGCGCTGTAGAAGACACGGCCCTTGCCGTAGGTGCGAATCCAGGCGAGCGCGAAATCGCCATCGGTGCGGATGATGCCGGCGGTGCTCATGTCCACCGAACGGGTGTCGAGCGTAAGCAGCACGCGCACGCGGTCGCGCGAGAAGGCGCGGAACTGGTAGAACTCTTCGGTGAAGCGGAATCCGGGTGCCGCGGCGGCGACCAGGGGACTCTGCGGATCTTCGACATCCACCGCGGCCTCCCGGGCCCAGGGATGGCCATCGAAGTAGCCGCCGATCATATCGCCATATTCCGGCCAGGTGTAGAGACTATCGGTGGCGCTGTGGGAGCCTCCGAAGCCCTTGCCGCTGCGGACGAAATCGAGCAGGTCGGCCTTCTGCTGGTTGGAGAGAGGCAGCTCGCCGCTGGTGAAGAAGTACACGGCGTCGTAGTTGCGCAGGTTGCCGGCGGTGAGAAGCGAGACGTCCTCGGTGTGGTCGATTTCGAGCACGCCCGATTCTTTGGCGAGCTGCTGGAACACGGCGACCGAAGCGTCGATGGAATCGGAATGGCGAAAGCCGTAGGTCGCGGTGACGTACAGTACGCGCCGCGGCGCGGCAGGCAGCGAGGCGAGGAGGGCGAAGAAGAGCAGCACGAACCGGCGGCTCATGATGTCATGATACTTCCGCGGGGGGCGGGCGATGCTTGGAGCTAGCCCGACTTTCGCAAAACCAGGGTCATCTTCTTCGCGGACGGGCCGTAAACATTGGTCCGCATGCAAGTTGATGAATAGATGAAAGAACTAAGGCAACAGCAGCCCGTCGGCTGACGAGGGCCGCAACACCGTAGGC
>JBGPKH010000784.1:0-3765 GCA_041485845.1 Bryobacteraceae bacterium
GTAGACGCCGCCCAATCGGGACACCCCGGCGGCTCGTCGTCCAAGACCGAGCAGTTGCTCACCCTCCTGACCAGCGGCGTCATGGCATTCGACCCGCAGCATCCCAAGCATCCCGGCCGCGACCGTATCGTGTGGTCTGCGGGCCATTGCACGCCCCTGTTCCACGCCTTGCTGTCGCTGGTCTACGAGACACTGCGCGGCCAGGGTGTCGCGCTCACCGCGGAGGCCGGGGAAGCGGCCGTCTATCCGGAGCAACTCGCCCGGTTTCGCCGCTGGGGCGGTCCCAGCGGCCACGTGGAATCGCATTACGCGCTCGCCGACACCTCCACCGGTTCGTCCGGACACGGCTTCTCCGCGGGGCTCGGATTCGCGCTCCTGCACCGCTCGTGCGGGCTCGACACCAAGGCCTTCGTGATCGCGGGAGACGCGGAGACCGAAGAAGGCATGAGTTACGAGGCACGCAACCTGGCTTCCAATCTCGGGGTAGGGAATTTGGTCGTTACCCTGGACTACAACCGTTTCGGCATCGACGGGCCGATCGCCGAGGCGCTTCCATCTCCGTATGTCAACCACTGGTTCGCGCAGGGCTGGAACATCATTGAAGTGGATGGCCACAATATTCGCGAGCTGGCGTATGCGTATCGGCTGGCCGCTCGCGGCCTTCCGCCGGTCCGGCCCACGGTCGTCATTTGCCATACCACGAAGGGTCTTGGCTATGGCAAGCTCGAAGGCACGGGCGATTCGCACGGCACGCCCCTAAAGCATGAGGACTATGTCGCGGCCATGCGCGGCCTCGGCTTCGAAATCCCTGGCGAGCCGGGCGACGCCACTGCGGACATTCGCGTGGTGATCGACGCGCTGGGCAGTGAGGAGCGCGACTATCTGGCCGAGCGGCTCCAGGCCGGCGCCCGGAAAATTGCGCCCGAAGCGGAGCTGGTGAAGCGCATGGAGGCCGCGCTCGCGGGACGGCCGATGGCCGACTATACCAGCTTCGAGCGGCCGGAGATCCTCCCGCCGGAGCTGGTCTTCCGGGAGGGCGATTCGGTCCCCACCCGCAAGGCGACCGAAGCATGGTTCGCGTGGGCCATGCAGCACTCGGCGTTCTTCTACATCGGCGCCGGCGACCTCATGAAGTCGATCCTCACCGGGAAGGCCGAGAGCGTCTACGGAATCCAGACGCGCGACAACCTGTTGGGCCGCGGCTTCCGCTTCGGAATCGCCGAACAGAACATGGCCATGATGTCCACCGCCATGGGCCAGGACAGACTCCCCGGCGGCTTCCGTCCCATGACCGCGTTTGCCACCTACGGCGTGTTCACACCCATGATGGCCAACGCCGTCCGCATGACCCTGATCAACAACGATATCAACCCGCGCGCGTCCAGCTTCTTCATCATGCTGGCGGCGCACGATGGCCCGGAGACCGGGGAGGACGGCCCCACGCACCACGGCCTCTTCTGGATGTCCCTCTTCACGGCCTATCCCGGCATCAAGGTGTATAAGCCTCTCGACGCGAACGAGGCCATCGAGATGCTGTTCCACGCGGCGCGGCGCGCGGAACCGGTGGTGTTCTCCGCTGTGCGGCCGGGCACTCCCGTGCTCAAACGCGGGGATGGCGTGCCGCCCGCGCGCGCGGCGGTCAACGGGGCGTACGTGTACAAAGCGTTCCGGCAAAACGGCAAGCCGAAAAAGGTGCTGGCGATCAGCGGCGGCCAGGTGATGGCCAATGTGCTGGAGATTCTCCCCGAGTTGGAAGATTGCATGGACGTGAAGATCGTCGCCGTGACTTCACCGCAGCTCTACGAAGAGTTGCGGAAAACCGATCCGCGGAAGGCGGCCGCAATCCTTTCAGACGACGAGCGGCAACACGTGGTCACGCTGCACAACGGCTGGCGCGGATTCCTGTACCCGTTCCTGCTGCCGGCCGACTATCCGGACCGCGTGTTCGGGATGGATGCCTTTTCGAGATCCGGCAAGCCCGACGAGATTTACCGCGCCGCCGAATTCGACGTGGACGGCCTGCGGAAAAAGCTCCTGTGAAAGAGCCGCGGCCATAGGGAGGTCCCGATGGGCCGCGGCGGCCCACCAAAGGGCATGAAGACGCGGCCGGTGCGGGGTCCGGTATTTTCGCCGGTTCTTCGCTGCGTCTTCAACCGAGCGTTTCCTATCCCAACATCTCCAGCGCGGCTTGAATCTCGCTGCGCGTGTGCAGATCGCCCTTGCGCGTGGCAGCCTCGATCCCCTCGCGATACAGGGCGCGCGCCTCGTCCAGCCGGCCCAAGCGCTCGAGGGTCTGGCCGCCGTGAAAATAGGCCGCGGAGTAATCGGGGTTGACGCCCAGCAGCGAACGGAATTCGCCGAGCGCGGCTTCCAGATCGCCCGCGTTCTTGTACTCCATCGCCAGGCCGTAGCGCAGGAAGCTGTCGCCCGGCTGTTGCGCCACCATGTTCTTGAGGGTTTCCAAACGAGTGCTTGCCATGCCTTGTGCTACTATACCTCCGCAATGGCGTGCCCTTATTTCTACCCCGTGGAAGCGCGCGCGCAAGGGGGCGAGAACGCGTTGCTGCCGCTGGGCGACTCCTGGGCCGGCGTCTGCCGGGCGGTTCCCGGCCGGCCGTGGCAACCCGACGAAGCCGTCCTTCGTCCGCTCTGCAACCTGGGCTATGCGCGCGGCAACTGCGCCCGCTTCCCCGCCCACGAGGGACCCGACGCGGTGCGTTTCGCCGTTTCGCGCGACGATGGCGCCACCCTGCGAATCTACTACGTCGTCGAGCGCGATCACCTCCCGCTTGCCCATGGCCCGCTCGAATACTCCCGGGCCGCGGAAGGATTTGCGGCGATTCCCGCGGATGCCAACCTTACCCGCCAGGCTAGCGCCTACGTGGAAAGCTATTTGCGCCGCAAATCGGAAGCCTTCGGGCGCTGAGCCGCATCACAATATTCTATGGAAGGCAAGCCCGTACGCGCATCGGTATCCGAGTACTCGGAAGTCGCGCTCCCCAACGACGCCAGCGGATTGGGGAATGTTCTCGGAGGCAAAGTCATGCACCTGGTAGACCTGGCCGCGGCGATGGCGGCGCTGCGCCATGCGCGGAAGCCCGTAGTCACCGCCTCGGTGGATAGCCTGCACTTCATCCACCCGGTCCGGATCGGGCAATTGATCGTGCTGCGGTCGTCGGTCAACCGCGTATTCCACTCCTCCATGGAGGTGGGAGTCCACGTGGAGACGGAGACCCTCTTGACCGGCGAAAAGCTGCACACCTGCTCGGCCTACCTGACCTTCGTCGCCCTGGATGAGAACCGGAAACCGGCTCCGGTGCCGCCGGTGATCCCGGAAACGGAAGAGGAAAAGCGGCGTTTCCGCGAGGCCGGAGAACGCAGGGAATACCGCCTGGCGCTGCGCAGCCGGCTCAGGCCCTGAAACCGAGCCGCGACCGTCGGGGAGCGGTCCGCTAGCCTTCTTTATACATGTACTTGATGCTGGGCTTGTAAAGCAGGAGGTTGGGACCCTCGGTGCGATTCACCTTGAGGCAGCACTTGTCATACCACTCGATCGTTCCGTGGACCGTCTCGCCATCTTTGAGCACAAAGACCATGGCCGTCTTAGCCTGCATCTGTTTGACATAGTAAAAATTCTCGGCGTTGGTCTGGTCCGGCGGAACCGGTTTCTTCTGCTGCGGCGCAGCGCGGCGGGGAGGCGCGATCTGTTCCTTGATCTCGTTCAGAGACGGACGAATGAGTTTGCGATTGACAGCTTCCACAGGA
>JBGPKH010000785.1:0-3751 GCA_041485845.1 Bryobacteraceae bacterium
ATACCCGCCTGAAGAAACCGCCGCCGATCCATAAATTTCCCCTTTCGTACCGATGGAAAATTCCGGGTCTAGTATATCGGATTTCAGCGCGTTTTTTCCGCGGCGGGTCTGATCACAGTCCGATCACGGATGAAACGCCGCCGTTTGGGCACGAATACTTGTCGGAAAAGTGCGGTTACAATGAATGCTCGTTGAAGACGCGGCGAAGAACCGGCGAAAATACCCCGACCCGCACCGGCTGCGTCTTCATGCCCTTTGGTGGGCCGCCGCGGCCCATCGGGACCTCCCTTACGGTCGCGGCCCGGTTACCAACACGTGCGGGCGCGACAGAGCCGCGACCCCGCGCCACGGAGCGCTTGACGCAACGCGGGAAAGAGACGAACATCGAAGTCATTGAAAGGAGCCACAGCACAAAATGAAAAGGCTCGGGTGCGTGTTGCTGGCGGTCGCCACGTTGCTCCTGGCGCAGCGCGCCGGCCGTTGGACGGTGATCGGCCCCGGAGGCGGCGGCGCACAATTCTACCCCACCATCAGCCCGCATGATCCGCAGCGCGTCCTGGTGGCCTGCGACATGACGGGTTCCTACCTCACTGAGGATGGCGGCGCGTCGTGGCGTATGTTCAACCTGCGAGGCGGCGCGCGCGCATTCGTCTGGGATCCGAAGGATGCGCACGTCGTCTACGCCCTCGGTCACGGCCTGTTTCGCAGCGCCGACGGCGGCAAGTCCTGGAAGCTGCTCTACCCGCCGCCGGGGCGGGTCACCGGTGTCGAGATGAGCGGCGATCACGCCGACGAAGAAATCCTGGTGGATGGCAAACCGGCCGGCCGCATCGCGGCGCTGGCCATCGATCCGGGAAGCGGCAAACTGCTGTACGCGGGCATCGGAAGCGCTCTGCACATCTCCGACGACGGCGGCGCCACGTGGCGCAAGGAGCGCGACTTCACCACCCGCGTGCGCCGCATCTGGGCGGAGAACGGCGCGCTCTACGTCGCCGGCGATCGCACGATCGCCGTCCGCGGGAAGGGCGCATGGAGCGAGGGAGCACCGCTCGCCGAAGCCTGGGCCGATATCACGGCCGGGCCTCCGGTGATCTACGCCGTCACCGCCAGCAGCGGAGCGGTCTCCGAAGACGGAGGCAATACCTGGCGCGCGTTCACCCTTCCGGGAACCGGCGCGCGCCTGGCGGCGGTGGCGACGAGTCTCCGCCATCCCGATACCGCGTACGTTTCCTACGACCGTCTCAATCTCGAAGGCAAGAACTGGTCCGGCGTGGCCAAGACCACCGACCGCGGGCGCACCTGGCAGCTCGTCTGGCAGCAGGCCCAACAGGAAATCCCGGCCAACATCAGCGACCAGTGGATCACTCCCAAGCTCGGCCCCGGTTGGGGCGGCCATCCACTGAATCTCGGGGTTGCGCCCGACGATCCCGATCTCTGCTATGCCACCGACCTCGGCCGCACCATGCGCACCACCGACGGAGGAAAGACCTGGAAAGCAGTGTACGCCAAGACCGCTCCGCAAGGCTGGACCTCGACCGGCCTCGATGTCACTACCAGCTACGGCGTACACTTCGATCCCTTCGACGAAAACCGCATCTTCATCACGTACACGGATATCGGCCTGGTCCGCAGCGAGGATGGCGGTCGCAGTTGGACCACGGCCGACGGTATCCCGCGCCCCTGGAGGAACACCACCTACTGGATCGCGTTCGATCCCGACGTGCGCGGGCGTGTATGGGGCGTGGCCAGCGCCACGCACGATCTGCCGCGGCCCAAGATGTGGCGCAGAACCGAGACCTCGCGGTATCGCGGCGGCGCGATCCAGAGCGGCGACGGCGGGCGCACCTGGCGCCAGTCGAACCAGGGCATGGCGGACACGGCGCCCACTCACATCCTGCTCGATCCCCAATCGCCCAAGGACGCCCGCGTGCTCTACGTGGCGGCGTTTGGGAAAGGCGTCTACAAGTCGGTGGATGGCGGCGCCAACTGGACGCTCCAGAACACCGGGATCGCCGAGAGCGAGCCGTTTGCCTGGCGTCTGGCGCGCGATGCCAAGGGCGGCCTGTACGTGGTCCTGGCGCGCCGCAGCGAAGATGGCGGCATCGGGAACGCGGGCGATGGCGCGGTGTATTACTCCGCCGACGGCGCGCAGCACTGGCGCCGCGTGAAGTTGCCCGAGGGTGTCAACGGACCGAATGGCATCACGCCCGATCCCCAGGATCCCGCGCGGTTGTATCTGTCGGTGTGGTGCCGGCGCGGCGAATCGCCCGATGGCTCGGGCGGCATCTACCTGTCCACCAACGGCGGCGATACCTGGCAGCACGTCTTCCGCAAGGATCAGCACGTGTACGATGTGACGGTCGATCCTCGCAACCCCCGGAACCTATACGCCTGCGGGTTTGAATCGTCGGCGTGGCGTTCCACCGATGCCGGCGCCAGTTGGCAGCGCATCCGCGGCTACAACTTCAAGTGGGGCCATCGCGTGATCCCCGATCCCGCCGACGCCCGCATGATCTACGTGACCACCTTCGGCGGCAGCGTGTGGCACGGTCCCGCGGCCGGCGACCCAACCGCGCTGGAGGATATCAGCGGGACCTACTCAGCGAACCGCTGAGCTGGCAGGGAGCCGCGCGCGTCAACGGTCGCGGCTTCCGTTGCCGAGGGCCTACGCGCCGATTCCGTATTCCCTGCCCGCGCCATATTCCTTCAGCTTATTGTGCAGGGTCTTGAGGCTGATTCCCAGAATCTCCGCGGCGCGCGTCTTGTTGTTTCGCGTATGTTCCAGGGTGCGCAGAATCAAGCCTTTCTCGGCATCCTCCACGGTGGTGCCGATTTGAAAACGGATGGCGTCGCTGTCCTCGCGAGCTGGAACTGCAGGGCTTGTGGCGCCGGCGGCGGGTGCGGATGAGGCCGCGGGAATCCCCGCTGCGGCGGAGGCGACGCGACCGGCCTGAAGGAAAGCGGGCAGGTGTTTCATCTCGATGGTGCCCTCACCCGACAGAATCACCGCGCGCTCCAGCACGTTGCGCAGCTCGCGAACGTTGCCCGGCCACTGGTGGCGCTCCAGCGCTTCGATTACGGCGGGCGAGATATCGGAAACCCGGCACTCATGCTTGCGGTTCATGTCGCCCATCAATGTCTCGGAGATAGCCCGAACGTCCTCTTTGCGCTCCCGGAGCGGAGGCAGGTGAATGTGAAACACGTTCAGGCGATAGTACAGGTCTTCGCGCAGATGGCCTCCGCTCACTGCTTCTTCCGGCGCCTTGTTGGTGGCCGCCACCACTCGGACGTCCACTTCGAACTCGGCTCTCCCGCCGAGGCGGCGAACCTTGGAGTCCTCCAGGATACGGAGCAGCTTGGCCTGCGTCTGCATGGGCATCTCGCCAATCTCATCCAACAGCAGCGTGCCGTGCTGGGCCACCTCGAAGCAGCCGGCCCGCCGTTCGGATGCCCCGGTGAAGGAGCCTTTTTCGTGGCCGAACAGCTCGCTTTCGATGAGGGTTTCCGGCAGCGCCGCGCAGTTGATCGCGATGAACGGCCCCTGGCGGCGCGGGCTGAGCGCGTGAATCGTGCGCGCCACGAGCTCCTTTCCCGTTCCACTCTCGCCGGTAATGAACACGCAAGCCTTACTGGGACCGGCCTGCTGGAGCAGGGCAAATATTTCCTGCATCCTGGGCGACGTGCCGACCAGCTCGCCGAGCGACCCTTTGTAGCTGAGCTGACGCTCCAGGTTGCGCTTCTCGGCGCGGAG
>JBGPKH010000786.1:0-3749 GCA_041485845.1 Bryobacteraceae bacterium
AATGGATCTATCAACCCGCGTTGCTGAACGGCCAGCCCATCGAGACGCTCACCACCATCGAACTCCATTTCCAACACGACCAGTAGGACAGGCCTCCCGGCCTGTCCATAGCCCGCGCGCTAGCCCCCCACCGCCACCACCCGGCCGCTCTCCGCCGCTTCCTGCGCCGCGAGCGTGGTCTCGTTGGCGCGCACGATCTCCGGCCACTTCAACCCGGGCTCCTCGCCCAGCCAGGTGGAGCGCAGAAAATCGGCGAACACCGATCCGGCCTTCGGCAGGCTCGCCAGCGTGCGCTTGCCGCCCGCGCCGATCACTGTCACTCCGTGCTCCTCCTGGTACTCGACAATTCCGCGGCTGCCCGCCAGGCGCAGGCGGTCGTCGCCGTGGCCCCCCACTGACGCCGGCCGCAGATAGTCCATGCGCAGCGTCGCGGCGCCGCCGTTGTCCAGCCGGAACACCGTCGCCGTGACGTTCTGCATGTCCCCGACTCCGGGAAACCCCACGTGCCCCTGGAACGACGCCACGCTTGAAAAGCTGCGGCCACTCGTGAAGCTCATCAGGTCGATCATGTGGATCCCGATCCACAGGATCGTGCTGCCATACGTGCGCGCGTGCTTCTGCCACTCGGGACGGTTGTCCAGTTGATAGCTCTTCTGCGCATCGATCTGCGCGACCTCGCCGATCTCGCCCGAAACTACGACCTCCTTCATCGCCAGGTAGGGGGAATCGAAGCGCATGGGAAGCAGCATTCCCGCCCGGATGCCGGTCCTCGACACGGCGTTCACGATGGCGCTCCAGTCCCGCCGGTGGATGGCGAACGGCTTCTCGGCAATCAGGTGCAGCTTGCGCTCCGCGCAGGCCAGGATAGCCGCCGCGTGGCCGCCGTTGTGATTGCAGACCGCCACGCAATCCAACTGCTCGCGCCCCAGCATCTCCGCGTATCCGGAGTAGCGCCGCGCCTTCGCCACCAGCGGATTTCGCGCTGACGATGCCACCGCGCGCGCATCGGACTCCGCATCCGCCACCGCGATTAGCTCCACGTCGGGGAAATCGGCGAGCGGCCGCAGGATCTCCTCCGGATGCCCGTCGAACCCGATCAGCCCGAGCCGCACCTTGCGCGGCAGCCGCACCGTCTCGCTTCGCCCGGCGATGGCGGACGCGGCCAGCCCGAGCACCACGGAGCGCCTGGTCATGGCCGGAAATCCAGCGTGCGGCGCATGGTGCCGTACTTGAGCGTCATTTGCTGCGAGTCCACCGCCGCCTCCACGAACGGTCCGCCGAATAATGGCCAGTGGTCGTAGTCCAGCGCGACGCCGTTCACCCGCGGAACCTGCCCGTACGTAAAATCCATTTGCCTGCCGCGCAGCGATCGAAAGCGCACCGACGGCACAGGCTCCAGCCGGATCTCGAGCGGCAGCGCCAGAATCGCCGCGCGAAACGCCTGCGCATCGGCAAACTCCGAACGCGACGCCACCTGCACCACCATCCCGTTCTTCAGGTAAGGGCTGAACAGCCGTTTCCCTCCGCCCTGGATGGGCTTCCAGGAATACGGCTGGAGCGGCCGGCAGGCGATCAGCGCGTCGCCGCCGCGCACGAAGATCCAGCCCGAGGGATCCTCGCGCACCTCCAAAAGGTCTTTGGAGAAGAACCCGTTGATGTGCGGAAAGCGCGTGTCCGGTGGAATGTCGTATAGCACGATGACGCTGTCGAGATCCTGAAAGATCATCTCATAAGGCGACCCGCCTACCAGCTTATCCGGCGAATCGTAGCTCTTCTTCGAGCTCACCACGACCGGGATTCCGGTGTCCGGCGGAAACGTGAAGTACGTTTCCAACTCGCGCAGCGACGAGTACGGATGCACCGTGAACAGCGTGTTGTGAACGCCGCGCGCGTCCGCGACGTTCCAGGTGACGTCCCAGGAGTGCTCCTGGATGGGTTGCAGCGTGCCGCCCTGGTCGGACCCGACGGCGTACTCCTGCCGCACGTAGGTGGTCTTGTAGACCGGCCCGTGCAGGTCGTCGAAGAAGCGCCAGCGGTTGCGCGTTCGCTTGCGTTCATAGTGCGTGTAGGGGCGTGTGCGGTCGGTGGCGATGCGCTTCAGGATCTCCGGCGGCTCGTACGCGTTGGCCAGCACGTAATAAAGGATGTAAGAGCCGGGCGGGTCCATGGCGTGGCCTTGACCGAACAGCACCCAGCCGAAATCGCTCGACGGGTTCAGCCACTTTTCGAGCACCGGCAGATCGTACACCCGCGAGTGCGCGCCCACGTAGATGCCGTTCAGGTCTTCCGCGGCGTAGTCGGCGATCAGGTAGTCCAGCATCATGGCGGCCTGCTTCTTCATGGCCGGCTCTTTGGCCCACTCCGCGAGGTACGACGTGGCCAGAAAGAACAGGCCCATGTAGTGCGGGCTGTCGTACTCGCCCTGCCCGCGCGTGGTGGTGAGCCGCACCCACGAGTCGATCCACCCCGCGGCCTCGCGCAGATTCTCCGCCGACGATTTTCCGGTGTACCACTGGCTGCCGTCCTGGTCCGGCCACAGTTGCGCCATCAGGTACAGGCACGAGTAATACAGCAGCCAGTGATTCTCGGTGTCTCCGCGATACGGCATGTACGTGCGGAACGAGTCTCGCAAAGCCTTCCGCGCGGACGGCGTCAACTGCCCGCGATCCTGGTACGCGATCGCGGTCACCGGGAACATCCAGAACATATCGCCGGTGGGCCCCGCTGCCAGCAGTTCTTCCAGGCGGCGCGAGCACAGCGCGGGATCCTCGCGCAGCCGCAGCTTGGCCGCGATGTTCCCGTAGCCCATCTGCGCGGGGTCCTTGGGGTGGGCGTACACCTCGATCACCTGCCGCACCCGCCGATCGAACTCCGGTGTCCCGGCGCCGAGGGTTGGCGCCAACAGGCAGCACAACCACAACAGGCGCGTCATCTGGCACTCTCCGGGACGAATTTCATGCGGTAGATCGCGCTGCCCACGAGGCCGTCCCGGCGCCACGTGCGGCCGTAGTCATCGGACACGTACAAAGCCTCTTCGTGCATGCTGGCGTAAATGCGGCCAGGCTTCGCCGGATCGAAGGCCACGCTCCAGACGGACGTCGCCGGAAGCCCCGCGTTGCGTAGTTGCCACGTCTTGCCGCGATCCTCCGAGACGGCCACGCCGGTTCCCCATCCGGCCACCGCCACGCGATCCGGGCTGGCGGGATCGAAGGCGATGTCAGAGAGGTTGCGTCCCGCCGCGAGATTGCCGTTGCTCTCGAACGTCACGCTGCAATCGGCAGACGCGAACAGCCCGCCGCCTTCCGTCGCAGCGAGCCAGTAACACGGCTCATGGGGCGACTGCTCGATATGCAGCACTTGAATACCGGCCGCGCCCGCGAGCCGCCACGATTTCCCCCCGTCCTCGCTACGGAAGATGCCCTCTTCGTTCCCGGCCACCACCGTTCCGCCGCGCTTCCGGTCCACGCGAATCGCCGCCGAGTATTTCCGCCGCAGCCCGGCACTGGCGTCCTGCCAGGTAGCGCCGCGATCATGACTGACCCGAATGCCGGCGGTGTGCGTGAAGTAGATCGTGCCGGGAACACTGGGGTCCACCGAGACATCCAAGAGTTCGGTGACCTCGCTCCCGGTGAGGATCTTCCACCGCTCGCCGCGCTCCGACACGCGCAGCAGGCCGTTTCCCGCTGCGACGTACAGCACCGAGGGGTCGGCGAGGTCGTAGTCCAGAGCCGAGATGAACGGATGATTGT
>JBGPKH010000787.1:0-3726 GCA_041485845.1 Bryobacteraceae bacterium
ACACACGCCGTGCCGTCGTCCTGCTGCGCGCCGCACACATGGTAGGGAATGTCGGCGGTCGCGGCCACGTGATAGAACTGCGCGGTGGGATACTCCTGGCGCGTCCACGTGCGCCCGCCATTCACCGACACGCTGCCGCCGCCGTCATCCGCCTCCGCCATTCGCTGTGGATTGTCGGGCGCAATCCACAGGTCGTGGTGGTCCGCGTGCGGCGTCTGGAGCGTGTGGAAGGTCTTGCCGCCGTCGGTCGAGCGGAAGAATTCCACGTTGAGGACGTACACGGTGTCCCGCTCTCGGGGATCGGCATAGGTGCGGGTGTAGTAGAAGGCGCGCTGGCGGATGGCGCGGTCCTCGTTGACGCGGAGCCAGGTGGCGCCCGCGTCGTCGGAGCGGAAGAGGCCGCCGTCATCGGCTTCGATGGTGGCGTACACGCGGTTGGAATCGGCGCCGGAAACGCTGACGCAGATTTTGCCGAGGACGCCGCGGGGCAGTCCGGGATTGCGGGTGATCTTTTTCCAGGTGTCGCCGCCGTCGGTGGATTGGAACAGGCCGCTTGCGGGTCCGCCGCTCGAGAGCAGCCACGGCTTGCGATAGACGTCCCAGATGGAAGCGTAGAGCACATCGGGATTGCGAGGATCGAGGCACAGGTCGATGGCGCCGGCGCGGTCGTTGCGGTAGAGGACGCGCTGCCAGGTGCGGCCGCCGTCCTTGGTCCGGAAGACGCCCGCTCTTCGTTGGGGCCGTAGGGGTGACCGAGGGCCGCCACCCAGACCACGTCGGGATTGCGCGGGTGAATGCGGATACGCGCTATCGTTTGCGTCTTCTCGAGCCCGATGTGGCGCCAGGTTTTGCCGGCATCGGTGGATTTGTAGATGCCGTCGCCGAGCAGGATGCTGGCGCGCAACTCGGTTTCGCCCATGCCGAGATAGACGACATCGGGATTGGATTCCGCGACTGCTACCCCGCCTACCGAGGACGAGCGGATCTGGCCGTCGGTGACCGGCGCCCACGAGTTACCGCCGTCGGTGGTCTTCCACAGTCCACCGCCGGTGGCGCCGAAGTAGTATTCGTTGGGCCTCGCAGCGCTCCCGGCGATGGCGATGGAGCGCCCGCCTCGGTTGGGCCCGATGTTTCGCCAATGGAACGCGGCGAAGTCCTGGGCATGCGCGGCGGTGAGAATGAGACAGCAGGCAAGGGCGGGGAGTCTCATGGCCGGCTACCGAAAGTTTTCGATCAGCATGAGGTCCGAATCCTGGCGGTCGATTTGCACCCACACGATTCCGCGGCCATCGCGCGTCGCAGACAACAACTGTGATTCGGCTCGCATCAGTTTGGGGATCTGCGCGATCTGGACCAGTTTGCGGTTAGCAAAGCTGAATAGGACGAGCGGCGTGTTACCGTCCGGCGAGCGGCGCGTGGCATCGAAGTAGTACACGCCGCTCTCAGCCACCGCCCAGTGGCCGGGCGCGACCGGCTGAAGGACCAACGTTTCGTCGTCGCCCCCAACCCGCATGCTCCACAGACCCCGGCCAGCCTTGATGTAGTAGAGAAATTTGCCATCGATCGACTCGACGGCTTCGAAGCCTCCGTTCCGTGTCACCTGCACTGCCGGCTGGTAAGGCTCCGTTGACGGTATCTTCCAGATCTGCTGGGAACCGGATCGGTCGGAGCGGAAATAGATCCAGCGGCCGTCGAGTGACCAACTCGGCCGCCCATCGTTGGAGGGTTCTGTGGTGAGACGCTTGGACGGGCCGCCCTCCGAGCCTGCGACCCAGATATCGTTGTTGCCCGAAGCCAGCGAATCGAATACGATTTGGAGGCCGTCGGGAGACCACTTCGGCGAACCGCAGCGCGGGCTTTTCAACGTAGTTAACTGCGAGGGGTTAGAGCCGTCGCTGGCGCTGACCCAGATCTCCATGTAGCCGTCGCGATCCGACGCGAATGCGATGCGCTTGCCATCCGGCGAGAATTGCGGGCTCTGGTCAATGCGCGTGGAAGCGATCACAGCCGACGGCTTGGTAAGAGTCCGGACTCGATGGTTGGTCTCGAGCGCGATCTCCATACCCCAAATATTGAAGTCGTTTACAACGCGCGTGTAGGCCATGCGCGCTGGTCCGCTGGCGGGATGCGCGATCGCCGGCTCACGCGCTCCGTCCACTGCGCCCAGCACGGGTTCCGGCTCCGACTTTCCGTCGGAAGCCACGCGCCATAAGGAGCCGGTGCCAAAAACGCCACGGGAAAACACAATTTCCCTGTTATTAGCCCACGCTACGCCCCACAACTGTTGGCTGCTCTTCGTAAGTCGTTGGGCAAGTCCACCTGAAGATGGCTGCAAGTAAAGGTCACCGGACTGGCCCACTGCCCGCACGAAAACGAGGCTCCGACCGTCCGAAGAGACGGCCGGATCGTAATCCCCATCGCCTGAATTCGCTCCCGGCGGCGAAGTGATCTTTCGCAGTTCACCGGTGCGCATGGAGAGTTGGAATATGCTGTGGAGAGCGGCATGGCTCTTTGCGGAGCTGATCAGCAGCGACTGACTGTCGGGCATCCACGCCAGTGCGTCTGCGTGCACGTCCGTCAGTTTCCGTTCCGGGCCCCCGAGCGGTGAAATCGAATAGATGCCACTTCCTTCACGGATAAAGGCGATCTGCCGCCCATCGGGCGACCATGCCGGACCATGATCCGCCGCAGGGTTCGTCGTCAGCCGCAACGGCACGCCGCCCTCAACAAGCTTCACCCAGATGTCCCAGTTGTCCCCTTTCTCACCGTCCCACTCGAAGGCCACCTGGCTGCCATCGGGTGAGAAGCTCGGATGTTCTTCGCTGCCGGCATACGTAGTGAGCGGAACGGATTGCATCGGCGGAAGCGTGTTCGATGCCGGCCGCAGTAGGAACCAAGCCGCGCCGGCCGCCAATACCAGCGTGACTGCCGCCGCTCCAAGCCGCAGCCTGGGCCGCGTTTTAGCCGGTGCGACGGTGCCGCCCGCCATCTCCGCCATTCCCGAGTCGCTCTCCTCCTTCAGTTCTTCCAGCGCCACTTTCAAATCGGGCATGGCCTGGAAGCGCTTTGCCGGATCCTTGCGCAGGCAGCGGGCAATGATGCGGTCCAGCTCGCGGGGTACGTCGGAGACCACCTGACTGGGAGGCTTGGGATTCTCGCGCAGCACCGCGCTCAGCGTGGAAAGCTTCGAATCGCCCTGAAACGCGCGCGTCCCGGTCGCCATCTCGTAGAGCACCGCGCCGAAGCTGAAGATGTCGGACCGCGCGTCTACGGGTTTGCTCTCCGCCTGCTCGGGAGACATGTAAGCCGCGGTGCCGACGATCGAACCCTCTTCGGAGCGGGGTGCGATCGTGCGCGTGCGCGAGTCTTCGCCTGGCTGGGCCGCCTCGGTGAGCTTGGCCAGCCCGAAGTCGAGAAGTTTGACCCGACCCTCGCCCGTCACCATGATGTTGCCGGGCTTCAGGTCGCGGTGCACGATTCCCGCGGCGTGCGCCTTCGCCAGCGCCTCGACAATCTGGATGGCATACCGCAGAATCTCCTCGAGCCGCATGCCCCGCCGGGGAATCAATTGGCCCAGGGTTTTGCCGTCCACGTACTCCATCACGATGAAGTCGGCGCCGCCATCCTGGGCGATGTCGTGAATGGTAATGATATTCGGATGATTGAGCGCCGAAGCGGCTTTCGCCTCCTTAACGAAGCGCAGCTTGCGATCTGCATCGGCGATCT
>JBGPKH010000788.1:0-3711 GCA_041485845.1 Bryobacteraceae bacterium
ATCGCATTGTCGTCAAAGCCATCGAGACCGAGGAAGAGTACGACCATATGGTTGCCGCCGTGGAACAATTGATCGACAAGGGCGAGGACCGCCTGTCCCCGGAGGAGTCTGCCCTACTGGAAACCATGGCGATCTTGGTGCAGGCTTACGATGATCGTCATCACCCTCTGCCTCCGGTTGCTCCCAACGAGATGCTGGCCTACCTGATGGAGACGAGCGGACGAACAGCCAAGGACCTGCTGCCAGTGTTTGGTACGCGCGGTCGGGTTTCAGAGGTCCTGAGCGGGAAGCGTGCCATTAGTAAGGAGCAGGCCAAAAAACTCGCATCAGTGTTCAAGGTCACTGTCGATCTCTTCATCTAGCTGCAAACCGGACTTTTCCCGGTTTTGAATCAGGAACTCGGGGGATTGACCGAGCCAGCCAAACGCCTGGGGCAATCCTGGAGATGATTCCCCTGGCGCGCTTCGTTCCCAGCAGCCGAGGGTGGATCGGTCGACCGTCTATGGATCGACTGGGTCCTGGATGACGGACAGCGGGTTGCTGGCGCGGAACCCTCGGGCTCGTGGGAGAAGTGGCGCGCGCGCTTATGCAGGGCCATCACGCCCTGTCGACGGAAATCAACCGGAAGGCTGGAACCCTGGGCGTTTCCGGCCCTGACCGTTCCGGTAAGGGCGGCAAAAAGCCACACCGGCCATGGGCTCTTGGCAGTTTCAGGACGTACTGGATGAGGCGCAGCGGGTTTCCGGCGCGGGCAACCGGAAAAGGCGGCGTTGTTCTTATGGGGACCGTCGAATCGATCCGCGGGAGGTCGGGATTGTCGCAATCCGAGTTCGCCCTTCCATACGGCTTTAGCCCGGTACACTGCTCATAAATTCGCCAACGTATTCACGGGCCTGGTGGCGCAGGCCGTTGGCCGGCGAATAGGGCAGGCGAATCGCCGGGCGAATCGCCTGCCCCACCGTCAAAATACGCGACCGAATTTGCGAAATTCGCACTTAGGAACCCCGCACAAATAACTTGACCGTTTGGCATCCCTGGGACACGCTGCCGCATCCAGGATCGCACGCGGCTCGGAAAAACGCCGCCCCGCGGCTCGGAAAAACACCGCCTTCGAATCGAAAGGCGTTACTGAGCCGCGACCAGAGGGAGCGGTCTTTCCTACTCCAGCGAGAACACCAGCAACGCGTGCCCTGCGGCGATGGCCACGTACTGCTTGCCGCCGCTCATGTAGCTGATCGGATTGGCGTCGATTCCGCCCCCGCCGCCGGTCTCGAAGCGCCACAGCAGAGCGCCCTTCTGGGCATCCAGCGCGAAGAACGAAGTGGCGTTGGAACCGAACACCAGGCCTCCGGCGGTGGTCATCAGGCCGGAGTGGGATGGCGTGAGCAGTTTGTACTCCCAGCGTAACTCGCCGGTCGCCACGTCGAGCGCGCGCACCGCGCCGTACGGATCCTCGTCCCGGTACTCGGTCTGGCCTCCGCCGTTGAACTGCGCGCCCGGTTTGTACTCGGCGTCACCCCGGATATAGATCGCCCCCATCTCCTTCACGTTGACGTAGTAGAGATTGGTCTTCGGGTTGTAGGTCGAGCTGTACCAGTTGGACCCGCCGGCGAGGCTCGGCCAAATGAGCGTGCCTTCCGGTGTCGGGACCGCGTTCGGCACACGCATCGGCCGCCCCGCTTCGTCGAGGCCGGTCGCCCAGGTCTGTTTCACGTACGGCCGGCCCGCGATGAACTTCCCGCTCGTGCGATCGAGCGCGTAGTAAAAGCCGTTGCGATTCGCCAGCACCACCATCTTCCGTGTCTGTCCCTGCACTGCGCCATCAGCCAGAATCGGAGTCTGCGTGGAGTCCCAATCGTTCATGTCGTGGGGGGTGTATTGGAAGTGCCATTTCTTGGCGCCGGTATCGGGATCGAGCGCGATCAGGCAGTCCGAGTAGAGGTTGTCGCCCTTGCGCACCTCGCCGTTCCAGTCGGGCCCCGGATTCCCCGTGCCCCAGTAAACGGTGTTGCTCTCCGGGTCGTAGGCGCCGGTCACCCAGGTGGTCGCGGCCCCGGTCTTCCAGCTATCGCCTTCCCACGTTTCGTTCCCCGGCTCGCCCTTGGCGGGGATGGTGTTGAAGCGCCACAGCCGCTTGCCGGTCTTGGCGTCGTAGCCGTCGATGAATCCGCGCGTGCCGAATTCGCCGCCCCCCATTCCGGTGACGATCTTGTCCTTCACCGCCAACGGCGCCCCCGTGCTGGAGTAGCCCATCTTGTATTCGGCCATGGTCACGTCCCAGCGCACGCCGCCCGTGCGCGCGTCGAGCGCGATCAGGTGCGCGTCCGTGCTGGCGTAGTAGAGCGTGTTGCCGAGAATCGCCAGGCCGCGATTCACCTTGCCGCAGCACAGCCGCAAATCGCTCGGAAGATCCTTCCGGTAACTCCACAGCGCTCGTCCCGTGGCGGCGTCGAGCGCCTCTACCACGTTCGGCGGCGCGGTGATGAACAGCGTGCCATCCACCACGATCGGCGACGTTTCGAATGTATCCAGCTCGTTCACCTGGCGCATCCACGCCACGCGGAGCTTGCCGACGTTGCCCGTGTTGACCTGGTCGAGCGGCGAGTAGCGCTGTCCGCTGTAGTCGCGCGAGTAGGTCAGCCAGTTGCCGGGCTCTTTGTTGGCGTCGCGGATGCGCTCGTAGGGCACGTTGATTTGCGCCAGGAGCACGGCCGGCGCGAACAGCCAGACGCAAGTTCTCATTTCCTCTCCTTCAGGGACGCCAGGTAGGCCACCAGGTCCGTCAATTCCGAATCCGACAGTTGTCCCTTGTACGACGGCATGGGCGACTTGCCTTTCTGTTTGTCGATGTTCGTCACTTCCGATTTCCAGAACGAATACGACCGCCCCGAGCTGTCGCGGACCTGGATGGAGAACGAGTCCTCATTTACGCGCAGGCCGGTGACGCTCGCGCCGCTCTTAGGGACCACCGTCACCAGCAGATAGTCCTCCGGGACAGCCGCCTGCGGATCGACCAGGGACTCGCGGAGATGTGACGCGCTGCGCGCCATGCCGACCGTGGAAAGATCCGGCCCCACGATCCCGCCCTCGCCCGAGATCGAGTGGCAGCTCGCGCCGTTGCCTTTGCCGCGATAGATCTCCGCGCCGTGGGCCGGGTCGCCTGGCACGGGCTTCGACGGAATCTTGCCGAGCGATCGCACGTAGGCCGCGGCCTGCCGCTTCTCGTGGTCGGACATGGCGCCCGCTCCCGGCATTTCGGTGCCCCGAATCCCGTCATCGATGACCTTCAGGAGCGCGGCGTCATCCGGCGCGCGCGGCAATTTCGGCCGCGCCAGCGAGGGTCCGCGGCTGCCTTCGCCTTTGGCCCCGTGGCAGCGCGCGCAGTGAACCTGGAAAAGCTTCTCGCCGCGCAGCAGGTCGGCGTGGCTGCTCGGCAGCTTTACTTTTGTTTCGGCGCCCGCCGCCATGGCGGCCATGCCGGACAGCACCGCCATCAACGCTGGTTTCATGGTTGGGGTCTATCTTATCATCCGGGGGCCGGGGGCCAGGGGCCAAGCGGAAAGCAGGGGTTGGGGATGGGGATTGGGGGTTGTGGTTGTGTGGGGTCGCGGTTGGACGCGCACTCTACGGCTTCAGCCCCGCGGTCCAGTTCAACACCACCGTGATGGGATTCGGCGGCGGGTCGCTGGTTTGCGTGTTGATCAGGAATCG
>JBGPKH010000789.1:0-3699 GCA_041485845.1 Bryobacteraceae bacterium
AACACCCAGAAACTGCGGTCTGCCCGGGGGGCCGTTCGAGTTAAATGTCTATTTTTTCAATAGGATGGGGTGCCTTGCAAACCGTGGGCCGCAGGGGCCTGTCACAGACGCCTGCCTCTATCTTGTAAACTCCCGCTAGAGGGCAGCGGTGTACCCGGCCCCGGGGGAATCATCAGCACGGCGAGCACCACCACCAGCGGAATGATCAGAGTCATGAGATCCAGATCGAACAGGGGGATCTTCTTTCGGGCACCCATGAGTGATCTCCCGCAGTCCCTCAATTCTTCGTCCCGATCCGCAATTCTTTCGACAGAAACGCCAGCCGGTCGGCGTACTCGTCGATGGTCTTGGTGGTCGGTTTGCCGGCTCCGTGCCCGGCGCGGGTCTCGATGCGGATCAGAATCGGCGCGGTCCCTTCCTGGGACGCCTGCATGGTCGCGGCGTACTTGAAGCTGTGGCCCGGCACCACCCGGTCGTCATGGTCTGAAGTCGTAACCAGCACCGCGGGATATTGAGCTCCCTTCTTGATGTTGTGCAGGGGCGAGTACCGGTAGAGCACGCGGAAGTCGTCGGGGTTGTCCGACGAGCCGTATTCGTCAGTCCACGCGGCGCCGATGGTGAACTTCTGGAATCGCAGCATGTCCATCACGCCCACCGCCGGCATGGCCGCGCCGAACAAGTCGGGCCGTTGATTGAGGACCGCGCCCACCAGCAGCCCGCCGTTGCTGCCGCCGAAGATGGCGAGACGCGGCGTCGAGGTGTAGTGGTTGGCGATCAGCCATTCCGCGGCGGCGATGAAATCGTCGAACACGTTTTGCTTTTTCGCGCCCTTGCCGGCTTCGTGCCAGTCCTCGCCGTATTCCGCGCCGCCCCGTAAGTTGGCGACCGCGTACACGCCCCCCATCTCCATCCACGCAATCACCCAGGGATTGAATGCCGGCAAGACGCTCACGTTGAACCCGCCGTAGCCGTATAGCAGCGTGGGATTGCGCCCGTCCGGCTTCATACCCTTACGGTACACCAGCGACATCGGAATCCGCGTGCCGTCCTTGCTCGGGTAAAAGACCTGTTGCGTCGCGAACTGCGCCGGGTCGAAACTGAGCTTGGTCTGCCGCACCGCCGTGGCCGCGTTGGTCTTCAGATCGAGGCGATACATCGCTCGCGGGGTGGTGTAGCCGCTGAACGCGAAAAATATTTCCGTATCGTTCTGGTGCGCCGGAAACACCTCCACCTGTCCGATTCCGGGTAGCGGCACGGGGGCCATCAACCGGCCATCGAGGCCGAACACCTTCACCTGGTTGGCCGCGTCCTTCAGATATGACACCACGATCCGGCCGTTCACCAGTTGAGAAGAAGCGATCGCCTCCTTCTGTTCCTTCACCACCTCGCGCCAGTTTTCGCGCGCCGGTCTGGCAAGGTCGATGGCGATAATCCTGCCCTTCGCCGCCCGGTCGGTCGTCTGGAAATAAAGTACCGAGCCCTGATTTCCCAGCGGCAGGTAGGCCGCCTGCAGGTCGCGAATCAGCTCGACCGTCTTCGGCGGATTCGCGTGCAGATCCTGATAGGCCACCAGGTTTTTCCCGGCATCGCCCACGTCGATGACGACGATCAGGTAGCGGCCGTCGTCGGTTGTGCCGGGAACGAACAGCCACTCGGGCCGATCCGGGCGCTCGTAAATCACCTGGTCGGCGGACTGCGGCTCGCCCAGCTTGTGCAGATACAACTTCGAGAGTCGATTCGCATCGCGCAACGCCTCTCCCGGTTTCGGTTCCGGGAATCGCAGGTAATAGAAGCTCTTCCGATCGGGGGCCCAAGCCACCGCCACGAACTTGTTCCAGCGGATGACGTCGGGCAAGTCCTGTCCGGTCTCGATGTTCCGCACGCGCCATTCGCACCAGTCCGAGCCGGCGTCCGCCAGTCCGTACGCCAGAAGCCGGCCGTCCATGCTGGCGACGTGTTCGGAAAGCGCCGCCGTGCCGTCCGCGCGCAGCGTGTTGGGATCGAGCAGCGCACGTTCCTTGCCCGCAATCCCGTCCGCGGCATACAGCACATTCTGGTTTTGCAGTCCGTCGTTGCGCAGAAACAGGTAATGCGGTCCGGCCTTTTCGAAGCGCACGTAGCGTTCGTAGTTATACAGCGCGGTCAACCGTTCCTTGAAGCGCGAGCGGGCGGGGATGCCCGCGAGATACACCTGCGTGACCTGGTTTTCCGCCGCCACCCAAGCGGCGGTGTCCGCCGAATCGGTGTCTTCCAGCCAGCGGTACGGGTCCGCGACCTTGGCGCCGTGGTAATTGTCGGCCTGATCCACTTTTTTCGCAGCGGGGTAGTTCATTCGTTTGGGAGCGGTTCCGGTCTGTGCGGCCAGCCAGGCGGCGGCCGCCACGCCCAGCACCAACGCGAGACGGAAGATCGGCTTCATGGTGTCTGAGTCTAACACGCAAGACGGCCGCCGGCGCCCGCGCGTCACCGGGGTGCTGCGTTCAACAGGCCGCGGATGCGCAGCCAGTCCGCGAGGCGCGCGGGCCATGAAGAAAGCGCCTCGTCGGTCTGCGCCAGCCCCACCCCGTGCGGCCCGCGCTCGTAGACGTGCATTTCGGCCGGCACTCCCGCCTTGCGCAGCGCCAGGTAGAACAGAACGCTGTTCTCCGGAGGCACTCCCGTGTCCGCGTTGGTGTGGAACAGGAACGTGGGCGGAGTTTGCGCGGTCACTTGCAATTCGTTCGAGAGGCTCTCCACCAGCTTGGGGTCCGCGCCGTCGCCCAGGAGCGCGCGCAACGACCCGCGGTGCACGTAGGGAGTGGTGAACGAGATCACCGGATACACCAGCACCAGAAAATCGGGCCGGCTGCTGAGGCGGTCGATGGGGTCGGCGGCGTTGGCGTTCACGGTCTCGAAATGCGTGCCGGCGGTGGACGCCAGGTGTCCGCCGGCCGAGAAGCCCATGATGCCGATGCGGTCGGGCAGCACGCGATACTCGGCGGCCTTGTGGCGCACAACGCGGATGGCGCGTTGCGCGTCGCCCAGTTCCGCCGGGTGACGATACTTCGGGCCCAGCCGGTATTTCAGCACGAATGCCGCGACCCCGATGGAGTTCAGCCAGCGCGCGATCTGGTCGCCTTCCTTGTCCATGGACAGGCCCGTGTAGCCACCGCCCGGACACACGATCACCGCCGCGCCGGTGCCGCGTCCCTGGGGCACGACGTACGGCGCGAGAGTCGGCTTGTCCGCCTCTTCAGTGCCGAGTGCGCCGGGAGCGCCGTCGGGCCACAGGAGATCGGCCTTCGGCATATTGGCAGGAGTCTGGGCGAGCAGGACGCCCGTGAGAAGGAAAAGGATCGAGAAGCGCCTCATCGGTTTCTAAGGTATCAGTTCGCGCTTCGACCCACCAACTGCGCGTCAAACGGACGAGCGATCAACTCAGCGTATCCCAATCATCCGAATCAATGTGAGCTTGGCTCAGGATGCTGCGAAGAGTTCCGACTGGGATTTCATTCTTCCGCGGCACGATCGCCGTGTCGACGACCTGGCCGACTCGACGGCTTCCAGCCGGCGCTTGACCGCCCGGAACGGCTGAGGACTAAGTCGCCCCAACCTCGACCTCGATTGTGCGAATCTTGGGCGGTCGCGTTGCCGCAGGCGGTTCGAAATGGAGTTCCATTGCTTCCTTCAGATTCGCAAGAGCCTCCTCTTCGGTTTCGC
>JBGPKH010000790.1:0-3663 GCA_041485845.1 Bryobacteraceae bacterium
AACGCCGCCGGATTTACGTGATCATGCTGCTGCTCGTGTTCTCGTTCCTAATTGTGGGGAGCTACATCACCGCCAGGGCAGTCAAGCGCGAGCTGGAAGTGGCGCGACTCAAGAGCGAATTCGTCGCCACCGTGTCGCACGAGTTCCGCTCACCTCTCACGGCGATCCGGCAGCTCTCGGAGCTGTTGCAGCGCGGGCGCGTGACCGCCGAAGAGAAGCGCCAGGAATACTACGGGCTGATCTCACGGGAGAGCGAGCGGCTGTCGCGCCTGGTGGAGAACCTGCTCGATTTCTCGCGCATCGAGGAAGGCCGCAAGCGCTACCAGTTCGACCGTCTGGACACCGCCGAGTGGCTGCGCGATTTGACGGCGGACTTCCGCGGCGCCACCGTGAAGGCCTCGATTCCCGCGGAACTGCCACCCATTGCCGCGGACAGCGTGGCGCTGCGGAGCGCCGTGGACAACCTGCTCGACAACGCGGCGAAGTACTCGCCGCCCGGCGCGCCTGTCGTATTGGAAGCGGAGGGTAGCGGCGGCGAGGTGACCATCCGGGTGATGGACCGCGGCTGCGGCATCGCCGCCGAAGATCGCGATCACATTTTCGAGCGATTCTACCGGGGCAAGGGAGAGATCTCGCAGACGATCAAAGGAGCGGGCGTGGGATTGAGCCTGGTACGGCAGATCGTGGAGGCGCACGGCGGCACGGTCGATTTCGACAGTCGTGTGGGAGAGGGCAGCGTGTTCCGCATTCGGTTGAAGGCCCTATGAGCAGAATCCTGGTGGTGGAAGACGAGCCGGCGATCGCCATCGGCTTGAAGGACGATCTCGAAGTGGACGGCTACGAGGTCGACGTCGCGGAGGATGGCGCAGTGGCCATGGATGCCGCGGGACGGAACCGGTACGACCTGATCCTGCTCGACGTGATGTTGCCGAAGAAGGACGGCTTCAGCGTGTGCCGCGAGCTGCGCGCCTCCGGCCTGCGGACGCCGATCATCCTCCTGACGGCGCGCGGCGAAGAGACCGACAAGATTCGCGGCCTCAAACTCGGCGCGGACGACTACGTGACCAAGCCGTTCAGCCCGCGCGAGCTGAACGCGCGCATTCAGGCCGTGCTGCGGCGTGCCGCTCCGGCGGGGCCTGTGCGCCGGTTTGGCAGCGTGTTGGTCGATTTCGCGCGCGGCGAAGCGACGCGCGGCGGCACGAAGATCGACCTGACCGCGCTCGAGTTCAAACTGCTTCGGGCGTTTCTCGACCATGCCGGCGAGGTGCTCAGTCTCGACCGTTTGATCGAAATGGTGTGGGGCAAGGACGTGTTCCTGACGGACCGCGTGATCTATACGCACGTGAACAATCTTCGGGCGAAGATCGAGGAGAATCCTTCGCAGCCGCGGCACATCGTGAGCCTGCGCGGGCAGGGGTATCGGTTCGATGAGTGAACTTGAAACAAGCTTGACCGGAACTTGAATCGTGAAAACGCGAAGGCGCATACGCTGGATTCCATGAAACGCACACTGCTGGTTTTGAACCTGACACTGGGGATGCTGCTCGCAGCTCCGCAGAAGACACCGGAATCGATGCTCGGCGCGGCGATGCACCAGGAAGAGGTACAGGGCGACGTGCGCGGCGCCGTGGCGGCCTACAAGAAGGTACTCGCGACACGAGGCGTGGATCACAAGACCGCTGCGGCGGCCATGTACCACCTGGGACTCTGCTATCAAAAGCTGGGCGACGCCGAAGCTCGCAAAACGTTCGAGAAGCTCATCGCGGATTACGCCGACCAGAAGGAACTGGTGGCGCAAGCCCGCGCCCGTCTGGATGGCCTGGCAGCCGCAATCGCGACCCGCGGCGGCCCATCCGTCCGGCGCGTGATCGCGGATACCGGCCGCAAAACACCGTGGACAGTCAGCTTCGATGGACGCCTGGTTTCGTTTAGGGATTCGACCCTCAACGTCGGGGTGCACAACCTCGAGACGGGCGAAGACCGCATCCTCACGCAGTACGGGGATAATGCGAAGGGCTTCGCCGAGGGGAACGCGATCTCTCGGGACGGCAGACAGGTGGCACTTTGGCACTACATGAATGGCGCGAAGGATGGCGAACTGCGGGTCGTAGGAACCGATGGCAAAGGCGAACGGACCGTATACCGCGGACAGGGGGAGTGGGGCATCCCGACCGACTGGTCGCCGGACGGTAAGTACATTCTGGTCCAACTGGAGCGCGGGAAGGCCAACAGCCTGAGCGAAGGCGACACCGATTTCGCCATGATCTCCGCCGCGGACGGAACCGTCCGCGTGCTGAAGACAGCTCACTATACGGCGCGGTATCGGCCCCGCATCGTGTTCTCGCCGGACGGACATTACGTCGCGTTTGACTACCCTGCCGCCGACAACCCGCGTGGCGATGTCTTCGTGCTTCCAGTAAATGGGGGGGCGGAGAATGCAGTGGCACACTACGCGTCGCGCAATGTGCTGTGGGGGTGGTCGCCGGATGGCAAACGGGTCGTGTTCGCAAGCGACCGTTCCGGTAACCTCGACCTCTGGACGGTGCCCGTAGACGGTGCCAAGCAAACCGGCGAACCGGAAGTGTTGAAAGCGAACTGCGGTGCCGACACTATCGGCATCACCAAGACGGGCGCCATTTACTACGCGTCGGCAGCGAGCCGCTCGAATATCGAGGTAGTGGAAATGGACACCCAGACCGGAAGATTGCTTGGACAGCCTTCACGACCTGTCCACGGGATGCCCGACATCACACAGTACCCCGCTTGGTCCCCGGATGGTAAGCGATTGGCGTATCGGATCGAGGGATCTGACTCGATATCGATACTAGCCGTCGGGAGCGGCGAGGTGAGGCAGGTAACGCCGCAGACGAAGGTGGATGGTCTGGTTCGTTGGTCGGTGGATGGCAACTCGTTGTTCTTGGGAGCGCAGCGAACGGCCGTCCGGATTTCGGTTCCGAATGGCGAGACCGTATCTCTGGGAGATTCGGGATTCGTCTCGCTGGACGGCCGGCACGGCTATCTCTCGATCCGCAAGGACGGAACTCATAAGATCGTGCGGCACGACGTAGTATCAGGCGAGGAGCGCGTCCTCTTTACCGGTCCCGACGTCAGCCGTGTGATGGTTTCGCTCTCGCCGGATGGGAGCCAACTGGCTTTCATGTGCAAGCCGGACAAGCTCTGCCTCATGCCGTCCGTGGGCGGCGAGCCGCGCGAGTTGTTTCAGGCCAGGGAAGGGGTCAGCTTGCCCTGGCGGCCACGTGAGGTTACCTGGACGCCTGACGGAAAGAGAATTCTCTTCGTTTCGATTCCCAGCGGGACCGATGCTGCCGTCTGGATTGTTCCTGTCGATGGCGGACCTGCAATCAAGACCGGTCTGGAAACGCATTCGGGAAGTATCTGGGCCTTGAGCTTCCATCCCGACGGCAAGCATCTTGCGTACACGTTGGATCAATCCGCAAGCGAGTTGTGGGTGTTGGAGAATTTCCTAAGCGCCCGCGATCGTCACTGAGCGCTTCCGCGCCGGCGCAGTGCTGCGGGACACCGCCCACGCGCCGGCGCGGTATGCCAGCGCCAGCGCCACCAACACCCCATACAGCAGCGGCAGGCGGATATCGGACTTCACCAGCCAGTAATAGTGCACCACCGCGGCGATGCCGGTGAAAT
>JBGPKH010000791.1:0-3662 GCA_041485845.1 Bryobacteraceae bacterium
CCGCATCCTGGGCAGCGCCCCGAGCGCCAGCGCGCCGCCCGTGGCCGCGATGCATCCGCCCCAATACGAGTTCATCCAATAGCTCGAAACGCCGATCCGCAGCACGATCAGCAGCGCGCCCAGCAGCGCCCAGCGGGGCGGGAGCCAGCCCTGGAGCATCCAGCAGATCGCCCCGCACATCACGCCGGCACTGAGCCAGACACCCATCCAGGGGTGTCCGAACAGTACCTGCCCCACGGCCAGCGCGGCGGCCGGTGCGATGGGGAACGCGCTGGCATACACCGGGCGCACCAGGATGTGAATGCTTTCGAAGTGTGCCCACATCGGATGTTGGGGGTTCGCCAGGCGGCCGTGGGCCAGGGTGTCCGCGCCCAGCAGGAAGCTGAACTCGTCGTGTGCGCTGGGCAACGGGGCGAGGAAAAGCGGCAGCAGCACGGCCCGCAGCAGCAGCGGGGCAACGGCCGCCACCGCGATGGCCAAGTTCTTGCGGCGCGCTAGCCGCGCGAGCGGGCGCTCCCACCAGCCCAGCCAGCGAAGGTCCCAGCGGGCGGCCGCCAGCGCCACGGCCACGACGGCGAAACGGGGCGGCGCGTGGCGGGCCGCCCCCGTTACGTCCCAACGGGCGGCCGCCAGCGCCACGGCCACTACGGCGAGTGCCAATACGGTTTCGGGACTGGGCAGGGGCATAGATGCTAAGCTAGCTTATCGCATGAAGATTCTCACCTTGGGCGCCGCTGGTTTCATCGGCACCCACCTCACCCAGCGCCTGCTCCAGGAGGGGCACAAGGTCACCGCGGTCGATCTGACTTCCGAGAAAGTCGCGGAGTTCATGGGTCATCCCAACCTGACCTTTATGCAGCAGGATATCCGCAGTCCGGAGTGGGACCTCGACGGCCTCACGCGCGCGGCGGACCTGGTGATCGACCTCATCGCCTACGCCAACCCCGGGCTCTATCTGCGGATTCCTCTCGAGGTTTTCCGCCTGAACTTCACGGAAAACTTGAAGATCGCCGAGGCCTGCGTCCGGCACGGGAAACGGCTGATTCAGTTCTCCACCTGCGAGGTCTACGGCCGAACCGCCGCCAGCCTGAAACACGCGCGCGTGGCCGATCCCGACGACCCGATTCACGGCACCTTTTCGGAGGACTCGAGCGAGTACATCCTGGGGCCGGTAACCAAGCATCGCTGGATTTATTCCTGCGCCAAACAGTTGCTGGAGCGCGTGCTGCACGCCTACGGGCTGGAGCAGGGCTTCAACTACACCATCATCCGGCCGTTCAATTTCATCGGGCCGAAGATCGACTTCCTGCCGCAGGAGAAGAACGGCATCCCGCGGGTCTTCTCCTTCTTCATGGAGGCGCTGCTGAACGGCACGCCGATGAAACTGGTGAACGGCGGCGTGAACCGCCGGTGCTACACCTACATCGATGACGCCATCGAGTGTACCTATCGCGTCGTGCGGAATCCGGGAGGCGTCTGCGATCGCCAGATCTTCAATATCGGCTCGCCGCACAACGAGATCTCGATCCGCCAGATGGCCGAGCTGATGCGCGAGATCTACGCCGCGAAATTCCGCGACGCGTCGACGCCCTTGCCCGAGATCGTGAGCGTGCCGGGGGAGGAGTTCTACGGCGAGGGATACGACGATTCCGACCGCCGCATTCCCGATATCACCAAAGCGCGCACCCTGTTGGGGTGGGAACCGAAGTGGAACGTGCGCGATACCGTCGAAGCCACCATGCGTTACCACGTGGAAGCGTACCGTAAGAGCGCTCCCTCGCTCGCCAAACGCGAGGACGGCCGCGGCTCGCAAACGCTTGCCGCGGGCGGCGCCGCGCTTACTGAGCCGCGACCAAAGGAAGCGGTCTTGCACGCGAATAATGATTGAAAACGTCTTCGTGCTGATGCCGGCCTACAACGCCGGCGCCACCATCGAAAAAGTCTTCGCGCGTATTCCTCCCGAAGCCCGGCAGCGCATCCGCCGGTATGTCGCGGTGAACGACGGCAGCACCGACGATACCGCCGCGGCCCTGGCGCGCCTGCAAAGGGAATTCACGAACCTGGTGGCGCTCGACCATCCGGCGAACCGCGGCTACGGCGAAGCGGAAAAAACCCTGCTGCGCTACGCTCTCAGCGAAGGCGCGGAGGTGGGGGTTCTGCTGCACTCCGACGGCCAGTATTCGCCGGAGAAGATTCCGGACCTGCTCGCGCCGTTCGACAGCGACACCGCGGACCTGGTGCAAGGATCGCGGATGCTGGCGGGCGGCGCGCTGCGCGGCGGAATGCCGTTCTACAAGTTCGTGGCCAACAAGGGGCTCACCGCCATCGAGAACTGGGCCTTCGGCATGAAGCTGGCCGAGTATCACAGCGGCTACATGGTCTACTCGCGCAAAGCCATGGAGACGATTCCGTTCGAGAAGCTCTCCGACTCCTTCGACTTCGACCTGGAGATGATCGTGCTCGCCAAGGTGAAGGGCCTGCGCATCGCGGAGGTCGCCATCCCCACGATCTACGCCGGCGAGAAATCGCATTTGCACCCGATCCAATACGGCTTCGATGTGCTGGGGGTGGTCAGAGAGTACCGGCGCGGGAGGTACCACGCGATGTGAGGCGCCGGCGGCGAATAACTGTCAACGTTTTGTCTTTTTCCGCGTCTCATCTGTATGTGGAAAGACCTGGTTTTCTCCTTCCGCACCTTGCGCCGGAGCCCCATGTTCACCAGCGCCGCCGTGCTATCCCTGGCGCTTGGTATCGGCGCGAACACAGCGATCTTCTCGCTGCTGAACCAGGTAGTGCTGCGGTCGCTGCCCGTCCGCGACCCGGAGCGCCTGGTTCTGCTCCACACCGAATACAACGCTCCGGGAACCAGCTCCAGCGACAACTTCGAATCGGTCTTTTCCTATCCCCTGTATCGCGACCTGAACGGACGCGATCCCGCCTTCGCCGGAGTGATCGCGCGGATGAGCGGCAGTGTCCGGCTGACCCACCAGGGCGGCGTGGAATCGGCCGGCGCGGAGATGGTCACGGGAAATTTCTTCCAGGTGCTCGGCGTGGGCGCGTCGCTCGGCCGCGTGATCGCGCCCGCGGATGACATCGCGGCCGGCGCGCACCCCGTGGTGGTGTTGAGCCACAGTTACTGGTCGAGCCATTTTGGGAATAATCCCGCGATCCTGAACCAGAGCGTGGCGCTCAACGGCCATCCATTCGTGGTGATCGGTGTCACGGAACCGCGGTTCCATGGAGTGACTCCCGGCAACACGCCGGATCTCTACGTCCCCATCGCCATGCAGCGCGCCATCCTGCCTACCATGGATGTTCTGGAGGACCGCCGCACGCGCTGGCTCAACCTGTTTGCGCGGCTCAAGCCCGGCATGTCCATGCGCCAGGCGCAGGCCGCCACCGACGTGGCGTACCGTGCGATGCTCGAAGCCGAACTGGCGCAGAGCGGCAGCATGCGCAGCGATCGCGACCGCGCCGAGTTCCTCAACCATCGCGCGGAGCTGCGCCCCGCCTCGCAAGGCATCAGCGATCTGCGGCGGCGATGGGAGAAGCCGCTGCTGGCCTTGATGACGCTGGTGGGACTGGTGCTGCTGATCGCCTGCGCCAACGTTGCCAGCCTCCTGCTGGCGCGCGCCGCGGGACGGCAGCGGGAGATCGCCATC
>JBGPKH010000792.1:0-3661 GCA_041485845.1 Bryobacteraceae bacterium
CGGCCCGGCGCGCTTTCGAGCGCCAGCGCTTTGGCCCAGAGCGGCGTGAGCGTTCCTTCCGATGGGTGCGTGCGCGCGGCATACCCGGACATCCAGATGGGGCCGGCCGGCGTGACGTCCACCCGGCCCACCCCGGCTTTCAAGTCGGCGCCGGCCAGGCAGGCCGCGGAGAGCAGAATAGCGATCAGGGTTCTCATCGGGGTTAGTATAAACTCATGCACCCGACGCGACGAAGTTTCCTGGCCGCAGCCCCGCTGGCGGGCGCGGCCCTGGCCGCCGACTCTCCCGGCGACCGTCCCGCGATTCTCGGTGGCGCCAAACAGCACCCCACACCCTTTCCCTCCTGGCCGGTCTTCGACCAGACCGAAGAGCGCGCGATCCTCGACACGCTGCGCAGCGGCAAATGGTACCGCGGCAACGGCAGGAACGTCGCGCGTTTCGAGGAGGCTTACGCGCAATTGACCGGAGCGAAGACGTGCCTCGCCACCGCCAACGGCACGAGCGCGCTGTTCACCAGCCTGAACGCCATGGGGATCGAACCCGGCGATGAAGTCATCGTGCCGCCGTACACCTTCATCGCGACGGTTAACGCCGTGCTGCGGCAGTACGCGGTGCCGGTCTTCGTCGATACGGATCCCGAGACCTTCCAGATGGACGCGCGGAAGCTCGAAGCGGCGATCACGCCGCGCACCCGGGCGATCGTTCCAGTACACCTCGGCGGCAACGTCTGCGATCTCGATGCCATCCTGCCGGCCGCCGCGCGCCACAATGTCCCGGTGTTGGAAGACGCCTGCCAGGCGCACCTCGCCGAATGGCGCGGGCGCAAGGTGGGCACGTATGGGCAGGCCGGATGCTTCAGCTTCCAGGCGTCGAAGAATCTGAATTCCGGCGAGGGCGGCGCGATCCTCACCAATGACGAAGACCTGCGCGAACGCTGTTTCGCCTTCCACAACAACGGCAGCGGCTTCCGGTCGATCGGCAGCAACTTCACCTACAACTCGACGGGCTGCAACTTACGCATGAATGAGTTCCAGGCGGCGCTGCTGCTGGCGCAGATGACCCGTATCGAGGCGCAGGCCAAAACGCGCACCGGGAACGCACCGTATCTGACCTCGATGTTGAAGGAGATTCCCGGGATCGTGCCGGCGCGGATGTACGATGGCTGCACGCGCAACGCTTACCACCTCTACATGTTCCGATACGACAAGCAGCAGTTTGCGGATCTTCCTCGCTCCGCATTCCTCAAGGCGCTGGCGGCGGAAGGAATTCCGGCGTCGGGCGGATACAGCCCGCTGAATACGCAGCCCTTCCTCAAGAACGCGCTGCACTCGCGCGGCTACCAGCGGATCTTCTCCGCGAAGGAGATTGCGGCGTGGGAGGAGCGCAACCGCTGTCCGGCCAACGACCGCCTGTGCGAAGAGGCCGTTTGGTTGGTGCAGACGATGCTGCTTGCGCCGCGAAAGTCGATGGAGCAGATTGCCGAGGCGATCCTCAAAATCCGGAAGCATGCGGGCGAGCTGGCCAAGGCCTAACCGATGAAGCCTTTCCCGGCGCGAGGCCCTGGCCCTCACTGTTCCCGCGCCGGCCGCGGGGCAAACAACCTTCGCGCCCGCACTTTTGCCTGATCGGCGCCGTTCGCCAAGGTTTCTCCGCACGTTGAGATTGGCGGGGCTCCGGCGTCGCCCCCGCAGGGCTCACCGTGACGTGGTGCTCGCCTTAACGTAAGCCGGCTTGGCGCTGTCGCCAGTTCGGCATTCCACGGAGAACGTGGCATAGGAGTCCGCGTTGCGCAACCGTTCGTCGGGTTTCAGTTTCTTGATCGGGTCGTCGGTGAACCACCCGCGGCCGTTGTCGCCAATGAAGGAACCTCCAGGGAATCCGACGAAATGAGCCATCTCATGGAGCATGATAAAAGCGCAGAATTCACCATCGGTGAGGGCGAAGAACGCACGCCGGCCCAAGAAGATCCGGTCCAGGGGGATGTTGCGCTGCGGGTCGACCTCGCCCTTACGGAAGAAGCCATTGGAGAAGGTGAAAGCAATGCGCGGGTCACCGCTGGGATCGGCTTCGAAAGCGCCGGCTCCGAGAGCGCCGGGCATGAGCAGCACGTTGGAGTACATATTGAAAACAGCCAGTATGTTCCGGATCTCCCGATCCCGCCCATTGGCCGTAAGACTGTTGAGAGCGAAGTGGCGATCCACCCGGCTGTTGGCCGCCGACCGGCCAAGGTCGAAACCTCCCGGGGGCGACATGGCGATCAATAGGCTGGTTGTGGCCGCGTGAATGGATCGGCGCACGATATCCAGGTGGGAAACCAACTTCGTTCGGATTTCCGCGTTCAGCGAAGGGTCCACCGGCAGATTGGAGAACAGGATTTGATTGATCCGCGTAATGGTCTGCTTTTCCGGTTCGATGACTCCATCGGCGCCTTTCATTCCAAACTGCTTGAACTGAAAGTCCACAATGGCTTTCTTGGTTTTCGGTCCGCACTTGCCATCGACCACCAGCGGCGTTGCCGGCCCGCCAAACCGCGGTTTGATCTTGTTCAGCGATTCTTGTATGGTCCGCACATCTCCTTCAAGGTTCTTCGCCTTGGGGCCCTGTCCGACGGGCTCGTCGATGGTGATGAGTTGGTCCGTGTCGGGAAGGGCACTAGCAATCTGATCCCGGCGGCAAAGGCCGTCGAGAAACATGATCAGCGGCACAGGCATCGTGGCGATCCTCACTTGGCAGTAACAAACCTAGCACAAACCGTGCCGGGTCCTGCCCTGCCGCCGCTGTTATAGGGCAATCGACAGTAATGAGGAGTCCCTTCGAACCGCCGGCGCCACGGCTCGAATGTCAGCGCCGCGGATGTACGATATGGGAATGCACTCCGATCCGGCCGGACGGGGACCACGACCTCCGGGTGATGAAGCCGGCGATGCCGTCACCGCTGGCGCCGGTGAGCATCCAACCAGTGGCAAGAGCATCGGCCGCGCGGTCGACGGCTGCCGGCTGCGTTTGCAAGGCGAAGGCGCAAGCCAGCGCGAGGATCACTACCAGGACCACTACGAGGCAGTGCGGGCGCCGCCGAAGTCTCACGCTGTTCCACTGTCATCGGCAGGCGCACATGGATTTCGGCTGCATGGCAGGAGTGGCCCTGCAAGTTGTTGAGGCCACGGGATCCCGTCAAGGTCAAAACCGGCGCAGACCGGCTGCAACGCTCCGCGTGGCGATAGAACAGTCGCGTGATAGAATAGTCGCCGTACCGCCATCCTCGGCTTCCAACTGTTTGCGGGACACTCTCTCGGCCTGTAGCAGTTTGGTGAGGGTAAGCATAATCGAATGGCCCAAAAGAAGAAAGCAAGGCATACATCTTTCAAAGCCCTGCCGAAAGCATCCACCGGAATCCAGGGTTTGGACGAAATCACCTCAGGGGGGTTGCCGCGCGGCCGTCCCACTCTGATAAGCGGAGGCGCCGGTTCTGGAAAGACGCTTTTCGGAGTGGAGTTCCTGGTTCGCGGAGCCACACAATACAACGAACCCGGCGTGTTCGTTTCGTTCGAGGAATCGATCCAAGACCTGACCACGAATGCCGCTTCACTGGGTTTCGACCTGGACCGCCTGGTGGCGGACAAGAAGCTGTTCCTGGACCACGTGCACATCGAGCGAGGAGAGA
>JBGPKH010000793.1:0-3628 GCA_041485845.1 Bryobacteraceae bacterium
ACCTGCGGCGCCGTCAGGCACGACGGAGCATCAGCATCCTTGCACAAAAGCTCTTTCGGATCGTAGCGGCACTTGGTAGGATTCTCGAGCACTCCATCCTTCACGCCATCCAGCGCGTCGCAGGCCTGCAGGACGGCCGCGTGCAGCACTGCGTACTTGGCGGGCGGGATATAGCTGGCCTCGTCTTTGTGGACCACCTGGGCGCTCCACACCTGCGCGCCCTGAAGGTGCGTGGTGTAGATCGCCGCAGCGCCGGCGATGATCCCGTCATAATCGGCGGCATAGCGTTGCGCCTCTGTCAGGGCCTGCCGTCCTCCAGTGGAGCAACCATTCCAATAGGAGTACTTGGGACCGTTCCCGTAGCGCGCACGGATGATCGCCTTGGCCGCGACGGTCATCTCATGCACCGCGCGATAGGCAAAATCGATCAACTTTTCCGGGTGGCCCGGGATAAACGTCGCCGGGTTGCCGCCGGTATGGCCCGTATCTGTGCTGGCCGTAGCGTATCCGGCTGTCAGAGCCGTCCCCATGGCGGGATAGCTGATGGTGCCGGCCCAGGCCCCGTTGCCGACCGATTGCAGATTCCCGTTCCAGCCGTTCTCGGGCAGCCAGACTTCGATCTTGATCTCGGAATCACTGGCGGGCGTTAGGATAGCTGCCACGCGGCAGAAAGCCGGCAGATTTTGGAACGCCGCCCCCTGCTTGCCTTTTCCGCCCGCGGGTCCCGGAGGCATGAAGGCCCCCGCCGCCACCGTCGCCGCGTCAGTAATCCTGATGTTCTGAAGCTTCAAAGCCGCCAAGGTCTCGCAGGTGGAAGCGCCAAAAGCAGGCGCGCTTCCGAACGCGGCAATCGTAAACAGGATCGTGGCGGTTATCGCGGGTGTTTTCGTGGGTGTTCGGGTCATGGCAGGGGCGGCTCCATATTAGCCTACTACCACGCCCATTTCAGTGGGAAAGACTCGACCCCACCTTGTGAGCGAAGGGTCGAGTCCTCCGAAATCAGAACGAATACTTCAGCGCGAATTGAAGCAGGCGCGGATTCCCCACCTGGCTGTTGATGACTCCAAACAGGTTCACGTTGTCCCGGGTGACCGTCGGATTTCCAAATACTGGGTGGTTGGCGATGTTGAAAAACTCCGCCCGGAATTGCAGATTCTGTCTTTCCGTAAGGCGCGTGTTCTTGATGAGTGAGACATCGAAGTTGACCTGATCCGGACCGCGGAAGATGCCTTGTCCGGAATTGCCGAATCCGGTGGCGCCATCCGGCCCGATCGCAATCGGATTGGTAAAAGCGCTCTTGTTGATGAAGCCGGTGCCAAGGCTGGCGCCCCCGAGCCGCGACTCGACGCCGCCCGAAGTCGGGATGGAAGCGTAGGTCACTCCCGGGGCAAGTTGCGCAGTGACGCTGCCTCCCTCCGCGCTGCCGGGGTTGGCCCCACCATAGTAGGCGGTGCCACCCGCTTTGTCGGTGACGGTCAGAGGAGTGCCGGTCTGCGCAATCGTGTTCCCGGACACGCTCCATCCGGTGACCAGCTTGTTCAAAGCACCCTTGGGACTGCCAAAAGGCAGATCGTAGGTATAGCTCACAACGAAGCGGTGCGGGTGGGAAAAGTACGCGGGTCCGTACTGTGTGCCGATCCGGTTGGCGTCGTTGACGTTGGTCTGGCCGTTCCCGCTGAGGTTGGTGAGGTCTTTGCTCCAGGTGTAGGCCGCCTGCAGAGTGAATCCGCGCGAGAACTGCTTACGGGCCGTCACCTGGAGGCTGTTGTAGTTGTAAATGGCGTCGTAGGCCGTGGCTTGCAGGCCGATTGGCTGGTAGCCCACATAGGGCACGCGATACACGGCGTTGGCGATCGTGTTGGTGGTCTGGCCATTTATGGGACTGCTGGGGCTGGCCAACTGCGCCAGATTGATGTTGTGGTTGTAGTTGGCCTGGTTGATGCCGCTCGACCCTACGTAACCCACTTCGACCACCCATCGCTGCGAGAGCTGGTATTGGACACCCAGATTGAACTGCCGCGACAGCGGCGCGTGCACGCTCTCATAAAAAGGAGTATTCAAGTTGGAACTTTTGCCAGTAGCCGGATCGAAGAAACGCGGGACGAATCCCAAGGGCGTGGACGGGAAAGGATTCGAGATGGTGTAAGGCAGGGCCGCTCCTCCGGCGTAGTCGAGGGTGAGCGCGTAGGGAACTCCCTGTTCCACCGCATGGACGAACTTGCTGCTGCCCACGCGGTCGTAAAACATGCCGAATCCGCCGCGCACCACCAGTCGATTCGTGGGGTTCCACGCAAATCCGATGCGAGGGCCGAAATCGTTCTTGGGTACTCCATTCTTACTGGGGAATTCGGTCGCCAGCGTCGTAACGCCCGCCGGCGGGGCCGGATAGTGATTGGCATAGTTGCTGGGCACCACGTAACCGGCTAAACCCGCTCCCGAGGCCTGAGATGTCGTGGGCGGAGTGACCCCTTGCATCAAGCTGGGCCAGACATTGGTGAGGTTCCCATAGTGATCGCCGAAAACACCGTCGTACTCCCAGCGCAATCCCAGGTTCACGGTCAGGCGTGAATTCACTTTCCAATCGTCCTGAACATACCAGCTCTGGTTGCGCTCGCGGTAGCCGTGAATGATCCCATCCGGCCCGCTGCGCACGCAGAACAGACATTGGAAGAATGTGCCGAAAACAGGGTTGTTGGTGGTTCCCGGACCGAAGCCTCCAGGCAGTCCCAGGAGGTAGTCGTTGAATCCGGGGGAAATAAGGAACCCGCGTAGCAGCGACGCAAAGGAGAGATTCCACTGCAGGAATTCAAACTCGTAGCCCGCCCGTATGGTGTGCTTTCCGTGTGACCAGGAAATGTGGTCCGAATATTGCATCTGGGTGGCCGGCCCGTAGAAAGGCGACAGGGTTCCGCCGAGACTCATTGCTCCCAGGATTATCGTCGCGGGCGGCAAGGTTTCTTGCGGAACGATCCCGGTGATACCTACCTGCTGGTTCGTATACGGTGCCGAATCAGCGCCATTGGCGATATTACGCTCCAGGGACGCCTGAACCTCGTTAATAAAGGTGGGACTGAACACCGTCGTCAGTTTCACCCGCGAAATGGTGTTGGCGTAATACGTGGAAGCCGGTGTGCCCGGAATGTTGCTGATGCTGAACGGAGTGGTCTGCGGGTCTTCGGTGAAGAAATACCGCATCGCCAGCGTGTTCTTGCTATTGATCACCCAGTCGGCGTTAGCCAGGTACTGATCGCCCGTGTAGATCGACGGGATGCTGTAGTTCGCCTGCTGGAAGCCTCCGTTGGTGGAGCCGGGAACATAATAGGCTCCGTTGGGAAGCTTTACTTGGAGAATGCTGAGAGCTGTGTTGCTGATATTCGATCCGTCGCAAGCCACTTGCGTTTCGTTGGGGAAGGTGGAGAGTACCGCTCCCCCGAACCCCGTCAGATACGCCGGGTTTCCAGGATGATTCGCCGGACACATGGCCGCGCCCAGAGCCGCCTTGAATCCAGGAGCCGAACGGTCGCCGGCCGGAATGGGTGGCAGGATGGGACTGGCGCTTCCGCCGCCCGAGACTCCGTTGCGCTGGCGAGTTCCCTGGTAGCTGCCAAAGAAGAACAGCTTGTCCTTC
>JBGPKH010000794.1:0-3627 GCA_041485845.1 Bryobacteraceae bacterium
AGTCTACCGCGCGACCGACACCACGCTGGGGCGGCGGGTCGCGATCAAGGTCCTGCCCGAAACCTATGCGCAAGACCCCGACCGCCGGTCGCGCTTCGAGCGCGAGGCGTGTTCCACCGCGACGGCTGGAACTGCACCGGTCGCAGTGGATTCTGGCACCTGATTCGCAGGCCTGCCTATGACCGGCCAAACCATCTCGCACTACCGGATCCTCGAGAAACTTGGCGAGGGCGGCATGGGTGTGGTGTATCGCGCCGAGGATCTCAAGCTCCACCGAACCGTTGCCCTGAAATTCGCCGCTCCCGCGAGGGCGGGAGACGAAGACGTGCGGCGGCGCTTCCAGCGCGAGGCGCGGTCGGCCGCCGCTCTCGACCATCCCAACAACTGCGTGGTTCACGAGGTCGATGAGGACCACGGTTTTCTTTCCATGGAATACCTGGAGGGCGAGACGGTGGCGGCGAAGGTCAGGCGGGGGCCGCTGCCGGCCCCGGAAGCGATCGAGATCGCCATCCAGGCGGGAGAAGGACTCCAGGCGGCGCACGAGAAGGGCATCGTTCACCGGGACGTCAAGAGCGCGAACCTGATGGTCACGGCCCACGGTCAGGTGAAGGTGATGGACTTCGGCCTGGCGGCGGTGGACACGATCGGCGATGCGGAGTCAACGCGGACACTGCTGACGCAAGCCGGTGCGGTGCTGGGAACGCCGGCGTACATGGCGCCGGAGCAGGCGCTGGGCAAGCCCGCCGACCGGCGGAGCGACATCTGGTCGCTGGGGGTGGTGCTCTACCAAATGCTCGGCGGGCAGCCGCCGTTCCGCGGCCCGACGGCGGTGTCGGTTCTGCACGCGATTCTGCACGACGCCCCGGCGCCCCTGACGGGCCTCCCGGCCGGGCTCCGCGGAGTGTTGGCGAAGGCGCTGGCCAAAGACCCGGCGCAACGTTACCAGCAGATGGCGGAGATGCTGGCGGATCTGCGCGCGCCGGACAGGGTTCGGCGGAAGCCCGCATGGCCGAAGCCGCGGGTGCGGCGGAGGCTGATGGCGGGAAGCGCTGCGATCGCGCTGGCGATTCTGGCGTCCGTCTGGGCGGCGCGGCGGTGGCGGGAGCCGGCCGCGCCGGTGCGCGCGAGCTTCAAACAGCTCACCGAACAGGCGGGACAGGAACTGTACCCGAGCCTTTCCCCGGACGGGAACGCGTTCGTGTACGCCTCCCGGGCGGCGGGCAATTGGGACATTTATTTCCAGCGGGTCGGGGGCAGCAACGCCATCAACCTGACGCGCGACAGCGCGGCGGACGATACCCAGCCGGCGTTCTCGCCGGACGGCCAATGGATCGCGTTCCGGTCGGAGCGGGCGGGCGGCGGGATCTTCGTCATGGGCGCGACCGGCGAGTCCGTGCGGAAGCTGTCCGATGCGGGTTATTTCCCGGCATGGTCGCCGGACGGAAAAAAGATCGCCTACAGCACGGGCTCATTCGAGCGGCCCGAGGGCCGCAGCATGATGACCAGCCAGATATTCGTCATGGACGCTTCGACCGGAGAGAGGACCCTCCTGACTTCGGGCATGCGGGACGCGATCCAGGCGCAGTGGTCGCCGCACGGGTATCGGATTGCTTTTTTTTCGATAGACAACAGCGCCGCGCGCGACGTGTGGACGATGTCGCCAACGGGGCAGGACCGGCGGCCGGTGACCAACGATGCCGCGCTGGTCTGGTACCCGGTGTGGTCGCCCGACGGCAGGCACCTGTATTTTGCCAGCGACCGCGGGGGCGCCATGAATTTGTGGCGCGTGCGGATCGAGGAGCGCACGGGGAAAGTGCTGGACAAGCCCGAGCCCATCTCGACGCCCTCGTCCTACTCCGCCTATCTCAGTTTTTCCCGCGACGGCCGGCGCGGTCTCTATGCGCACATGAGTACATTCTCCAATCTGAGCAGTGTTGCCTTCGACCCGGTGCGCGGCGTGGCGGTGGGAGAGCCGTCCGCGGTGACGCGCGGGTCGCACGTGGCGATGAATCCGGAGGTGTCGCCCGACGGGCAGTGGCTGGCGTTTCACGGCGGCGAGAGACAGGACAAGCTGTATATCGCGCGCGCGGACGGCCGGGAAATGAGGCAGCTCATCGAGGACGGCTACATGAGCCGGGTGCCGCGCTGGTCGCCGGACGGCCAGTGGATCGCGTTCATGTCCAACCGAACCGGCGCCATCGAGTGTTGGGCGATCCGGCCGGACGGTTCCGGGTTGCGCCAGATCAGCAATGATGACCCCTGCCGCTATCCAGTTTGGTCGCCGGACGGAAAGCGGCTGGCGTACAACAAGCCAGCGCGGGGATCGTTTCTCATCGAGCTCGACAATCCGCCCCCGGCGCAGAAGCCGGTGCGCGTGCCCGTAGAGATCGAGCCGGGAGGATGGTTTGGCGTGGCCGACTGGTCGCGCGACGGACGGCTGCTGCTGGGCCACATGCGCCGGGCAGACGGGACGTCGAAGGGGATCGGCATCTACTCGCTGGCTTCCGGATCCTTTGAGCAGGTCTCGCGGATGGGGTTCCTGCCGCGCTGGCTGGCCGACGACCGGCGCATTTTGTTCTGGCATCAAGGGCGTGTGTACTTGATTGACCGGCGGAGCCGCGCGCCCCGCGAGGCGTTTTCCATACCAGGCGTGCAAATCGAACAGAACTTCGACATCTCGCGCGACAACCGGCGGATCTACTTCAACGTGCCGACATACGAGGCCGACGTCTGGCTGCTGGAGTGGGCCGCGAAGTAACAATGTGGGGCCGGATGGGATCCGGCACGGCGGTTGCCAACCGCCGCACGCGCCGAGTGACACTCGGCCCGCAGGTTGCCTTGCGGCCAACCTGCCCCACAATCGTCCGCGGCCTGTAGGGAAAGACCTCACCAGCGCCTAAATCTGCTACACCGATAAAGGAAAAACAGCTTCTAATAGATGATTCTGGCTGTATAATTCCACAGGGAGGCACAGACGCCATGCTCGGCGAATCCCTGGGCCACTACCGCATTGAAGACAAACTAGGCGCCGGCGGAATGGGTGTAGTCTACCGCGCGACCGACACGAAGCTTGGGCGGCAGGTCGCGATCAAGGTTCTGCCCGAGACCTATGCGCAAGACCCGGACCGCCGGGTGCGCTTCGAGCGCGAGGCGCACGTCCTGGCGGGCCTGAACCATCAGAACATAGCCGGCATCCATGGTCTGGAAGAATCGAACGGGGTCCACTACCTGGTGCTCGAGTTGGTGCCGGGCCAGACGCTGGCGGAGCGATTGGCGGGTGGCGCTCTCGACGTGAGGGAAGCCCTGGGCATTGGCCGCGCCATAGCCGAGGCCATGGAAAACGCGCATGAGCGAGGTGTCATCCACCGCGACTTGAAGCCCGCCAACATCAAAGTCACGCCGGAGGGGATCGTCAAGGTCTTGGACTTCGGCCTAGCCAAAGCGTTCCGCGACGAGCCATCCGCGGCCGGAGATCCATCCCTCTCGCCTACCGAGACCCTGGATAGTACACGCGCTGGTGTGATCCTCGGCACCGCCGCCTACATGAGCCCCGAACAGGCGCGCGGCAAACCGTTGGACAAGCGGACGGACGTGTGGTCCTTCGGTTGTGTGCTCTATGAGCTCCTG
>JBGPKH010000795.1:0-3622 GCA_041485845.1 Bryobacteraceae bacterium
GCAGTGGACTTGCCGGAACCGACTTCGCCGGTCAGCAGGCCGGCGCCGTGATGCTCGACCAGGAACTGGAGCCGCGCCTTGACCTGGTTCCAGGACGGGGAAGGAAACAACTGCTTGGCATCGGGGCTATCGCTGAACGGGGTTTTCTCAAAACCGAAGAAGGCTTCCACCATACGCTACTCCTCTTCATCCTTTTTCTTTTGGAGCAGTTCGACGAAGTTGATCCCGGTGGGTTGGGGCTGCGCCGCTTGGGATGGCTTGGCCGAGGGCCACTGGGCATTGACGATCGGATCGACGAGTCGCGCGATGCCTTGCGGCTGGCCCTGGAAATAGAGCTCCACGGTGGTGGGGTCGAGCGGACCGAAGCGCGCTTCGATGGTTTCGCCGGCCAGGTGGGAAGGCGCCCCGGGCCGGCACATTTGCCGGATTCCGGTGTCTGGTGGCGAGGCGCACCCGATCACCGGCGCCGACGGAATGTTTGCAGAAGAATCGCCCGACGGCAAATGGCTCTACTACTCCGGCGGCGGGCCCACATCCTTGCGAAGAGTCCCTGTGGGCGGAGGCGCCTCGACGGAAGTGCTCCCTCAAGTTGCCTCCCGAAACTGGGTCGTGCTGGACACCGGAATCTGGTTCCTGACACCCAACTCGCAGGGAAGCAGCCTGCTCCAGTTTTACGACTTCGCCTCGAAGGCCACGCGGACGGTCTACCGCACCAGCCGCCCAGTGTATGCCGGCCTGACGTTGTCCCCGGATCGCCGGCGAATTCTATTTACCCAGGTCGACCGCCCGCCCAGCCGCAACCTGATGCTGGTGGAGAATTTCCGCTGAGGTTGCCATGACCCCCGAACGCCTGCGCCAAATCGAAGAGCTGTACCACTCGGCCCGGGAACGCGAGCCGGGCGAGCGTTCCAGCTTCCTGGCGGAAGCCTGCCGGGATGACGAGGAACTGCTGCGGGAAGTGACATCGTTGCTCGCCCAGGACTCCGGCGGACCCAGGGCGCGGCCCGTGTCGCTGAAGTTCGTTGATGAATTCGGATGCCGTGGGGCGGCCAATCATGGCCGCAGCCGGCCTTCCGCCCGCCTGGACCCATTGAAAAGCGGGTCTGCAGCCTGAAAGGCTGCCCCACATTCAGCAACCATTCGGGCTGGCAGACGGTGGGATCGTTGACCGCGCAATGAGCGCGTCGTTGCGGCCGGCTCGAGGGCGGCCACCAACATTTCCGCCCACGGCAGTCAGGCCTCGCGCGGATATGAGTTGGTCTGTAACGGTAAGCCGGATCGGTCTGCCCGCGCGCCGTCACTTCCACCCGTCCACCACGTACAGGTCCGAAAGCGCGCGCAGATACGAATAGGCGTAAGTCTTGCCATCGGGCGTAATGTGTACGGGCGAGATAGTGATCATCCCCACCGCGTCCTGCGGCTGGATCGTCCGCCATGCCTGCCGCTTTCCAGCGGCCAGTTCCAGGCGCGTAATCTTCACCGGCGGTTGGCCGCTGCCGGCCAGATACAGGCCCCCTCCGTCACTGCTCCACTGGATCACGTTCTCGTCCGGCTCTACTCCGGCGATGGGCCGCGGCTCTCCACCCGCGATCGGATACCGCACGTGAGTATTGTCCTCACTGCGCGCGGCCAGCCATTGGTCGTCGGGCGAGATGGCGAGGCCAGATGCCCCCGACAGTACGGGAGTAACCGCCCGCGGCGCGCCCGTTAAGCCTTGCAGATAAGCGCGCACGCCCTGGCCCTTCTCCGCTCCCAAGATGAGCACGCCCTTGCCGTCATGCAGCCAGCGCAGAAAGCCATAGGAGCTCAGGCCCTGGGAGATCGGCTTGGGTTCTCCAGCGCCGGTCGGCAGCAGAAGCAATTGATCGCGCACAATCGTGACCACCCATTTCCCGTCTGGCGACAGCGCCCAACCCATTCCGTCGCTCAGATGGACCGCATCGGACCCATCGGTCTTGCGAATATACACGCCGTAATCCTGCGAGGCCCCGGCCGCCTGTTCACTCAGCAGAACCGTCTTGCCATCGGACGAAAGGTCCGTCGCCATAGATCCGTCGAGCCAGGTCAGTTCTCTTTCCCGCGCCTCGCCGCTGGGCAGCGCCATCGCGCCCATGCGGATGCGCTCATGCGCGACGAGCACCCGCCCCTGCCGCGAGATGTCATGCAGGGTGAGGGTGCCGGCCATACCCGCCACCAGCCGCTGCCGCCCCGCGGGGGTGACGGCGCGCAGGTGCCGCTCGTAACCCAGGCCGGAAGCAGTGAACCAGATCTCGCTGCCGTCGGGAGTCCACGCCAGGCCTTGCGCGCTGGCAAATTTCGTAGTGAGGTCGGATTTCCGTCCGTTGAGATCGACCATGGCGATGAGCCCGGCGTCATCGCCCGGCGTGGGATGTTCGACAAACGCGATGCGGTCCCCGCGCGGAGAAAACCGCGGATGGCTGATCCAGCCATTGGTCTCATACAGCGTCTTGCCCGGTGGATACTCCAGGCGATATTTTCCTCCGGCAGCCCGCGCCACGGCCAGCCGCGCGCCGCCGGGAGCCCAGTCGGCATCCTGCGCCTCGTCCAGCACGTCGCGCGGGGAGCCGCCTGCCAACGGCACGCGCGCCAGTTTGCCATAGCTCATCCAACCGGCGGTGTAGCGCCGGCCCAACAGAACCGCCAGTTCCCCGGACGCGGAGACCGCAATCACGTCCGCGTTCCCCAGGCCCAACGGCCGGGACTCCGGACTATCCAGGCGCGCGCTGAAAATCTGCAGCGGTTTGCCTTCCCACGCCGCGCCGTAGACCAACGAATTGCCGTCCGGCGCGAACCGCGCCGAGACGATGTTGCCGCGGCGAAACGTCACCTGGCGAAGCTCCGCGAACGGAGGTGTGGCGGTGCGCCTCCCCAGCAGGAATGCCGCGGCAATCGCCAGCGGCGCCGCCAGCGTCACCGCCAGCCAGGCGAGCGCCCACGGAAATCTCCGGCGGGGCGCGGCCGGCGCCGCCGCGGTCGCCGTCGTGTCCGCAGCGGCTTCTAGATTGAACGCAATGTCCCGCGCCGACTGGAACCGCTCCTCCGGATTCTTCTCCAGGCACCGCCGCACAATATGCTGCAGCCGCTTGTCCTCCACTTCCGAAGGGTCGTGCTGCAGGATCGCGTGCATGGTCTCGACCGCCGAGTTCCCCTGGAACGCCCGCTGGCCCGTGATCATCTCGTATAGCACCACGCCGAAACTGAAGATATCGGCGCGATGATCGACGGCCTGCGCCCTCACCTGCTCGGGCGACATGTAGCCCACCGTGCCCATCACCGCGCCCGGATCGGTCATCACATCGACGGTGGGCGCGCTCGTCTTGTCATCCGCCGACGCCGCCGGCACGGGCGTTACCTTCGCCAATCCGAAATCCAGGATCTTGACACGGCCGTCCTTGCACACGAACAGGTTGTCCGGCTTCAAGTCCCTGTGCACGATTCCATTCTGGTGCGCCGCCGCCAACCCGCGTGCGATCTGCGCGGCATAGTCGATCGCCTTGCGGCGCGAGAGCGGCCCGGCGCGCAGCACGCGGCTGAGCGGCTCGCCCTCCAGGAGCTCGGAAACCACGTAAGGCGCTCCGTCATGCGTGCCCAGCGCGTACAC
>JBGPKH010000796.1:0-3622 GCA_041485845.1 Bryobacteraceae bacterium
ACTTCCGGCGAGATCGCGGAGTACGGCGGCTGTAGCGAGGTGATCGGCGCAAGCTTGCGGCAGCGCTCCAACTGTTGGGCGTTGAAATTGGAGACGCCGATCCAGCGCACTTTGCCTTCGTCTTTCAATTTGGCCAGCGTGGCCCATCCTTCCTCGACATCCGGGTCGGGCTCCGGCCAGTGGATCTGGTACAGGTCGATGGTGTCGACGCGAAGGCGCCGCAGGCTGTTCTCACACTCCCGCCGCACGGAATCGGCCTTGAGCGAGGGGCTGATCTCGCGCTGCTCGTTCCAGGTGCGCTCGCACTTGGTGAACACGTATGGCCGGTCGGCTCGGCCTTCGAGCGCGCGCCCCACCACTTCCTCCGAGTGCCCCAGCCCGTAGACCGCGGCCGTATCGATCCAGTTCACGCCGCGGTCGAGCGCCTCGTGAATGGCCGCCACGGATTGATCGTCGTCCTGCGGACCCCAGGCGAACTTCCAGCCCCCTCCGCCCATGGCCCACGCACCCACGCCGATCGGCGTCAATTCCATATCGCTGTTGCCCAGCCGTTTCTTCTGCATCTCCTTTACAATATCGAAGGTTGCCCAATTCCGCGAAATCGCGCGCCGTGGTGATCGGTTCGGGGCCGAATGGTCTCACCGCCGCGATCCTGCTGGCGCGCGCCGGATTTGCGGTGACGGTGCACGAGGCCGCGGCGCAGATCGGCGGGTGCGCGCGGTCCGAGGAGTTGACGCTCCCGGGATTCGTGCACGATGTCTGCTCCTCGATCCATCCGATGGCGGTGGCAGCCCCCTGCTTCGAGCAATTCCCGCTTGCGGCGCACGGGTTGCAGTGGATCCACCCGGACACGCCGCTGGCGCATCCGCTGGACGACGGCAGCGCCGTGGTCCTGGAGCGCTCGATCGACGCGACCGCAGCCAGGCTCGGTGCGGACGGCGAGCGATGGCGGCGCTTGATGGAGCCGTTCGTGGAAGCGTGGCCGTATCTTCGTCACGACGTGCTTTCGCTGCCGCGAGTCCCGCGACACCCGATCGACATGGCGAAGTTCGGCATCCTGGCGCTGCGATCCGCCCGCGGTTTGGCGGAGGCCCGGTTCCGCGGTCCCCACGCCCGTGCCCTCTTCGCGGGAATCGCGGCGCATGCCGTCCTGCCCCTCGAGGCGCGTCCCAGCGCGGCGGCCGGTCTGGTGTTGGGGATCGCCGGCCACGCTGCCGGGTGGCCTCTTCCGCGCGGCGGGTCGCAGCGCATCAGCGACGCCCTGGCCGGGTATCTGCGGTCGCTGGGCGGCGAAATCCGCACCGGATCGACGGTCGCGGCACTGCCCGATGCCCCGCTGGCGATGTGCGACGTCACGCCTCGCCAACTTTTGGCGCTGGCCGGAGATCGTTTGCCGGCGTGGTTTCGCCACGCACTGGGGCGCTACCGGTACGGGCCCGGAGTGTTCAAGCTCGATTGGGCGCTGGATGGCCCGATCCCGTGGCGTGCCCGCGAATGCGCTCGCGCCGGCACGGTTCACGTGGGCGGAACCCTGGAGGAGATCGCCGCCTGGGAGGCGACGCACATCGGCCGGCCGTTCGTGCTGGTAACGCAACCGAGCCTCTTCGATTCCTCTCGCGCGCCCGCGGGGAAGCACACGGCGTGGGGCTACTGCCATGTGCCCAACGGGTCCGAAGACGACATGACGGAGGCCATCGAGTCGCAGGTGGAGCGTTTCGCGCCCGGTTTCCGCGGCCGCATTCTGGCGCGCCACGTGCTCACGCCCGCGGCGCTGGAACGGCGCAATCCTAACCTCGTCGGCGGCGATATCGGCGGCGGCGCGGGCGGCCTGCGTCAGACTTTTCTGCGCCCCACGCGTCTGCTGTATAGGACGCCGCTCCGCGGGGTGTTTCTGTGCTCGTCGTCCACACCGCCGGGTGGAGGGGTCCACGGCATGTGCGGGTACCGGGCCGTCGAGAGTGCCGGGATCGAGGTACGACTATGATGATTGCTATGAACAACCGCTGGCTTACGCGCGCGGCTCCGTACGACAACGATTCGGAGCCGCCGCCCTCAGTGCCTGCCGGTTCGAATTCTTGCCGGAATCGGCAGGAGTTTTTGGCGGTGCGCGTCTCTGCAGTGAACTTTTGGGATCGGTCAATTCTCAGGGCGACAGTCCCTGGTGCCTCCGCTTCCTCCGTTTTCTCACGTTTTGACTTTCTCTTTTCTCCGCGTCTTCCTCCGCGTGCTCCGCGCCTCCGCGTCAAATACACGGTCCCTGTTGGCTCCGGCTCCGCCGCGGTATGCAGCGTTCTGTTTGTATTCTTCGCCGCGGCGGCTATGGCCGCGGCGCAGCCTCAAACCATGCGCCTGGATTATGTTCACGCCGGAAGCGCCGCCGAAGAGAGTTTTGCGATGGATGGCGTGGTGCTGGAAGGCGCCTGGCCCGGCCCGCTCGACCGCTGGACGGACGAGAGCAACCTCGGCAAGTATTACTTCCAGGTCCTCGACCGCGCCACCAACCGCGTCCTCTACTCCCGCGGTTTCGCCAGTATTTACGGCGAGTGGGAGACCACTGGCGAGGCCAAACAACAGCGCCGCGCGTTCGCCGAGAGTGTTCGCTTTCCCGCGCCCGCCGCCCCGGTGCAGGTGGTGATCGAGAAGCGCGGGCCGCGCAACGAGTTCCGCGAGATGTGGTCGGTGGTGGTGGACCCGGCGGACGTATCGATCGACCGAAGCGTGGCGCCCAAGCTCAACGTCTGGGCCGTGATGCAGAACGGGCCGCCTCGCGACAAGGTGGACCTGCTGCTTCTGGGCGATGGCTACACCGCCGCCGAAATGGACAAATGGCGCCGCGACGCCCGCCGCACCGCCGATCTGCTCTTCGCCGTTTCACCCTTCAAGGAACGGCGGCAGGATTTCAACGTGTGGGCGATCGACACGCCGGCTGAGGAGAGCGGGGTCGCGCGGCCCTCCGATGGCGTCTACCGCCGCTCGCCCCTGCGCGCGAGCTACGATGCATTCGGATCGGAGCGGTACGTCCTCACCTTCGACAATAAGCGGCTTCGCGAAATCGCCTCGGTGGCGCCGTACGAGTTTATCGAGATCGTGGTCAACGGCAGGAAATACGGCGGTGGCGGGATCTTCAACCTCTTTGCGACCGTGTCCGCGGACAATGCCTTCACGCCTTACGTATTCGTGCACGAGTTCGGCCACCACTTCGCCGGCCTGGCGGACGAATACTACACTTCCGACGTGGCCTACGGCAGCGCTTCCGAGCGGCCGGAGCCGTGGGAGCCGAACGCCACGGCCGATCCGCGCGCAGTCAAGTGGAGGGATCTGCTCGGCGCCGGCATCGGCCTGCCCTCCGCCTGGCCCAAGCAGGAGTTCGAGCGCATGCAGCAGGAGGTGCAGGAGCGGCGCAGGGCCATCCGCGCCCAGCATCGTCCGGAAGAGGAGATGGAGGCGCTGTTCCGCGAGGAGCGCGAGCGGGATACCAAGCTGCTCGCTTCCGGCCCCAACGCAGGCAAGGTGGGAGCGTTTGAGGGCGCGATGTACGAGGGCAAGGGCTACTTTCGCCCGCAACAGGACTGCATCATGTTCTCGCGCGACGAGGTGGGTTTCTGCGCCGTATGCCTCCGCG
>JBGPKH010000797.1:0-3593 GCA_041485845.1 Bryobacteraceae bacterium
CGTCCGCACCTCTTCCTGTAACGCGAAGAACTCCGGTTTGAACTCGTCGCCAATCTCAACAATCCAACTCACCCTTAACACTATGACATGCAATCCATATGATATCAAATCCATTCCCGGCAAGTTGGGCGGCAACCCGATCTTCCGGTGGAAACCTCTTGTCCGTGGGGGCGGCCGGCGGCGAGCCGCAGTCGGTGATCCAGAATGCTCCGTGGGCGGCAGCGGTCTCTTCACAAAAGGTCCTCGCCTTCATCTGCCAGCCGGGAAGCAAGTCCCGCGTGGTCCCCGTCCGGCCGCCAATTCGCCTACGTGAGTGATGCCAGCGGCGGACCGGAGTTGTGGGTCAGGAGCCTGCAAGACGCCTGGGCGACCCCGGTGCTGAAACAGGGAACTGAAGGCCTTCCCACCTGGTACGGGCTGGAGAGGCCAAGCTTCTCACCGGGTGGTGAGAGAATCGCCTACGGGGCTAACGGTTCCAAACATGCAATCTGGATCTCTCCGGTGGGAGGGGGCCGTCCGGTACCTCTGGACGCTCAGAGCTATGACCAGCACGGGGCCGCCTGGTCGCCGGACGGGAATTGGATCGCCCACCAACGATTCCACAAGGGCAAATGGGAGCTTGTCAAAACACCGCTGAGCGGAGGTGAGCCGGTGTGGCTCGCCGACGCGAACCCTGGCGGGGGCGACACCGCCTGGTCACCTGGTGGTGAGTGGCTGTTGTTTTTCAAAGGAGGCTCGTTGCAGTTAGTCTCCTCGGGCTCCAAGGTTCTAAAGCCCCTCACCAATTCCCAGCCGGAAGCCTTTGGCTTTTCGAAAGACGGTTCTCTCGTGTACCTGATCCGCCGCGGCCCGAACGGAACACGGGAGCTGGTGGCCGTCGATGCCGGAAGCGGCAAGGAGATCAAGGTCACGAGCTTGCGCCTGCCGGCATCGGCGATCATCTCCGGTTTCAGCCTCCATCCGGACGGAAAGAGCTTCATCACCTCGGTGGGCATTCCGAAGTTCGACATCTGGCTACTGGATGGATTCAAGGGGACGCGATGAGCTCCCAACGCCGGCAAAAGGTCGAACAGGCGGCGTGGCCCGCGGACTACCCCCGCTACTCGATCACGTCCTCCACCTGATCGGGGAGCGGACCGGCCATGTCGCGGAGCTTCTCGAAGAGGTCGTCGTAAAGTTGCGCGTAAGCCTCGAGCGACGGGTCGCTACGCGGCTGGGCGAAGGTGCGGCGCATCTGCCGGACCGCCACCAGCAGGAGCTTCAACTCGTCCTCGTTGAATCCGAACGTCAACCCAGCCCGTAGAAGCGCGCCGCCGTGCCGCCCAGCAGGTCCTCGCGCACCTCGATCGGCTGCGCGCCGATGGCCTGCGTGAACGCCGCCAGCGAGGCTTTCCACGTGGCGTCCGGCAGGCACGCGGGCCAGTCGCTGCCGAACATCAGGCGGCCGGGACCGAAAGCCGCGAGCGCGTGCTGCACATAAGGACGCGGCGACGGTGTCAGGCGGGTCACGCCGCTCAGCTTGCAATAGACCTGCGGGGATTCGGCGGCGAACTCCAGATCGTGCGCCCAATCGGCGTTGGCTCCGGCAGGGGGCGGTCCGCCGAGGTGAGCGATCGCGATGCGCAGCGAGGGGAAGCGGTCGGCGATTTGGGGGATCAAGGACAGTCCCCCGAATGCGTCGAGCGGGATGCCGCGGCTTTCGAGTTCCGCAAGGCCCTCGGGGATGCCGGATTCCAACCAATGGCAGACGCCGCGGAATTTGTGGTGGCGCTGGTATTCGTCCAGAAGCCGCAGATCAAAAGGCGGCACCACGGCGCGAACCATGGCTGAATCCGGGACAGGCCAGGAGGCCTGTCCTACCAGGACCGAGCCCTCGAAGCGATTGCGGGTGAGGATCGATGCCAGATGCTCGAGCGGGTAGCGCTCAGTGAAGGAGTGGTGAGAGTCGATCCGCAATCAGAAGATGAAGCTGAGGCCGCCGCGGAAGCTGCGCGGCGTCTCGACCAGCAGAACGCGCTGCCCGTTCACCATATCGAGCGGCAGGTAGCCTTGCGCCAGCATGTTGCGCAGGTCGGCGGTGGCCTCCATGCGCCAGGGCAGCAGCGCGAAGCCCGGAATCGGCTGCCGGATGTACAGGTTCAACCCGGGCATCTGCCGGATGGCCTGCGTGCTGTACAGGTTGCCGGGCATGGCCCAGCGGTGGTCGTTGCTCCACTGGTAACTCGCGACCATATGGGTGCCGGTCCGCGGGGTGGTGACGGTGACCCGGCTGGTGGCGGCGTGACGCCGGCCTGCCTTGATCATCGAGCGCAATTCATCGGGATCGTTGCTGACCAGCTCCCTGTTTTCCGCGGCGAGTACGCCCAGCGAGCCATACATCACGGTGGCGCTCGCGTGCTGGCCCAGGTTCTGGGTCACGGCCACGTTGTAGCCGTTGCTCTGGTGATCGCCGGCGTTGAAAATCGAGCTGCCCGAGAAGAGATCCGGGAGGATGTCGCCGCCAGTGTAAAGGCCCTCTGGCGCCACGATGGAAAGGGCCGCATTGGAGACCGTTTCGCGATACGCGGAGAAATAATACGTTCGGGTTCCGACCTTGCGGGAGTAGGTCAACTCGTACTCTTCGCCCCGCTGGACCTTGGCGCGTCCGTTGCGCAGCGAAACGTTGGGAAACACGCCGAGCGTGCCGAGATCGCGCTGCAGGTTCGAATCGTTGGAAGTGGAAGCGGCGAGATCGGGCCGCGCATTGCCGGACGTGTAGGTCACTTCCAGATCCGCGCCATCGCCCAACCCGACGCTGAGCCGCGCATACGGGCTGAAGTAATTCAGCCGGTCGAGAAACGATACGGCATCCATGGTGAAGCCGTATTGCAGCGCGACGTTCCCGGCGATCTGGGTACGATCGTCGAAGCCGGCGGAGATCGTGCGCATCATGGGCATCGCGGATTCGTTGCCGGTCAATGCGGCGCCCAGGCGCGCGGGCAGGAACAACTGGCGCATGGTGACCGAAACTTCGGGACCGCCGCCGGCCATGTTGCGGCTGTAGCTGGTGCGGATGGCCGCGCTCGGCACGCCGGTCTGCGAACCATATCCCACGTTGCCGCTTACCTGGAGATAATTATTCCCGTAAAGCGACGTGGCCACCGCAAAGGCCGTGCCCAGGTCGGCTTCATTTCCGACGCCGGTCAGCAGGCCGCCCTCGCCGGCCGATACCTTCAGAATGCCCCGCGTATTCGAGAACACCGACGTGCGGGGAGCGGGGGCAGACGCGCTGTGAATCGCCTCTTCCACGAAGCGCATCACCGGACGCGTCGAGGGGGCGCTGCGCAGCACCCATTTCCAGTCGTCGGTCAGCAGGCCGTTGTCGATGGTGGGATAGGAGAATTGGATAGTGCTGAACAGGCTGTTCAGGTTCACATTCAGCACGCTGCGCATGCCCGGCTGGACGAGGATGTCCCGGCGGAGCGCCGGCACGAAGGTGGCGAGCGTGACGCGGACGGAATAAACGGCGGGGAACAGGCCCGCGAACTGGAATGCGCCGCGAGAATCGGTGAGAGCTTTCCCCAAAATGCGGTCCTGCCGATTATAGATCAGGA
>JBGPKH010000798.1:0-3592 GCA_041485845.1 Bryobacteraceae bacterium
GTAGGGGGTCAAGCACCCAACAAATCCGGCCACCGTGGGTCCCGCCGTTGACGCCGGTGCTCCGGAACTTTCGCCTTCCGGGGCCAGGGGTCGTTGCTGAGGTGGAATCTGGACAGGCCAGGAGGCCTGTCCTACGCCTTCTTCCAGTACTCCATGCCGGGGCCGGTGTAGACGCCCTGCCCGACGACCGCCCGCTTGCGGACGTCGGCGAGTTCGGCGGCAGCGAGCGGCTTGAAGGATTGCGCGGTGCGGATGTTGTCTTCCATCTGGCCTTGCGTGCCCGCGCCGCAAATGGCGACGTGGATGGGCATGCTGAGCGTGTATGTGAGACACTCGCGGGGGCTCAGCGCGCGCAGCAGGAAGGCCTTGCAGAAGACCTTGATGGCCTGGATGCCGATGCCTTTCTCGACCGCCACCGGCAGCGCCGTCTTTTCGAAGCTCAAGTACGCGTGGTCGGCGGCGTGTACCGGCATCAGCACCGAATCCCACCGATCGTAAGCTTTGAGCAGAGCGGCGTGGGTCTCGGGATCGAAGTGGCCGGTGAAGCCGATGAAGCGGCACTTACCAGCTTTCTTGGCGCCTTCGAAGGCCTCCATCGCCCCGCCGGGACCGAGGATGCGATCGATCTCCTGCTGCGTGCGCACGTCGTGCATCTGCCAGATGTCCAGGTGGTCGGTCTTGAGCGCCTTCAGCGACGCGGCCAGTTCCTGCTCGGTCTCCTGGCGGGTGCGTTTGGTGGTTTTGCTGGTGAGGAAGACATTCTTGCGAACGCCTTCGAGGCCGATTCCGTAGGCTTCCTCGGACTTGCCGCCCCAGTAGGAACGGGCGCAATCGAAGTAGTTCACGCCCAGCTCGTAGACGCGCCGCACGTGCGCCGCGGCCTCGGCGACCGTGGGATGCAGGTCCATGCGGGCGCCCCCCTGGGCTATGATGCTGACCTTCACGCCGGTCTTGCCGTACAACTTCGTGGGGATGTCACCCGCTTTGGGCTTCGGCGGCTGGGCATACGCACCGGTCAGGCCCACTCCGGCGAAGGCGCTTCCTACAAATACGCGGCGTTTCATAGCTACGAGACTACCACCACTTCATGGTCGAGGACCGACTTCACTTCGAAAGTCACCCAGCCCTGGCGCACGGCCACCGGCGGCTTGGCTTTCGAGACGAGAAACTGGGCACCGCGCGCTTTGACGTCGTCCGGCAGTTTCACCCGGACCTCCAGCGGACCAACCGCGATGAGCTCGTCGAGCGGCGCGCGCCACGTCGCGGAATTGGTCAGATTGACCAGGTGCAGGATGAGACGGCCGGGCTGGCGGTACAGGTGGCAGTCGATCAGGCCGGGGCCGCGCACCTCGAGCGGAATGCGATCCGCCGCCACCCAGCGGAAGATGTTGCCGAGCAGGTTGCCGTGGTCGGGCAGATTGTCGCGTCCGTAGCGGCGGTCGAGGTCGGCGGGGAGCCAGGCGACTCGAGTGTTGCCGCGGGTGTTGAGCACGAGCGCGGGGATGCCGGTCTTCGGTTCGCGCATCCACGAGGTTTCGGGCGGATAAACGGGGAATGCCGGGATGAAGGTGAGCGGAATCGTGGCGCCGGGATCGGTCCGAATGCGCTCCAGCGTGCCGCCGTAGGGGAGGATGTCGGTGTCTTCGAAGCCGCGCAGCACGGGGTGGCGCTGGTTGGCAGGCGAAACCGCCTGCCCCACCTCGATCCTCAGGTAGGTGTGCGCACTCGTCCGAGTCGCGCCCCTGCGTCCGAAGTCCGGCGACGGAGCGTGCGCTCCGAAAAGATCGGCGAGCGCGAAATCGGGGCGCGGGTCGCCCCATTCGTCGTACAGGCTGGTGGCGCCCGTGGCCACGAGTCCGCCCCCGCTCGCGACGAACTTACGCACGGCCGCGCACTGCGCATCGGAAAGCGCCCCGACGCTCGGCAACACCAACGCGGAGAGGCGGCTGGACTCGCGGTCGATGTGGTCCGCATTCACCGGCAGATACGGAATGCGTGCGCGAATGAGCGCTTGCGTGACTCCACGATAGGGCGCGTCCACCAGTTCGGCGGCGTCGTCGCGTCCGTAATAGTCGGTGTTGCGCTGCGACCAGACGACGCCGACCGCCGCCACGGGCTGGCGGTTGGCGAGGTACTGCTCGTGCTCTTCGTGCCAGCGAAAGACGGGCTCGGCGGTCTGGTACGCACGACGGTCCTCGTGATACGCGCCGATGTGATGCCACCACGGCTGAATGCCGCCGGCGATACCCTCGATCATCCACATGCGCGATTCCGCGGCGGGCTTGGCGGCGAGCCGGAAGGTGGGGCGGCCGGCCTGATAGAGCGCCATGCTCTCGGGCATCAGCTTGTCCCAGCCGAGCAGACCGTGGACCAGCTTGCCGGTGTCGCCGTTCTGCTGGAAGCCCGAGTCGTCGGCGCGCGCCTGGTGGTCGAGCAGCATGAATTCGGCGCGCTTGCAGATCTCCTGGAAATCGCGGAAGGAGCGGCTCTGGCTGCTGATGGAGCCGCTGTTCATGCCGATGTAGAGGCAGTTCGGTCCGCCGGCGCTCTTGGTGGTGCGATTGAAGAGGTCCCAGATTTCGAGACGCCGCTGGTAGTTCCACTGGATCCACTGGCGGTAGACCGTATCGTTCCAGTCCTTGCGGGCGGGCAGCGGTTTGCCGGCCGCGGCTTGGAACTTGCGCGCGCAGTTGTCGCAGTGGCAGATGCTGTCGCGCCCCAGGCCGCTCCAACTATTGTCGGCGAATCCCTCGGGGTGGCTGCGCTCGATGATTTCCTGGAGAACGCTGGGGATGTACTCGTCGTAATACGGGCTGTTGACGCAGGTGACGTACTTGTCCTCGGCGCGATAAGGCTGGCCGGACGCCTGGCGCGCGAACCAGTCGGGGTGCGCGCGGTAGAAATCCTCGGCGGTGCGGTTGCAGTCCATGCGCGCCAGCACCGCGAGTCCGTCGCCGTGCGCCGCCTTGGCGAGATCGCCGTACAGATCGCGGCCCTCGAGGAACTCGGCGCGGTGGTGCAGCGGGAACTTGCTGGGGTAGTAGGCGACGATGCCGCCGGCGTTGACGATCACGCCCTGGATGCGCGTGCGCTTCCAGTACTCGCGCCAAAAGGGGATGTCGTAGCGCGTAGGATCGCGTTCGGTGATGTTGGTCTGGCCCCAGCGGGCCACGCGGCGATACCAGGGGACGCTGGTATCGGCGGCGTGGGCGGAGACGGCGACGCCGGCCACTGCCGCGGTCTGGACGAAATTACGCCTGGTCACTTACAAGATGATACTCCCAGGAGGCGGCGATGTGGAGACACTACGGGTTAATGTTCGAGTCGAAAGAATTCGTTGCGGGCGGCCGGGGGGCTCATCGGACGGAGCCAGAGGGTATCCCGCTGCGTTCTCCTCGGGGTTGCTATCCCCCTACCCTTTCGGGTGGCTGCCAATGGTACGAGCCGCATGAATCGAAGCCGTTACACCGCTGGATGGCGCGTTAGCGCGCGCAAAAATAACTTGACCGTTTCGCCCTGGGACACGCTGCCGCGCCCAGGACTGCGCTCCTCCGCTCGCTCCGCGTTCTCGAACCCGACTGCGAGTCGCGAC
>JBGPKH010000799.1:0-3583 GCA_041485845.1 Bryobacteraceae bacterium
AAGTTGGACGTCACCGTGGTTCCCTGACCCACAATCGCTTAAGTTGAGTATCTGCGGCCAACGCGCGAGGCAGCATGTCGGACCAGGAGCTGCGCGATATCGAAGACCATGCGTGCCCGGGCGCCGGCGCCTGCGGCGGCCAGTTCACCGCCAACACCATGGCCACCGTCATGGAGCTGATCGGTCTCTCGCCCATGGGCACCGCCGCCGTGCCCCAGGTCGACAAGCGCAAGGACGAGGTCGCGCGCCGCTGCGGCCGGATCGTCCTCGACGCCGTCCGCAACAACCTCCGCCCGCGCGACATCTGCACCCGCAAGGCCTTCGACAACGCCATCGCCGGAGTGGCCGCCACCGCCGGCTCCACCAACGCCGTGCTGCACCTGCTGGCTATGGCGCGCGAGGCCGAAATCCCGCTCTCCATCGACGATTTCGACGGCATCTCGGCGCGCACTCCGGTGTTCGTGGACATCAAACCCGCCGGTCGCTTCGTCGCCGCGGACGTCGATAAGGCGGGCGGCATCGGCGTGATCGCGCAGCGCCTCGTGGAAGGCAAGTACGTGGATGGCTCCGCGATCACCGTCACCGGCCGCACCTTCGCCGAAGAGGCCGCCGATGCCAAAGAGACTCCCGGCCAGGAAGTCATCCGTCCGCTGACCAATGTGCTGAAACCGCGCGGCGGCATCGCGATTCTGCGCGGCAGCCTGGCGCCCGAAGGCTGCGTGATCAAGCTCGCCGGCCACGACAAGAAGGTCCACCACGGCCCCGCGCGCGTCTTCGAGCGCGAGGAAGACGCCATGCAGGCGGTGACCGAGGGCCGCATCCAGGATGGCGACGTCGTGGTCATCCGCTACGAAGGACCACGCGGCGGCCCCGGCATGCGCGAGATGCTGGGCGTCACCGGCGCCATCGTCGGCGCGGGCCTCTCTGACAGCGTGGCGCTGGTCACCGACGGACGCTTCAGCGGCGCCACGCACGGCTTCATGATCGCCCACGTGGCGCCCGAAGCCTTCAACGGAGGACCCATCGCCGCCGTCGAGGAGGGCGATTCGATCACGGTCGATGCGAACCGGGGCGTCCTCAATCTCGACATTTCGGCCGGCGAATTGGCCCGCCGCCTGTCGAGCTGGAAGCGGCCCGCGCTGCGCTATCAGACGGGAGTCTTCGCCAAGTACTGTGCGCTGGTCTCTTCGGCGTCTGAAGGGGCGGTGACGCGGGCGTAGGGGTTTGGCCCGGCCGCCTATTCTGGTGCGATGCCGGAAACGGGACCCAAGGAACATGGGCAACGGAAAACCCGACTGCTGGCACTCAGCTTGCGATCCGCTACAGTAGGACTTCTGCAACATTCGTATGCGCCTTAGCTGGAATCAAATCAGGGCTCGTGCTGCCCGCTTCGCCGAAGAATGGAAACACGCGCGCTATGAACGAGGCGAAAGCCAGACTTTTTACAACGAGTTCTTTGAAGTTTTTGGCGTCACGCGCCGGCGTGTCGCAACCTTCGAAGAGCCAGTTAAACGGCTGGGGAACGCGCGCGGCTTCATTGACTTGTTCTGGAAGGGTGTGCTTCTGGTCGAACAAAAGAGCGCTGGGCGGGACCTTATCCGCGCGAAAGGACAGGCCTTCGACTATTTCCCCGGCCTGAAAGAGCACGAACTTCCCCGTACCTGCTGGTAAGCGATTTTCAGACATTCGAGCTTTATGACCTTGAGGACAACACACTAAGAGTGAGGCCACTCGCAAACTAGCTGAGACGCCAACGCGATTTCACGTAACCGTTGTGCCCGCTAGTCCGTTCTTAGCGATTCCAAAGGTAAGCTCAGAGCGGAGGGATTACGTTCCCATCGGATGGATAAATCCTCCCACGATACCCAGCGATCTTGTCTTCGTGCTCCAAGGTGCGGACCTGTGGCACTTTGGAATTCTGACGTCGGCAATGCATATGGCTTGGCTGCGCTAGATCGGGGGCCGGCTGAAGAGCGATTACCGGTATTCCGCAGGAATCGTATACAACACTTTTCCCTGGCCGGAAACCACTGACCAGTAGCGACGAAGAATCCTCATCCTCGCACAATCCATACTCGAAGCCCGCAGTCACTTTCCTAATTCCACGCTTGGCGACCTCTACGATACAGATTTAGATACAGATATCATGCCCTTGCAGTTGCGAAGAGCACATCACGCTCTTGACGACGCAGTGGACAAGCTATACCACTCAGTCACGTTTAGAGGGGATCGCGACCGGGCAGAGCGCCTTTTTGGCCTGTACGAGAAACTCATTACTCCATTGGTTGCTGCGGCAGAAGTCCAACGCACTCGAAAGTCAAGACGGTTTTTCCAACAGTCCAACTTACTTCTTTTCAGTAAGATCGCGACCACACACCGAAAATCGTGGATTGGCTGCAATCACGGTCACGCAATCGGGAACTATTTTTCTTACCCACAGTTCCGCTGATTCTAAAGCTACTTACTCCCACGCACAGACGCCACGCACCCCTGTTTCCGCTCACTCGTCTGCTAGATTTGAATCAGGAAGAGATCTATTGCCCCAAGTGGCGCGGACGGCTTCAGCGCAACCGGGGTAATATCACCGGTCCTTCCGGCAGAAAACCGCTCACGGACCGCCGCCCTTCAGGAGCTTGGGCGAATGCCTGCAAGGTAATATTACCGGTCCTTCCGGCAGAAAACCGCTCACCCTCGAGCTTTCTCAATTAAGTTGTTGATTCTAAAACAAACCGACTGCTCATCTTTGAGCGGTCTTTCTTTTTGGGGGGAACATTCATGGAACCACCCAACCGCCGGCCCCCGTCCCCGGTTCTCCGGGAGACGCATCTTTGCCAAAAAGCCCTCCAGATGCGTCTCCCGATTTCGACCCGCATCCGCAACCAACAGATAAAAAGGAGGTTACAAGATCATGAATAATAACTCGACACACCCGAAAAAGATGCGTCACCCGGGATTCACCATACCCACCACGCCAACCGGCTGGCCGCGCAGGAAGAGTCGCTTACCGGCGATGCCCGGAGTCGGCGCCGAGTTCCTTCCATGTCGTATGACTGAGGACGATGACGTCCGGCGCTCCCGAATGCCGGGCCCGCCATCTCGCGATGAAGGTTCGCGACGTGATGAATGGCTGGACCGATACCGGCCGTGACGTCGATTGCCTCTACTTTCCGGCCAGCGCCCGAGCCGCGCACAACGGCTCCTTGCTCGTCCGGGCAAATGCCCGCAAGACGGTCGAGGAGGCGCTGGACCGCGTCGCGCCGAGCGCGGCCGATTTCATCAGCCCGATGACCGAAGCTCTGGCCTTACAGAGCGATCCCTTTCGCGTGATCTTTTGGGTGACAGCCGCCTTAGGTGGGCTGGCGCTGGTGCTGACCGTATCGGGAATGATGGGTATGTGCTTCACTCAGGTAGACACCATTCGGAGCGAAACGTGGGGCGGGCGCCCTCGCCCGCTGCCGGCCCCCTGGCCGGCCTACTGCCGGCGGACGGGGGCGTCCGCCGCGGACCAGGGGGTCCGCCCCTACAAAGCGTTCGCCAGAGCCATTACCTGAGTCAAGCACATACCCATCTCGGGAATTTACGG
>JBGPKH010000800.1:0-3531 GCA_041485845.1 Bryobacteraceae bacterium
ATGGATGCTTCGGCCATCCGCGATTACTTCGCGCCGTTGCAGAAGTGGCTCGACGAGCAGAACCGCGGCAAGCCGGTGGGCTGGTAGGGCCCACACATACAGGTTGTCGGTGGAAGAATCCGGGCAGTATGCCGCGGCTCGCAACACCCAAGCTGGCACAAGGTATGCTCGTTGAAGGTGATCCTATGGCTGCGGCGATCAAACGACGGAGCGCGGCGAATCCTTCGAGAGACAGGAATGGCTCGAACTCGCGCATTCCCGCCGAATTCGCTCCCGGCTCGCTGGAAGCCGATCTTTCGGCGATCGGGAAGTCGGCGCCGGCGCGAGCGTGGACGAGAGTTCCAGCCGACTACTTCGCCGGCCTCGACCACCACCTGCACGGCGCACCGAAAAAGAAGTGAGGCTGGTCTTCGCCGGCACGCTTTACTGGGGTGCAACACTTCACCCGCGCGATCAGTACCGAAACCAGGCAATTCGCGCCCGGAAGTCGCTGGGAGAAGTACACCTGGTTACCACCGGCGAGATCTTGACGGAACTTCTGGACGGCTTGGCACAGCGCGGTCCGAACTTGCGAGGGTGGCCGCTCAGGCAGTGCGCCGAATCCCCGGTGACGGGCGCGTGACCGTTATCAACAGTCGCGTGAATCCTTCCTGGCAGGCCTCCGACTGTATGAGCAGCGGTCCGATAAGGGCTACAGCCTTGTGGACTGCATATCGATGACTACGATGCACCGCCATCGGATCACCGATGTGCTGACGAACGACTACCACTTCACACAGGAAGGGTTCAAAGTCCTTCTCTGATGGGGAGGAGCTGCCGCGCCCGTCGCCGGCGGTCTCGCCGCCCACTCAGGGGACGGCAACGTGCTCACGACCGGCTGGCGATGAATCCGCAACCATTCCGTTTGCGGCGCAGGCGCCGAAGATCGTGGCGCCGTTTCGAAAACAGCTCGAGGGACCGGAAAATCAGAACCGCACTCGAAAGGTGACGTCCACGCGGCGACTCTGCATGAGATAGTACTGCGCATCGCCAATCTCGCTCTCCGCTACGGGGTCGCGCCTGTCGCCGAGATTGCGGCCATCGACGCGCAATTCCCAGCGCGGCGTGCGATATCCGGCCCCGATCCCGATTGCCGCGAATCCATCCACCACAGCCGTGTTGCGTTTATTCAAGAAGCGGCTCCCGGTATAGTTCAGGTCAACGCCGCCGAAAACACCGCGGGCCGGAGTGTACATCACGCCAAAGGCCGCCAGTTGCCGTGGAGACATCTCCAGCCTCTTCCCCCCGAGTTGGGCCGGCACGCCGTCAAATAACTGGACGGAATCCACGAATTCCGCGTTGTGAAAACTGTAGGTGGCCCGTGCCATGACCTCGCTCGTCAGGAACAGCGAGGTGCCGGTCTCAAAGCCGCGGAATCGCTCCGTTCCGGCATTGGCCAACGCCGGCAATCCGTTAACGTTGGTCGAGATCACCAGGTTCTCGAAGTTCATTTGGAAAAGCGACGCCTCGGCGCCCACGCGCCCGCCGAACAACCGGGCCTTGATTCCACCTTCCACGCTGCGCGCCGTCTCCGGTTTCAGGATGTGTTCACCGCCCTCGCTCTCGCCGATGCCAAAGTCGATTGCCGCGGGCTTGAAGGTATCGCGATAGTTCACAAACAGCCTTACGGCGTCCTCACTGTGTTGCCAGGCGCTCCAGATCGCGCCGGCACTGCCGCTGGCGCGTGCGTTGGTCTGGCGATCGCTCGAGGCCGCCCGATCCGCGTCACGGCCCTCCCGCTTCTCGGTGGTGATGTTCAGCCGGACACCGGCATCGATGCGAAGGCGGTCCACCGGGCTCCACTCGACGGCGCTATAGGCGCCGGCGAAGTCGCGGCGGTCTTCGATGTGCACGTTAAGCACGCCGGGGACCATCACGCGAGCCGCCGCCGCTCCGCTCAGCAGCATCGTATAGTCGAAATCGGCTCCCTTGGCGTTGCCTTGGCCGTGCAGATAGTCGCCGCCCAGCAGGAACGACACGCCGTGGGACCGCTTCCACGACAGGTGCGAATCGAAGTAAACGTCAGTCAAGCCGATCTTCTCACGCAACCCGTGAACATTGTTGGCCGAATCGGAGAGGTCCACCAGAAAGCCGCGCAAGACATCCTGGGCGCTGTGCGACACCGACGCCGTGGTGGACCACATCCCGCCCGCGGCGTGCCGATCGAAGCCGCCCATCAGGGTCACACAGTGGTCGTTGAGAAATGCGCCGGCCGGATTGTAGTTGGCGTCCACGGGATTGAGCGGAGATAACACCTGGCCATCGCGCACACGAGGGCTGGCGGGATCCTGATCGAGCCAGTTCAGGTCGACATTGAACCAGACGCGCCTCTGGCCGGTCCCTTTGCGCTCCACCCGCCACGCCCCGTGGCCTCGGCGGAACGCGGTGCGATCGTCAAGGAAGCCTTCCCGCTCGCCGTCGAATGAAAGGCGTGACGTCCAGTTGCCCGGCAGCGGCAGGGCGGTGGAGAATGTTACGCCGCCGCTTCCGAAACTACCGCCGCGGACGATCAGCTCCTTGCCGGTTGCGGCCGTGTCCTTATGTACAACCTGAATGACGCCGACGAACGATGTGGCTCCGTACATCACCGGAGCCGGCCCCCGTAGCACCTCGATGCGCTCCACATCCGCCAGATTGAGGGAGGTCAGCGCCGGATTGAAGGAGCCCCCCAAAGGCACGCCGTCCACCACCAGCAGAAACGCGTCGAACTCTTTGAGACCCCAAAAGGCCGGCACCGCGCTGGCGGGTCCGGCATCTCCACCCGGCGCGATCTCGACGCCGATGGCGAGAGCCAGCGCGCTGCGCAGGTCGCGAGCTCCCCGGGCCCGCAGCTCATCTCCGGTGAACACCTCGATGGCCGCCGGAACCTGTTCGGGCGATTCCGGGAGGCGCGTGGCAGTCACCTCGATGCGCTCATGAACAATGGGCAATTGCTGTGGCGTGGCGGGTGGCGTGGTTTGAGCGAAGGCTAGCGGCAGGATGGTCACGCCGATCAGTAGGGGAAGGCGCCAGGGCATGGTAATGATCCAGCCTAGCGCCATCCCTCATTTACTACTATCGCTAGTAGGCCTGCGCTACCCCCACGCCGGCCGGCATCCACCGCATGCCGATCCGCTACCCCTGGCTGGTGTATGCTATCAACTCGGGAAGACCAAGATGAACCAGATCCGAACAAACGCAGGATGGCTGGCAGGTGCGATCATGGTGTGGAGCGTGGCGCTGAGCGGCGCCGCCGGCCAGGTCCCTCCGGCTCCGGCGACACCCAAGCGCCCGGTGACCGACGATTACAGCGGCGTCAAAGTGGTGGACGACTACCGGTGGCTCGAGCAGGCCGCCGACGTCGAGGTGCGCCAATGGAGCAACGCGCAGAACGCCCGCACGCGCGCTTACCTGGATCGCCTGCCCATGCGGCCCGCCATCGCCGAGCGGCTCGGGCAACTGTACAACAATCCCTCGGCGCGCTTCTCGGCGCTGGCGGCCCGCGGCGGGGTG
>JBGPKH010000801.1:0-3512 GCA_041485845.1 Bryobacteraceae bacterium
GGCCTTCAACGGGAAGCCGCCATGGTCGGCCGCTACAACCAGGTTCATCGCCACCATCATATCAGCGGGCCTGCCGTTGCAGGTTACATGGCGGAAGTGGTACGAACTCAAGAGTGCGGATATCTATAGCGCTCATCGGACGGCGCGATCTTCTCACGGCCCGGTCCGCTACGATTTGTATCGGCGTGACAGAAGGAACTGTGGCAGGAAAGGCCGCTTGCCTTAGCTTGCCTTAGGATAAAGTCATGCCCGAACAGCCTCGGGTTGATAGCGGCTTATCTTGATCTTGTTTGCGGAGAACCGGGCCTGCGCGAGATCGTAGTTCGTTTGCATCTGAAGCCAGGCCTGCGCCGTGCCGCCGAAAGCTTTTTCAAGCCGGATCGCCATCTCGGCGCTGATCCCCGATTTTCCGTTCACGATATTGTTGAGCGCCTGCCGCGTGACGCCGAGCACCGCGGCACCGGCGGTGACGGTCAGGCCCAGAGGCTCAAGACAATCGTGCCGGATGAGGAGGCCAGGATGAACAGGGTTCTTCATGGGCATAGAGTTATCCTTTCTAGTGGTAGTCGACTAGCTCAACATCTTGAGCGTTGCCGTCGACGAAGCGGAAAATGATGCGCCAGTTTGCGCGGACGGTCACGCTCCAAAATCCCTTCAGATCGCCTTTGAGCCGATGGAGGCGATAGCCGGGCAGATCGAGAGCTTGCGGGGTCTTGGCAGCGTCGAGAGCGGTTATGATGCGCTCGACTTTCTGGACGATATCGGCCCCGACCTGGCTGCGGTCGTCACGCTCGAAGAGCCGCTTCAGTCCCCTGTGTTTGAAGCTCTCAATCACGGAACCAATGTACAGCGACAAGCGTCACTTGTCAAGCGGCGATACACGTAATGCTTCGATCCGTTCACATCGTCACGACAATGGCTCTGGCTCCCGACCGCTGCCTGGCCACAGCAGATCGTGGAAGAAAAGGAAAAAGCACAAAGGGGAACTAATTCCCGGCACACCGGACGCCGAGGTTGAAGGGATGGCCCGCCGACCCGCCCCCGCCACGGACCGACGCGCGCGCGAGCCGTGGAACGAGGTTCCAGGCACCGCCCCGCAGCGCTCGCATCTTGGAACCGTAGATCTCGTCCATGGCGCGCGCCGGACCTTGCGGATCGGTCGCGCTGCCCGGCGTGTAGTCCGAATACCAATCCGCCACCCACTCAAACACGTTCCCCAACATGTCGTGCAACCCCCACGGGCTTGGCTGCTTCCTGCCCACTTCGTGCGTCTTGCCTCCGCTGTTGTCGTGGTACCAGGCGATTCCCTCGATACCGCCGTAACGGCTCCCGCTGCTGCCCGCCCGCGCCGCATACTCCCACTCAGCCTCGGTGGGCAGCCGCATGCCGGCCGCATGGCAATAGCTCCGCGCGTCGTCCGAATCGAGGTTATCAACCGGGAGATTTTGCCCTTTGAAGCCGCTTGGAGTGGTTCCCATCACCCGTTGATAGGCTTCCTGCGTCACTTCGGTTTGACCTATCCAGAAGCCTTTTGTGATGGTCACTTGGTGCGCCGGCTTCTCGTTGTCCGCGCATTCGCTGTCCCCTGGCGAGCAGCCCATCTGAAACGTCCCCGGCGGTATCCAGACGTACTTTAAACCATCCTTCTGATTCACCTTCACCGCACCCGCGCGCAAGCCGGCTTCAACCACTATTCCCTTCGCCGGTGCCAGAGGCACCCGCGTCCCGACCAGGGCCATCGGTAGTTGGGAGGGACTGGCTCCAGGGCTCCCCACAGGCACCGGGTCGGGCAAGATCGGCGGGGGTTCGGCGGCGGGTCGCCCCGGCCGGTTCGAGATCCGAAGCTCTTCAGCAAGTCCGGCGTCAATTCTGTCCCGCCATTCGACGATGTTGCCGTCCAACGGGGCCAACTTTTGCAGTTCGTCAATATCTCTTTTTGCGCCCTTCCACTCGCGACGTGACAGGGCAGCTACGATGGTCTCGCGAAGACTGCTGATCCGCTTCTCGCGGTCCGACGTCGCGGCGCCAATCAGTTCCTCCCGCTTACCCTCCCGCAGGAGTTTCTGCCAAGACAGCACCTGCGGGTCGTTCGGAACCGCTTTGACCAATTCATCCAGCCCTTTCGCGGCAGCATTCCAGTCTTGGAAAATGTCGCTTAACGCGCTTGCATCCTCGCCATCGAACTGCTCCGGCGCCATGTACTCCACGGTGCCGATCATCATTCCCGTTGCCGTCTGCCGTGTCAGATCTCGATTCACCATCCGGGCAATGCCGAAATCCAGAATCTTCACGGCGCCGTCCGCGAGTAACATGATGTTGGCGGGCTTTACATCGCGGTGGATCACGCCGTTTTGGTGCGCATACAATAGCCCCCTCGCGATCTCTCCCAGAATCGCGACCTTTTCCAAAAGGGAAAGCCGCGCGCCGGTCTCGATCACTTCCCGCAGGCTACGCCCCTCGAGCAATTCCATCACCAGGTACGGCACCGAATCGTGCTCGCCGAAATCATGGATCGTGATGATGTTCTTGTGCTTGAGGCTTCCAGTTGTACCGGCCTCTGAGCGGAACCGGGCAAGCATGCCCGGATCGCTGACCGAGGTCAGAACCTTGATTGCCACGTCTCTGCGCACATCGGGGTCCCAAGCCTGATACACGGCTCCGAAGCCACCTCTCCCGATTTCACTTCGGACGAGGTATTTGCCAATCTTCTCCAACACGGTGGGTGCGGTTCATTATACTTCACCGATTCGAGGGCGCGCTTGAGGTCGGCCACACAACCGGGCTCGAACTCGAGGGTGGTGATGCCGAGCGTGGAGCCGACCCCGGACACATTGACCATGCCGGTGCGGATTCCGCTCGCGGTCACAATGCGCGCGACCTCGTCTGTAATATTCAGTACGTCGCAGCGGCCCCTGGTCGACAGCGAAATGTCTTTCTGAAACACCGCCATGAGTTGCTTCCAGAAGCTACTTGCAGAAATCGGCCTCGAAGCCCGCGACTTTTCCCAGGCGCCGGCGGTGGCGTTCGGCGCCGGAAAATTGCGCGCCAACGTAGTCGCGGACGAGATCCACAGCCAGCTCGGGACCGACCACGCGCGCTCCCAGGCAGAGCACGTTTACGTCGTCGTCTTCCACGCACTGGCGCGCGGAGAAGCTGTCGTGGCAGGTGGCGGCGCGAATGCCGCGGAACTTGTTGGCGGCCACGCAGGCGCCGGCGCCAGAGCCGCAGATGAGCACGGCGCGTTCGGCGCGGTGTTGCAAAATGGCCTCGGCGACGGCGCGCGCGTAGTCGGGGTAGTCCACGGAGTCGGCAGAGTTGGCGCCCAGGTCGGTCACCTGGTGGTCCAGCTTGCGGAGCTCCTCGATCACTCGGGCCTTCAACGGGAAGCCGCCATGGTCGGCCGCTACAACCAGGTTCATCGCCACCATCATATCAGCGGGCCTGCCGTTGCAGGTTACATGGCGGAAGTGGTACGAACTCAAGAGTGCGGATATCTATAGCGCTCATCGGAC
>JBGPKH010000802.1:0-3512 GCA_041485845.1 Bryobacteraceae bacterium
CCAATGGACGCTCGAGAACTTTCCGGGCCTGAAGGAAGTCTTCTTCGACGACGACACCTTCAACATCCGCAAGTCGCGGGTCATCGAGCTTTGCGAGAAGCTCAAGCCGCTGAACTTTACCTGGTCGTGTACGTCGCGCGTCACGGTCGATTACGAGACGCTGAAGGCGATGCGGGACGCCGGCTGCCGGCTGCTGATCGTCGGCTATGAGTCGGGCGATCCGCAGATCCTCAAGAACATCAAGAAAGGCGCCACGGTGGAGATGGCGCAGCGATTCACGGCCAACTGCAAGAAGCTGGGGTTGTTGGTGCATGGCGACTTCATCATCGGGCTGCCCGGCGAGACGCGCGAAAGCATCCGCAAGACCATCGATTTCGCCAAGCGGCTGGACACGGAGACCATCCAGGTTTCTATCGCGCACCCCTACCCCGGAACCGAATTCTACGATTACGTCAAGAAGAACGATCTCATCACCATCGATTCGATGACCGACGAAACCGGCCACCAGCTTCCCAACATCATTTACCCGGGGCTCGACCGCGGCGAACTGGTGGAGTGGGTGGAGCGGTTCTACGGGGAATACTTCTTCCGGCCCCGGGTGGTGTGGCGCATCGTGCGCAAGGCGATTTTCGACGGCGATGAACGCCGGCGGCTCACGAAAGAGGCTCGTGAGTACATGGCGCTGCGGTCCAAACGCAAGCGTTTTGTGGCCGAGCACAAGGCGGCAGGTAAAGCGGCGGCGGTCGCGGCCGGCTCCGGCGATTGACCCGGCGGATGAACAAGGAATCGGCCCGGCTTCGACTGAAAACCTGGATCTGCGCCGCGGTGGTGGTGTTCAGCAACGTCTTCGGCAATTTCTTCATGAAGCGCGGCATGCCGGCGCAGCTAAGCACGCCGCTGGAGTACATCACGGTGCTGTTCCGGCCGTGGGTGTCGCTGGGGGTGCTGTTGCTGATTCTCTGGCTGTTGTCGCGCATGGCGCTGCTGAGCTGGGCGGACTTGAGCTACGTGCTGCCGGTGACTTCGGTGGGATACGTGCTCGTGGCGCTCGCCGGAAAGGTGCTGCTCAACGAACAGATCACGGCGAAGCGGTGGGCCGGCATCATCCTGATCGTGGCGGGTGTGGCGCTGGTGAGCGGGCGCACCGCGCCGCAAACTGCGCAACCCAATGGGCGAGCCAATCCATGAAGTGGATGTGGATCGCGATCGTCGTGGGTGCGACCACCGTGGGCGAAGTCCTGCAAGCCATGGGCATGCGAAGACACGGCGAGATCCGCGACTTCCGCCCGGGGGCGCTCGGGAGGGCCATGGCGCTGCTGGCGCGCAACCGGTTCGTGATCGGGTCGGTAGTCGCGATGGCGGTTTCGTTCTTTGCCTACATGGGGCTGCTCACGATCGCAGACCTGAGTTTTGCGGTGCCGGCGACGGCTGTCACGTACGTGCTGGAGACCGTGCTTGCCAAGTACGCGCTGAAAGAGCACGTCAACTGGCTGCGCTGGGCGGGCGCGTCGCTGGTGATCTGCGGCGTCGCGCTGGTTTCCTTGTGATCTGGCTGGCGGCGCCCGCTGCGGCCGCGGCGGTGTATTATTTTCTGGCGATCGTGGCGGCAGTTCGCTGGCGCAGACTGCAAACCCCCCGGACAGGAGTGCCCGTGCCACTCTCCATCCTGAAGCCGGTGCATGGGCGCGATCCGCAGTTTTACGAAGCCATCCGATCGCACGCCGCGCAGGACTACCCGGAATTCGAAATCCTGTTCGGTCTCACCGACCCCGATGATGAGGCGATCGCGGATATCCAGCGCCTGCAACGCGAATTCCCCGAGCGCGCGATCAGCATTCGCATCGTCTATACCAAGTCGCCAAACGCCAAGGTAGGGGTCTTGGCGGAGCTCGCCGGGCACGCGCGCTATCCGCTCCTGCTGGTGAACGACAGCGACATCGTAGTGGAACCGGGCTACCTGCGGTCGGTCACGGCGCCGCTGGAGGATCCGGAGATCGGGCTGGTGACCTGCCTCTACCGCGGCCAGGCGGAATCGTGGGCGTCGCGCGCGGAAGCGTTGGGCATCGCCACAGAATTCGCGCCCAGCGTGCTGGTGGCCCGGTTGCTGGGCGTAGCGGAGTTCGCGCTCGGTTCCACCATGGTGTTTCGCGCGGAAGCGCTGCGCCGGTTCGGGGGATTCGAGACCCTCGCCGGATACCTGGCGGACGATTACCAGCTCGGCCGGCACATCCGCGCCCTGGGCTACCGCATCGAGTTTGCGCCGGTGGTGGTGGAGACCGGCCTGGGCGCCGAGACCTGGGGACAGACGTGGCGGCACCAGTTGCGCTGGTCGCGTACGATTCGGGTTTCCCGGCCCGCCGGTTACTACGGCTACGTCATCACGCACGCCACCTTGTGGGCCATCGTGGCGTTTGCCGGGCGCCAGTGGCGGGTGGCGTCCGTGGCGCTTGCCATGCGCATGGTCGCGGGCTTGATGATCGGGTCCGGCACCCTCAAGGACCGCCGCGTGGCGACGCTTTTCTGGATGATTCCACTGCGCGATCTTTTCGGATTCGCCGTGTGGCTGGCAGGGGTATTCGGTCACGATGTGGATTGGCGCGACCGGCGGCTGCGTCTCGGTCCCGACGGGCGAATCTGCCAGGAGACGTATCGCCGGCCGGGATAGTCTGGCCCCCCGGCAGCCGGCGGTCTTGCAGGCCGTCGAGGACGCGGCCAAGTAGAAAGATTCAGGATTTTCGGGGCGTGGCGAGGGAGGCTTCCAGAGCGATCCGCACCAACTGACTCCGCGTTCGTACCCGCGTCTTCTGAAAGAGTTGCTGCAAAGTCGCTTTCACCGCGCCTTCCGACACCCCGATCTGCGCGGCGATCTCCTTGTTCGAAAGCCCTTCGAAAATGCCGCGGAGCACCTGCTGCTCGCGATCCGTCAGCGGGCGGCGAACCCCGATCTCTTCGCGCTGGTGGACTCCATCGGCCATCAGTTGAATCACCCGCTGATCCACCCACATCTCTCCGCTCGCCACCAGTCGTATGGCCTTCGCCAGCGTTACTGGAGAATTGTGCTTCAAGAAGATGCCCGAGGCTCCCAGTTGCAGCGCGATGGACGATTCCGTGGCGGTCATGCCGGCGGTGATCATGAGGAACTTTCCGGTGTAGCCGGCCTGGCGGGCGGAAGAGATGAACTGGCTGCCGTGATCTTCGCCGAGATCGAAGTCCAGGAGCACGACATCCGCCGGGACGCGGCGCAGCAGGTCGAGTGCTTCGGCTGAAGTGCCGCAGTGGCCCACCATCTCGAAGTCCGGCTCCGATGCCAGGAGGCGGCTCAGCCCCTCGCGAAACAGGACGTGATCATCGAGCAATAACAGTCGTATGGGTTCCATGTTGGTCCAGACGCCGGTGGTCGCCGGCCACGGCCAGGTCGATCACGAACGAACAGCCCGGCACCGCGGGATCGTGCCGCAGGTCGCCGCGGAACGATCGTACAAAAGCGCGCGAGAGATAGAGGCCGAGCCCGG
>JBGPKH010000803.1:0-3499 GCA_041485845.1 Bryobacteraceae bacterium
CCAGGGTGCGTGCCGGATCTACGCGCAGGCAGGCGATTGGCAGCGCTTGCGGGACGAGGTCGCCCGCATGCAGAAGACGTTGTACTCCGGCGCTGCGCCCATGGATCGCGCCACCTTCGCTCTCTATCGCGACCTGCTCCGCGAATGGGGCGGCGCTCCTCCGCCCGCCGAATCGCTCGCGCGCACCGAAGCCGCCGTCGCCCTCTGGCGCGCCTGGCGAGCCGGAGACTTCCCCGCTCGCGGTCGCAGAATCGTGCGTGCGGAGGGACTGCCGGTCCTGGCTGTCTGGGCTGGCGGACCCGGTCGCCCGGTCGCATGGTTCGCGCCACCCTCAGACCTGGGCACCCTGCTCGCTCCCGTGTGGACTGCACAACACCTCACCGCCACCCTCTATGATCCCGATGGCCAGCGCCTGCTCGGGCCCGAGCCTGCCGGCCCCGTGACGCTTACGCCCGGCGAGACGCGTCTGCCATTCCTCCTGCGCCTGGCCTTTCAGCCCGGACACGAAGAGACCGGCCCTTGGAAAACCCGCCGCACCGTCCTCATCGCCGGTCTGCTCTTCACCTTCGCCCTGATGCTCGCCGCCGCGTACGGCCTGCTGCGCGCCACCGCCCGCGAAATGGCGCTCGCCCGTCAACAGTCCGATTTCGTCTCCGCAGTCTCCCACGAGTTCCGCACGCCCATCACGTCGATGCGCCACCTGACGGAGCTGCTCGCCACCAACAGCGTGCCCACCGAAGCGCGCAAGCAGCAGTATTACGACCTGTTGGCCCGCGAGACCGAGCGGCTCCATCGCCTGGTGGAAGGACTCCTGAGCTTCGGACGCATCGAGGCCGGCTCCTACGCGTGGAAGCTCGAACCGGCCGACACCGGCGAATTGCTGCGCGGAGTGGTCGAGGAGTTTCGCCGCGAGTCGCAATCGGGCGGCCGCGAAGTGGTTTGCGAAACCGACGCCGGCCTTCCGCCGATCCAGGCCGACCGCGAGGCGCTCTCCCACGCCGTCGCCAACCTGCTGGAGAATGCCGGGAAATACTCGGAGCCCGGCACGCCGATTCGTGTCGTAGCGCGCCGCTCCGGCGCCGCAGTCCACATCTCGGTCGAGGACCACGGCGTGGGCATCCCGCCGGAGGAGCAGGCCAAACTGTTCGATAGGTTCGTGCGCGGCTCGCACGCGCGGCACGCCGGTATTCGCGGGATCGGCGTGGGGCTCGCGCTGGTCAAATCGGTCGCCGAAGCTCACGGCGGCGCGGTGCTTTTAGCGAGTGAGCCTGGCCGCGGCAGCACGTTCACGCTGGTAATCCCATGTCACGAATCCTGATTGTAGAAGACGACCCGGCGATCGCCATTGCGCTCGAAGACGATCTTCGGCTGGAAGGCTACTCCGTGGAGGTGGTCCAGGATGGCGACACCGCCAGCCGCCGCGCTCGCGCGGAGGCCTTCGACCTGATCTTGCTCGACGTCATGCTGCCCAAGAAAGACGGCTTCGAGGTCTGCCGCGAGCTGCGCCGCGCCGGCGTCGAATCGATCATCCTGATGTTGACCGCCCGCACCCAGGAGATCGAAAGGGTGATGGGGCTGGACATCGGCGCGGACGACTACGTGACCAAGCCCTACAGCCCCAAGGAGCTGCGCGCCCGCATTCGCGCCTTCCTGCGGCGCGCGTCTCCCGCGGACGGCGATACGGAGGTCGTGCGCTTCGGCGATTGCGAAGTGGATTTCGTTCGCGCCGAGTTGCGCTGCGCCGGAAAGCCGGTCCCCACAACGCCCCTCGAATTCAAGTTGCTGGGACTCTTCGCCCGCCGCCCCGGCCGCGTGCTCACGCGCCGCGTGCTGATCGACGAGGCCTGGGGCAAAGAGCTCATGATTACCGAGCGCGTCGTGGACAACCAGATTTCCAATCTCCGCAGGAAGATCGAACCAGCCCCGGCCGAGCCGCGCTACCTCAAGAGCGTGCGCGGCATTGGGTATCGATTCGATCTGGAAGGTGTGACCGAATCATGACACGCCTGTGGAGCGATTGCGAAACCCGGCCGGTAACTTCATTCCTGGAGGTGAAGCCATGAAACGATTCGCAACCGCGATCCTGGCCGCGATGCTCGTGGCGGGAGCGCAAACCAGGGACGAAGCCGACAAGCTCATGAAGGCCGCGCAGAACACGGAGTTGGTGGACGGCAATCTCAACGCCGCCATCAAGCAGTACGCCGCGATTGTCTCCAAGTACGTCAAGCGCGACCGCGCGATCACGGCCACCGCGCTGGTCCGCATGGCCGACTGCTACCGGAAGATGGGCGACGCCGAATCGCGCAAGATCTACGAGCAGGTGGTGCGCGAGTACGGCGACCAAAAGGAAGCGGTGGCGATGGCGCGGGCAAGGCTCGGACGCACCGAAACCGCGGCGCGCAAAGCCAGCACGCTGGTCTGGAGCGGCCCCAAGGTCGATACCTTAGGCACCATTTCTCCCGACGGCCGCTACCTGTCGTATACCGATTGGGACACGGGTGATCTGGCTGTGCGCGAAATCGCCACTGGCCAGGACCGGCGCATCACGGACACCAAGAATCCGAATAGCGGGAATTGGACCATAATGGCGGAGGAGTCCGCCATTTCCAGGGATGGCAAACAGGTGGCCTACAGTTGGTTCGACAGGAACAACAGCGAGACGTATGAGCTGCGGCTCGCCAGCCTCACCGGCGATCCAAACCCCCATCGCTTGTATGGAAACCAGGCGGGCGGATGGCTGGCGCCGCGCGACTGGTCACCAGACGGCAAATGGGTGGCTGTCACCATCGCGCTGAAGGACGGCAACGACCAGATCGGCTTGGTTTCCGTTGCGGATGGCTCGCTACGCGTGCTGAAAGCCGGAAAGGGCCTCGGCGCTTGGCAGATGTTTTTTTCGCCCGACGGCAAATACCTGGGGTATGACTTGCGACAAGGCGACACCGGACCCGAGCGCGACGTGTTTGTAATGGCGATTGACGGCGCCCGCGAGATTTCCGCCGTGGTGAATCGCGGTCACGACATCATGATGGGCTGGTCGCCCGATGGGAAACAACTCCTGTTTGCCAGCAACCGTGCCGGTTCCATGGCGCTGTGGAGTCTCCCGTTCGCCGATGGAAAGGCCCAGGGCGTGCCCGAACTGATCAAGGCGGATCTCGGGCTGGCTGATTCCTTGGGAGTGACCCGTACCGGCGCCTTATACTACGGGCTCAGAACCGGCAACGCCGGAACGAGCGTGCAGATCGCCTCTTTCGATTTCGCGACGGGAAAGTTGCTGTCCTCGCCGCGGGATGTGACTCAGGATTACCTGGAGTCCAATTCCCAGCCCTACTGGTCGCCGGACGGGAAGCACCTCGTCTATGTTTCCCTGCGCGGCCGGGCGGGCGCGAACAGCCGCTTCCTGGTGATCCGCGCGGCGGAAACCGGTCAGGTGGTTCGAGAACTGCAGCCGAAGCTGACTTACTACAACCTGGCTGGCTGGGCGCCCGACGGGCGCTCCCTC
>JBGPKH010000804.1:0-3476 GCA_041485845.1 Bryobacteraceae bacterium
GTGGGTGTGGCGCAGCAGCTCGAGCCGGTCCTTCTTCGGGCCGGCGAGGGTCTGCTCGTGGCGGTGGACGATGCCGGCCGAATAGTCCTCCACTGCGCCGAGTCCGATGAAGCCTCTACGCACCAGGCGCTCGCCGGTATCGGGCACGGTGAATTCCTGGAAGTAGGGAAAGATGCCGGCCTCGCGATCGCGCGCGAGTGCGCCCGCAGCGATCCAATCGTTCAGGTGGAGCGCGGCGCGGGTGTACACGTTGCCGGCGCCGGAATCCGATGGGCGGCGTTCGCCCAGGATCACACGGACGAGGTTGTACGGGCTAAGCGAAAGATAGCGGGCCTGCATCGCCGGGGATATCTTGTCGTAAGGCTGGGTGACCAGAGTCCCCAGCGGGCCGGCTTTTTCAGTGTAACGAAGCGGGTGGAACGGATAGATTCGGGCCAATTCTCAGGATATCAGCGTCCGGCAGGCTGCGCGGTCCGCCATCGGGGTTCGTGGGGCAGGTTGGAAACCTGCGGCGGGTTGCTAATTAGCTCACCGCCTCGCCACTGCCGGTCTGATCCCACGCATCGTCCAGTTGCCGATGGCCGCCGCGTCTCTTATCAGCGGATGTGGAAAACGCTCGCCGAGGCAACTTGCTGCGCTGGCGGCTCAGCTACGATTCGGCCCCATCAGACTGAGACACACCTTTGTCACGGAAATGCTGCGTGCCGGAGTCAGCATCCCCGCTCTCAAGGAGTTACCCGGACACCGCGATATTGGCATGACCACTGGTCATGGTGAACGTGTCCCTGCTCTTGTTCCCAGGAACCCCCGATCGGCCAGCAGCGCGCTCCGCGAAGGCCAATCAGGCAGACCTCGAACCCTCGTCTAGCCTAGCGGAGAACTTCGCGAAATTCCGATCAAGTACAAGGACATAGACTTCGACGAGAAGCCCGGCAATTTCGACAGCCTGGTCGATTTTCGGCCGTGTTCTATCGAGAAGTGGCTGAGATCTCAGGTTGACCACGCCCGGGCCGTTCAGGATGTTGCGGCCGAGGTTGCCGAAGGTGAGCGCCGCCGGCGCGGCGAACCGGGTTGTGTCAAACCATAATTGGCCAGGGCCGACACTTGCCGTAGATCGCGGGCTTACCGGCGCCAACCAGGTTTGGCTGATTATTGCGCCCCGAGGTGTTCAACGTAGTCGAGCTATACGAGATGTTTAGCGGAGCGCCGCCTGGAGCGGCAGAAGTGCGTTCAACTGCCAGCCGCCGAGCAGCACGCGGCCCACATCCGACTTCGCGCAGAGTTTGCCCTTGCCAAACGGCATCCTTTTCTTCTGGTTCTTGATGCCGGGATTCATGGGATGTTGCCGAGACCGGCGTGGTTCCCGATTACCCCGATACTCGCCAACCTATGGAGACTCTTCCCAATGGCAAATTCTCTTTCACGAGGCCATGGCGGCGGTGCCTAGGTGGAGTAGACGGCCACTTTCGTCACGGTGCGGAATCCCATCCGTTCGTAAAGCCGGAATCCGGCGGGCGTGGACTGGAGAATCACCCGCTCGATGTGGTGCTGCCGCTGAATGTCGGCGAGCGCCTGGCGCATCACGGCTTCGCCGTATCCGCGGCGCTGGTGGCCGGGCACGGTGGCGACGTTGTACACGCCGAGGACGCCGCCGCCGCTGACGATCGCGGTAGTCGATACGGGCTCCTGGTCCACGTATCCCACGTATGCGGCGAAGCGCTCCCACACGGACTGGTTGTCGAAGACCTCGCAGAACCAGGAGAGCGGCACGTGGAAACACACCGAGCCGATGGCGCAAAAGGCGTCGCGCGCGATGCGGTCGCAGACGCGGCGCACCTCGATCGGTGGGAGCGGGCGGATGGCCGGCAGGAGGCGCTCCGTTGCCATGCCCGGCAGGTCCACCGAGTGGCGCAGTCCGTGCCTTTCGAAGATTTGCCGGGAGCGGCGGTGCGGGCGGGACTCCATGAAGTCTTCGCACACCCAGTAGGCCCATTCCAGGCCGCGGGCGTTGAAGTGGAGCGACGGCAGCAGGATGCGCTGCGCCAGCTCGGCCTCCGTGGCCACCGGCGCGGAGAGGAACGCCGCGTTGAACATTTGGAAGGTGACTCCGGCCGATGCGATGCTCACGCCGGGCAGCTCGCGGACCTCGCCGGGACCGCGGCTGGCGGCGATGATGCGAAACGACTCGCGCAGGTTCTCGGCTACGTTCTCGAAGTTCACTCGTTCCCAGTTTGTCATACTGAAACGGATGAGTAACACGGCGACTCACTTGTTTACTCCGCTGGCACTGCGCGATGTACAAGTCCGCAACCGCATCGCCGTTTCGCCGATGTGCCAATACTCCAGCGTCGATGGCTTCGCCAACGATTGGCACCTGGTACACCTGGGCAGCCGCGCGGTGGGCGGGGCAGGGCTGGTGATGATGGAGGCGAGCGCGGTCGAACCGCGAGGGCGCATCTCGCCCGCCGATCAGGGCATCTGGAAGGACGAGCACATCGATTTCCTGGCTCGAATCACCGGCTTCATCCGCGCGCGCGGCGCCGTACCCGGAATCCAGCTTGCGCATGCGGGCAGGAAAGCCGGCACGCGGCCTCCCTGGGAGGGCGGCAAGACGATTCCGCTGGAGGATGGCGGATGGCGGCCCGTGGCGCCCAGTCCCATCCCGTTCCGGTCCGAGGATGCGGCGCCGGAGGAGTTGTCGAAATCCGCGATTCAGTCGATTGTGGAGGCGTTTGTAGCGGCGGCCGGGCGGGCGCGGCGCGCCGGATTTCAGGTGGTCGAGATCCATGCGGCGCACGGTTATTTGATCCATGAGTTTCTGTCTCCTCTGAGCAATCGGCGTTCAGATGAATACGGGGGAGCTTTCGAGAATCGCATTCGCTTCGCCTTGCAGGTGACCGAAGGGGTGCGCGCGGTGTGGCCGCACACCCTGCCGCTTTTCCTGCGCATCTCCGCCACCGACTGGGTGGAGGGCGGCTGGACGCCCGACGAGTCGGTGGAGCTGGCGCGGCGCGTGAGAGAGCTTGGGGTGGATCTCATCGATTGCTCCTCGGGAGGCACGTCCCTCGAACAGAAGATTCCGCTCGCGCCCGGGTACCAGGTTCCCTTCGCCGAACGCATTCGCCGGGAGGCCGGCATTCCGACCGGGGCCGTGGGACTGATCACCACACCGCCACAGGCCGACGAGATCGTACGATCGGGCAAGGCGGACCTGGTGTTGCTGGCGCGCGAGTTTCTGCGCGATCCGTACTTCCCGCTGCGCGCGGCGAAGGCGTTGGGTGTGGAACTCCAGCCGCCGGTGCAGTATCTGCGCGGGTGGTGATTGGCGGGGGCGGGGGCCGGCCGCGCTCCCTCGAAGCTAAGGCGTCACGGAAGAATAACCTGGACAGTAACCAGATCTCACCGCGGAGAAACGGAGACGCGGAGATTTGCGCGGAGAAGAAACAGGGAGAGGAGAGCAAGCGGATTCGCGTGAA
>JBGPKH010000805.1:0-3471 GCA_041485845.1 Bryobacteraceae bacterium
ACCAGCGCGTATACGGCCGAAGGCGCGGCATGGGCATCGACGATCAACAGGTCGCTGGTATTTTCGAAGATGACCGCGTTGCTGTTGATGATGGCCCGCCCGCGCGCGATGGCTGCGTAAACGCCGTCAGCCACCTTCTCGATATCGAAGAGCGTGGGCAATTGCCCTTGCGATTGGGCTCGCGCCTGCGCCGCGCGCAGGTAGGCTCGCTCCATCATGGAAGCCCCGAACCACGCCGCTCCAAGCGTGCGACCCAGAAATCCGCGCCGCGAATGCCCGTGCATCGCGCCTCCTTCTCCATCGATCCTACAGCAATCGGCCGGCGGCCCGCGCGAAAAGTCGCGTGTATACTGCTAGATGCTAGACGCTAGAAGTCCCATGCGAAATCTCGTTTTGTTTTGCGGCCTGGCCTCGACCGCACTTGCTCTCCAGCAGGATTCGAGCGCTGGCCGAACGCTGTTTGAGAACCGTTGCGCTTCCTGTCACGGCGGCGACGGCAATGGAGGAGAGTTCGGACCCGCCATCGTTACCCGTCTCTCCGCGCGGAATGACATCGAACTGACGGCTCTGATTCGTTCGGGCATTCCCGATCGCGGCATGCCCGCATTCGCCTTAAGCGAGGGCGAGATGACCCAATTGGTGGCCCACCTGCGCACGATGCGGCCGCCCAGAAGCGGCGCCCGCGCGCCGGTCCGGACCAAAGTAGAAACAACCACCGGCGCTACGCTCGAAGGCCTCTTGTTGGGCGAAGGGATCGAAGACATGCAGTTGCGCACCGACGACCAGCGCATACATCTCTTACGCCGAGCCGGCGCCCGCTTCCGTCCTGTCACTTCACAATCCGATTGGGCTACGTACGACGGCCAATACAGCGGCAACCGCTACAGCACGCTCCGGCAAATCGACAAGACGAACGTCGCGCGGCTCGGTCCCAAATGGATTTTCCCCATGGACGACACCACGCCGCTCCAGACCACGCCCCTCGTCGTCGAGGGCATCATGTACGTGACGACCGCTAACCAGTGTTTCGCTCTCGACGCGGGGACCGGCCGCCAGATCTGGCATTATCAGCGGCCCCGCACGCGCGGTCTGGTGGGGAACGCTTCGGGCGGCATCAATCGCGGCGCTGCGGTAGCCGGCGACCGCGTGTTCATGGTCACCGACAACGCCCATTTGGTCGCGATGAACCGCTTCACGGGCACGCTGGCGTGGGAGATCGAGATGGCGGATTGGCGCCAGAACTACAGTGCCACCGCGGCGCCCCTCACCGTCGGAGACATGGTCATTTCCGGAGTGGCGGGAGGCGATGCGGGCGCGCGCGGATTTGTGGCGGCATACGACCAGGCTGCGGGCAAGGAACGGTGGCGCTTCTGGACCGCGCCGCTGCCGGGCGAGCCGGGCTCCGAAACCTGGAAGGGAACAACCATCGACCACCCTGCCGCAGCCACCTGGATGACCGGCACCTACGATCCCGAGATGGGGCTGCTCTACTGGCCGACAGGCAATCCCGGCTCCGATCTGAATGGCGACCAGCGGCTCGGCGACAACCTGTACTCCTGCTCCGTGGTGGCGCTTGATATCAAGACCGGCAAGCTCAAGTGGTATTTTCAATTCACGCCGCACGACGAGTGGGACTGGGACGCGCAGCAGCCGCTGGTGCTCGCCGACACGACGTGGGAGGGCCGGCCGCGCAAGCTGCTGCTCGATGCCAATCGCAACGGCTTCTTTTACGTCCTCGACCGGACTGACGGCAAACTGCTGCTGGCGAAACCGTTCGTCCAGAAGCTCACCTGGGCGCGAGAAATCGCCGCCGGCGGCCGCCCGGCCGTCAATCCGGACCAGCGTCCCTCGGCAAAAGGAACGAGAGTCTGCCCTTCGCTCATCGGCGCGGCCAACTGGTGGGCCAATGCGTTCAATCCGGCGACGGGCTACTACTACGTTCAGACGCTGGAAAGCTGCGGCATTTTCTCCAAGCGCGAGACGAAGTGGGAGGCCGGCCGCGGCTTCAACGGCGGCGCCTCGCGCGAGTCTCCCGACGACCGGCCGCAGAAGTTTCTGCGCGCCATCGACATCCGGACAGGCAAGATCGCCTGGGAACTGCCGGAGCCCGGCCCGGGCACCACGCGAGGAGGTGTCCTCGCCACCGCCGGCGGCGTGGTTTTTTTCTGCGCGGATAGCGATGCATTCATGGCCGCGGATTCGGCCACGGGAAAGCCGCTCTGGCATTTCCAGGCCAACCATTTCTGGAGAGCGTCGCCGATGACTTACGTCTTCGACAACAAGCAATACGTCGCCGTTGCCTCCGGCCCCAACATCATCGCGTTCGCATTACCCGATTAGGCGGGCAGGCCGGCGGCCTCCGCGGCGGGTTGGAGAGTGCCGTCTGGTCACGCCTTATCGTCACCGAGCGCGAGCACGAAGTACGTGGCCGTTGTCGTGCCGACATTCCGCCAGCCGTGCTCCTGGTTCGATGCGAGATACGCCACTGAACCGGGGCCCAGCCGCGTGCTCTTGCCGCCAATCGTAACTTCCAGCAATCCCTCGCGGATCGCCAACAATTCCTCATGAACGTGATGATGGGGCGGATGCGGCGCTTCACCGGCCGGGAGTTCCGACTCGTGGAGGTCGATCTGGTATCCCGTGTGGGTATCGCCTTTCAGGATCTGCTGCACCAGAATCGCGCCGCTCTTCCGCGCGGCAAGATCCTCGTGCCGGAAAGCGTTCGCGGGCAACGGCGCCTTGCGGCCGGATGTCTGAGCCGCCGCGAACGCGGGAAGCAGAAACGGAAACTCTCTTCTCGACCATTTCATACGTGAGCGGTAGTATACACCCGGTGCGCCCGTCACCGCCGGCGTGCGCGGAAAGCGGTCCTACCGAGGCTCGACCTTCGGAGGCGTAAACTTGCGGCGCGATCCCGCCTGACCGGCGACCACATGCTCTTCGAGGATCTGTACGCCGGCAAAGTGGACCTCATCCCGATGAACCTGCCGGCGGATGGAACCGATCTCGTGCAGGATCCGCTGTGGCGCCATGAAATGGAATTCGTGGTTCCGCCGGGCGACCTTGCGGCGGACCGGGGCGCAGTTTCGGGCGGCGCAAGAGTTCGCACGTGCCTGTGCCGGTGCGCGCGCTGGTGGACGTGGCTCAGCAATGGAAATCCTGCTGCCCCGGGCGGATGACCTGCTCTGCCGATCGGAAACTGAGAGAGGCCGCGGGAGCCTTTGCGTGCCGGAATCGGTTGGAGTAGTCTATCGGTTGCGCGGGAATCTCGCGCAGGGAGACAACGTGATGAACCTTCGCTTGTGGATTCCATTTGCCGCCGTTGGCGCAGCACTGGCCCAGGGACCGGTTCCGCCGCCGATGCAACCTCAGTTTCAACCCCAACCGCGGATGCAGCCCCAACCACAGGCGCAGCCGCAAATGCAACCGCAAATGCAACCGCAGATGCAGCCGCAACCGCAGATGCAGCCG
>JBGPKH010000806.1:0-3466 GCA_041485845.1 Bryobacteraceae bacterium
CATCGCCTTTCCCACTTCCGTAAACTCCTCCGGAACCTCAATCACCATCTTGGGCATCACACCTCCTGCCATTAAGTCAAAATCTGGCAGTCTGTTTTAGCACATTCCTGGTGAAATGTCCAGAATGAGAGCCACACCCTGGCGAGATGGACAAGCGGAGCGTTCCGGTCGAGTGGGCCAGCGAGGATTCGAACCTGAATACAAACGATTTAGCTCTTTAGCCCGGCCGAGGCAGCAATGAAATAAATGAGATGCGATTTGGCTCCTCACACTGGACACGTTTCGAACTTTCGCGGCCCAGATAGCACTGTGATCGAACCGTGGACGCGTATTGTTTTCAGAGTGATTGGTGCGGCCACCGACGCATGTCCACGGTGGGCACCCAGTCTGGACACGTCTCGAACTCGCCACGAGAACCCGGGATAAGTTCCGGATGCACCGTCATTCATACGCGATTCACGCCGTACTGCTAAACTTGGCTGAATCCTTGACATGCCCCTTTGTGTAGGCGATAACCTCGGGCCGCACCAAATCCCCACGCCGATGGCCAAGGTCGGCATCGAGGGGATGGTCCTTTGTTAGACACGATGCGCATCCTGCGAGATGGTGCATTGCTGTCCGTTGTGACTTCAACATACTTGCTCGTCTTGCTGCGGTTCAACCCCCGCATGTTCTTAAAGCATTTTCCCAAGGAGATCCGGGAGATCGTCCCGCCCAAATCGGAGAAGGAGCGGCGGATGTCTATCTTGCTCGGCGTCCCGCTCGGGCTACTGTTCATCGGGTCTACCTTTGCTTCGGCACTGCTTTGGCGAGCCTCCGCGCAGGGAAGCCTGTCCTTCTGGGAACTCTTCGCGCATGTCTTCAGCCTGTTTTTCCTCTTCAACCTCGTCGATCTGCTCATCCTCGACTGGCTCATCGTATGCAGGTTCACGCCAAGCTGGTTGATCATTCCCGGTACGGAGCATATAGTGATGCCCAAGGAGTACCTCTATCACTTCAAGGGGTTCTTGATGGGAACCGTCGTTTCAGTGATTGGAGGACTTGCTATCGCTGCTCTTCTGCACTTTCTGTTCTAAACGAGCGGCGGAACCCGTGGAGCAGGCTATGATGCCAACCGGCGGCCAAATTGTGTCCGGACGGTCGGCTAACCGGAAGTTGGCACGCACAGTAGGCTCCAGAGAGTGCCGATATCGTTTGGGAGTGCTGGCCGGCCGAATTCGTGTCAAGAGTTCGAGTCCAACCCGGGGTCACGGTCAAATGCAGCCAATCCGGAAGAAATGCCTGAAGTGGCCGTAATGAAATCAATCGGATAGCGTGAGATCAAGAAGTTGCAGGATGCCTCCCCAGGTAGGACTCGAACCTGCAGCCCTGGGGCTGCCGGTCGGCGTCAAGACCTCGCTACCCCACAATCTCCTTCACGATTTCCCCGCGCACCTCGGTCAGCCGCTCCTTGCGCCCCAGGTACATGTAGCTGAGCGCGTCCTGGTCGAGGCCCATCTGGTACAGCAGCGTGGCGTGCAGATCGCGGAAGTGCACCGGCTTCTCCACGGCCTTCAAACCGATACCGTCGGTGGCGCCATAGACCGTCCCTCCCTTGAACCCGCCGCCCGCCACCCACATCGAAAAGCCCGTGTTGTGATGGTCGCGCCCTTTGCTCTTCTCCGATTCCGGAGACCGCCCGAACTCGCCGCCCCACAGCACGATCGTCGAATCCAGCAGGCCGCGGCGCTTGAGATCCTTCACCAGTCCGGCCACCGGCTTGTCGGTCAGTCCGGCCATTTTGAGATGGTTCTTTTCGATGTCGGAGTGCGCGTCCCACTCGGTGTCGGCGGCGCCTCCGCCCGACACTACGCACACGAACCGCACGCCCTTTTCCACCATCCGCCGCGCCAGCAGGCAGCGCCGTCCGTAATCGTCCGTTTTGGGATCGCCGACCCCGTACAGCTCAAGCGTCTCCTGCGGCTCTTTGCTGATGTCGAACACCTCCGGCGCCTCGGTCTGCATCTTGAACGCCGTGTCGTAGGCCGAGATGCGCGCCGCGAACTCGGGATCCTCGCCCGGCAGGTTGGCTTCGTTGAGAGAGCGGATCAGGTCGATGGTCTTGCGCCGCTCCGCCAGTGAAACCCCCTTGGGCAAATCGAGATTGAGCACCGGCTTGTTTCCCGGCCGCAGCATGGTCGGCTGGTAAACCGCGGGCAGGAATCCGTGCTGGTACATGGGCAGCCCGGCCTCCTGCGCGCCGGCCGAATCCGGCATCACCACATAGGCCGGCAGCGACTCCGCCTCCGACCCCAGCCCGTACACCACCCAGCTCCCCATCGCCGGAAATCCCGGAACCACGCGGCCCGTCATCATCTGGTATTGCGCGGCCGAGTGCACCACCATGTCGCCGTGCATCGAGCGAATCACGCACAGATCGTCCGCGATCTCCGCCTGGTGCGGGAACAGGTCCGAGACTTCGATCCCGGACTTGCCGCATTTGCGGAAGGTTCGCTTGCAGCCGAGAATCCGCGACTCCGAATTCACGTTCTGATATTTCACATCGCCGAATTCCGCCGGACGCTTCTGCCCGTCGAGCTGGTTGAGCAACGGCTTAGGGTCCCAGGTCTCCAGGTGCGAGGGCCCGCCGGCCATGTAGACGAAGATGAAGGCTTTCGCCCTGGCGTGATCGGGCATGTGCGGCGGCTTGGGCGCCAGCGGATTGTAGCGGGCGGCGCGCGCCTGGCTTTGGGCGATCATCGAGGCGAAGGCCAGCGAGCCGGCCCCGCAAAAGCAGTCGGTCAGGAACTCGCGGCGATTTCGGGCGTAGCGGATGTGTTCGGGCATATCAGTTCACGTACAGAAAGGCATTCAGGTTGAATACCGCCAGGGCGAATTCCTTCACCTTGGCGGGATCGTCGGGGTTGCCGGCCAGAAACTTCGAGGCCAGCGTCCTCTCAGCCGCGGTCGGCAGGCGGCCCGTGGCCAATCGCCAGGCGTAGTCGATGCGCTCGGCCGGTGTCGCGCGCGCCTCCAGGATACGCTGCGCGAACACCGCGGCCAGCTCGTTCGACGTCTGCCCGTTCAACAACTCCAGCGCCTGTGGGGCGTGCGTCGATTGCTCCCGCCGCGCGCAGGAGAGCAGCATGTCCGGAGCGTCGAACACATCCTCGAACGGCAGCCGCAGGTTGCGCTTGTAGATCATGTAAATGGTGCGGCGGTTGTATTCGGATTTGTCGCGCGTGGCCACCCAGTACTGCGGCCGCTTCAGCATGAGCACCAGGTCCGGATCGATGGGCACCATGAAGCTCGGCCCGCCCGCTTTGAGGTTCAGCCGGCCGGAGATCGCCAACATGGCGTCGCGAATCTCCTCGGCCTCCAGGCGCCGATGGCTGAACTTCCACAGCAGCGCGTTTTCCGAGTCCTTCTCCGCGGCGGCCTTCTCCATCGGAGAAATGCTCGACTGCCGGTAGGCATTCGAGAGCAG
>JBGPKH010000807.1:0-3456 GCA_041485845.1 Bryobacteraceae bacterium
CGGAGGCCGGGGGGTTTGGGGCCGGAGGCCGGGAGTTTGGGGCCGGAGACCGGGGGTTTGGGGCCGGAGGCCGGGGGTTTGGGGGCGGAGGCCGGGGGTTTGGGGGCGGAGGCCGGGGGTTTGGGGCCGGAGGCCGGGGGTTTGAGGCCGGAGGCCGGGGGCCGGGGGTTTGGGTTTGCGGCCTGGCAAGTTTACACTGGTTGCTTCAGCATCCACTTGACACGCCCCGCGGCTTGGGGCACAAAAGAATGGACACATCTTGGGGAGGAGATTTCGGTGAGCAAAGCCATCCGACTCGTAATTCTTGCGGCGTTTTCCTTGGCGATTGCGCATGCGCAGTTTGATTCCGGCCAGATCGCGGGATTCATTCGCGATCCTTCGCAATCCGTCATCGCGGGGGCCAACGTCACCGTAACCAATGAAGGTAACGGAGAGAAGCACCGTGTGGTCACCAACGGCACAGGCTATTACGTCGTGCCCAACCTGTTCGTCGGATCGTACAGCGTGGAGGCGGAGGCGCCCGGGTTCAAGAAGTCGGTGCAGAGCGGTATCCAGGTCAGCGCCGCCGCCAAGCTCAGCATCGACATTGAGCTTACCGTAGGCGCCGTGACCGACTCCGTCGAAGTCAGCGCGACCGCGGCGCTGGTGCAGTCCGAGACCGCCACGGTCGGGCGCACCGTCGACATCAAGCAGATCGAGAACCTCACGACCAACGGCCGCAATCCGATCTACCTGGCGCTGCTCAAGCCCGGGGTGATCGGCGGCTCCATCGGAACCTTCGATCCCGACAGCGTCAGCAACGGCGGTTTCAGCATCAACGGCGCGCGCGCCGACGAGTACGTGGTGATGGTGGATGGAGCGGTCGCCACGCGCACCCGCTCGTCCGGCTCGATGCTCGGCGCACAGGATGTGGACACCGTCCAGGAGGTGCAGATTCTCACCGCGAACTTCAACGCGGAATACGGACGCTCCTCGGGCGGACAGATCCGCTTCGTGACCAAGAGCGGCACGACGGCCTTCCACGGCGATCTGGTCGAGAACTTCCGCAACTCCGCTCTCGACGCCAACTCGTGGACGCGCAACCATGCCACCGATCCGAGTCTCTCGGCGCGTCCGCAGCCGTTTCGCTTTAACCAGTTCGGCTTCGATGTCAACGGCCCGATCTTCGTGCCGCACAAATTCAATGCGGACAAGAGCAAGCTGTTCTTCCTCTATGCCGAAGAGTGGACGCGCCGCCGCGATGACAGCACCAACACCTACACCGTGCCGACGCTGGCGCTGCGCAGCGGGGATCTCAGCAGCCTGCTCAGCCCATCGAACCCGTTCTTCGGCCGCGCCCGTGTGGCCACCGACCCCGACACCAAGCAGCCCTTCCCGGGCAACATCATTCCGGCCAACCGCATCAGCCCCAACGGGCGCGCGCTGCTGAACGCGTTTCCCCTTCCGACTGCCGGATTCCAGCAAGGAACGGCGAACTGGATCGGCGCCTACCCGCACTACTCGAACCTGCGCAAGGACACCATGAAGTTCGACTACCTGGTGAGCGACAAGCACCGCATAAGCCTGCGCGGGACGCTGGTTCCGTGGCGCTTCAACAGCCCGTTTGAAGGCACGCTTTTTTCCGCGCTGTGGTCGCGGCCGAACCGGACCGGCGCGCTCAGCCTGGTCAGCACCTTGACTCCGACGTTTATCAACGAGTTCACCTTCTCCGCCAACTCCGACGGCCTGGGGTCGATCTATGCCGATCCATCCTGCGGTCCCCGCTGCAGCCGCAGCGCGGCCGGCATTACCTACCCGTTGATCTTTCCCGGCACGAAGTGGTACGGCGACAAGCTCCCGACGATCGCCATCGACGGGCTGACCACCATCGACAACGGCCCATATCCGGGGACCTGGTCGGGTTTCGTGTACGCCTGGGCAAACAACACGACCAAGGTCATCAACAACCACACCATCAAGTTCGGCGTTTTCGTCGAGCGCTCCGGTCAGAACGACCACATCCAATTCACCACCGCCAGCGCCCCCGCCACCATCAACGAGAACGGCTCGTTCCGTTTCCTGGACAGCGGGAATCCGCTGACCACGGGACTGGCGATGGCCAACACGCTTCTCGGCAATTTCAACGACTACGCGGAGCTCGGCGGCAAGCCCAATACGCCGTGGGTGGCCACGGCCGTGGATTGGTTCGTGCAGGACAGTTGGAAACCGACCAAGAGGCTGACCCTCGAGTACGGCGTGCGGCACTCCATCTGGCCCCCGTGGCACAGCCGCTGGAACAGCCTCGCGGAGTTCCTTCCGGCCTTCTACGATCCGTCCAAGGCCGCGGTCATCGATCGCGCCGGCGGTTTCCTGGTCAGCGGCGACCCGTATAACGGGATCGTGTTGCCCGGCACCGGCCTCACCCAGGCGGAAGGCAATCGCTTCCCGCAGCTTCATACCGGACAGTTCGACCGCCTGTTCCACGGTCTTCCCGAAGGCCTCGCCGAGACGCACTGGAAGGTGTTCCAGCCGCGCCTCGGCCTGGCGTACGGTATCAACAACAAGACTTCATTGCGCGCCGGCCTCGGAATGTTCGCCAACCGGACGGCGATCAATCGCGACACCGCGCTCGGCGGCAACGCGCCGTTCCAGCCGCAGCAGATCGTCATTAACGGCATCGCCGACGCTCCCGCCGGAGCGGTGCCGCGCCAATTTCCGTTCACCATGACCATCCAGGACCCGGTATTCAAGATCCCCACCGCCTGGAACTGGAACGCCACGGTGCAGCGCGAGCTGCCGGGAAAGACCACTATCGAAATCGCCTATGTAGGGCGGCGCGGCATTCACAATCAGCGCAAACGCAACATCAACCAGTTGCTGCCGGGGACCATACAGGCGAATCCCGGCGTGAACGCGAACGCGCTGCGCCCGTACCTCGGCATGGGCATCCTCGGGCTGGCGGAGAACTCCGGCCGCTCGCTGTACAACGGCCTGCAAATCAGCGCACAGCGGCGCTTCGCGCGCGGGCTCCATTTCGACGTAGCCTACACGCTCTCGCGCCTGCGCGACGACGCTTCGTCGCTCACCGATATCCTGCCGAACGCGTACAGCGATAAGGGCTACTACGGCATCTCCGATCTGGACCGCACGCACGTACTGATCATCAGCTACATTTACGAGCTGCCGTTCCACGGCACGAGCAGCCTGGCGCGCCGCTTACTCGGCAACTGGGAGCTGTCGGGCGTCAACCAGATGCAATCCGGCTCGCCATTCTCGGTGCGGCAGAATGTGGACTACGCGGGCGTCGGCGCGGGGAGCGGCAACCAGTTCTGGAACCTCACCGGCGATCCGTCATTAGAGCCGACCGCGTTCGTCAACGACGCTACATGGTTCAACAAGGCGGTGTTCACGCAGCCGGCGGCCGGGACCTTCGGGCAGCAGCCGCGCAACATACTCCGGAACCCCGGCGTTTGGGAG
>JBGPKH010000808.1:0-3441 GCA_041485845.1 Bryobacteraceae bacterium
AGCATGAAGCCGCAGAAGCCGGACGCGGTGATGGCCGATTCGTAATTGCGGCCCATCACCCAGAACGACATAGTGACGCACATCAGCCAGCAGAGCGCCACCTGGGCGGCGAGGATGGCCACCAAGGGCAGCGCCAGGTGGGCCAGCTCCCAGAGGCGCAGGGTGAGCAGGGCCATCACGATGAACAGGTAGAGCGAGATCCTGCCCAGCACATCCACGTCGGGTTGGGACACTCGTGCGAATCGATAACGGTCGTCGAGATTGCGGATGATCGCAGCGACGATCATGGCTCCGATGTAGCCGGGCAGGATCAGCCCGAGGCGCTCCATTCCGAGGCTCAGCAGGTTGCCGAGGCCCATCGCGACTCCCATGACGAGGATGGTGGGGAGAAGGGCTTGTAGCGCGGGTCCGCGAGTTGTCTCTTGTTGGCTTCGGACAAGTCGGGGACCTGGCACACCAGGCTTCAGAGCATGACGGCGGATGAGCCATCCACCAATGTACCCTCCGATCAGTCCGGCCACCGCGATCCCGAAGGTGGCCGACGCCATGGCCATGGCGGTAGCGCCGGCGACCCCCATTTTCTCGAACGTGCCGCCGAAAGCGATGGACGTCGCCGGTCCGCCGGTGAGAGCCACCGAACCGGCGAGAATCCCCAAACGCACATCTACCCCGAGCGCTTTGGCGATTCCCATGCCGAGCAGGTTTTGCAGGATGGCACCGACACTGGCGATCAGCAGCAGCCGCACCACCTTCTCGCCGCCCTGCCGAATCAGTTGCAGCCGGGCGCTCAGCCCGATAGTCGTCATGAAGGCCACCATCAACATGTCGCGCAAGACGGTGTCGGCGTCCAGGTTGACCACGCGGTCGCGCAACGCCAGCGCGGCCAGGGCGAATACCATGCCGCCGGCGATGGAGACGGGGATGTTCAGGCGATCGAGCAGCGGCAGCCTACGCTTCAGCCAAGTGCCGATGAGCACGCCCAGACAGGCCAGGCCCAGCACCTGTATGGCGCCGAGCTTGAAGGTGGGGATCACGGGGTCCTCGGGACGCAGCCGAATTGGAGCATAGAATGCATAGTGTACGCCATGCAAACGCCGCACCTGGCGCGGCAGGCGCTTCTGGAAAGGGGGCCGCTTTCCGCGTAAAGAGCCCTTTACTTCTCCCCCAACTTATGGTGTACACTGAGACTGACGTTATTTACGCTTGTCTTTCCTTGGCACCATTTCGATTCTCGGCCAGAGAATTTCCCCGGGCGTGCAGCCCAAGCCGGCTTTGCTTCCCAAGTCAGAAACATACGCATAACTAAACATGTATCCAGGTAGAAACTTTCCTCCTCGCAGGCAGAATCGCAGAGAGAACGTGAACGAGTCGATCCGCGCCCGCGAAGTCCGCGCGGTCTTCCCCGACGGCACCACTGAGATCATGCCGACGTCGACCGCCCTGCGCAAAGCGCAGGAGTTGGGCCTCGACCTGGTCCTGGTGGCGCCCACTGCCGTTCCGCCGGTTGCCAAGGCCGTGGATTTCGGCCACTACCAATACGAGCAGAAGAAGAAACAACACGACGCCAAGAAGAAGCAGCACGTGGTCCAGGTCAAGGAGCTCAAGTTCCGCCCCAATACCGACGACCACGACTACGAGTTCAAGATGAAGCACGCCATCCGCTTCCTGGGCGAAGGGAACCGCGTCAAGGCCGTGGTGCAGTTCCGTGGCCGCGAAATCGCGCACGCCGATCTGGGCAAGAAGCTGCTCATGCGCTTCGCCGCCGACCTGACGGCGCATGGCAGCGTCGAAGGCCAGCCGCGCCTGGAAGGGCGCAACGCCCACATCCTGATCAGTCCGGTCAAGACCGTGGGCGCCAAACCCGCCGCCGAAAAGTTGCAACCGCCCCAATAGCGCCAATCGCGCTCTTGTATCCGCTGGCGCCCACCATGCTGGCGCCGCTGGCGCCCAGCGTGCTGGCCCCCTCACCAGCCGCATGCTAAGATGCGAGCAGTTTCACCCGGTCGCCGCCGTCCATGTACAACGCCTTCTTCGGTTTCACGGAAAACCCGTTCAACATGAGTCCGGACCCCTCCTTCCTGTTTCGCAGCCCGCAACACGAAGAAGCCCTCGCCAACCTGATCTACGGCGTGCAGAGCCGCAAGGGATTCATCGTGCTGGCGGGCGAGGTGGGCACCGGCAAGACCACCATGCTCGAATGCCTGCGCGACTTCCTCAACTCGCAGCAGATCGCCTTCGCCTCGCTGTTCAACTCCCGCCTCACCGTGGAGCAGTTCTTCGAGATGCTGGCCCACGACCTGGATCTCCGTTGCAACCGCCTGTCGAAGAGTGAAGTGCTGCTCGCGCTCAACCACATGCTGCTCGAGAGAGCGGCCGCCGGCCGCACCACGGTGCTCATCATCGATGAGGCCCACAACCTGGAGTGGGACGTTTTGGAGGAAATCCGGCTCCTCGGCAACCTGGAAAACCGGCGCGGCAAAATGCTCCAGATCGTTCTGGCCGGCCAGCCGGAACTGGACCGCAAGATGGACGCCCCGGAGTTCCGCCAGCTCAAGCAGCGCATTGCCCTGCGCTACACCCTCCGCGAATTCAACCTCCAGGAGAGCATCGCCTACGTCCACTCGCGCATGGCCCGCGCCGGTCTCAAAGATCAGACCGTTTTCGGTCCTCAACTCCTAGAAGAGATTCACTTCCGTTCGCAGGGAATTCCCCGGCTCATTAATGCAATTTGCGACAACCTGCTGCTCACCGCCTTCGCCCTGGAGACCAAGACTGCAACCGTAGCGATGCTGGACGAGGTGACGGCCGACATGCGACTCGAATACCCTGGCTGGCGTCTCCATTCCAATCCCCCAATCCCCGAAAGCGCTCTGGGCCGGATTTTCCCGCTGAAATAGCCCATGGATCAGGTATTTACCTGATCCTGGAATCAGTTCGTTCGCTCTAAAGTACTGGCAATCACCCTACGGTACTAAACAAGAGATAACTGGTTAAGATACACTTCCAGGTGATAGATAGAATCCAGGAGCCACGGAGTGTCTCCTAGGGACGAGACCGGGAAGATTCTAGTCTCATGGACCCGCGAGGGTCTAAGGCCGTTGACTCAGGTAAAAGGAGAATTCGCTCATGCAGAGATTTTTGGAAAACAAGTTCGCATTTGCCGCGATTGCCTTGGCGTTTGCGCTCGCTCTTGGCTGGAACGCCACGCAGGGCACCGGAATGCTGTTTCCCGGTCATAGAATGTTGATGCCGGAATTGATCACCGTGGCCCATGGACCGATACTGCCTCCCGATCCGTGGGATCCGCCCAGCCCGCCCAGCGGCGGCAGCTCGCTGTTCGCCCATGGACCGATACTGCCTCCCGATCCGTGGGATCCGCCCAGCCCGCCCAGCGGCGGCAGCTCGCTGTTCGCCCATGGACCGATACTGCCTCCCGATCCG
>JBGPKH010000809.1:0-3432 GCA_041485845.1 Bryobacteraceae bacterium
CCGCACATCTTTGAGGACCAGCTCATAGCTGGTGAGAGTGAAGAACACGGGGGAAGCGTACAGCGCCCGCCGCCTGGGCAATAGCCCGTCGATCACCTGCGCCGGGAGCTCCGTGAACTTCTCGATTTCCGTTTTCCACTGGTATTTGACGGAGGCGGGCGCAATCACCAGCACTCTCTCGATTCCCTTGCGGCGGCGCAGGAGTTCGACCGCGGCCAGCGCTTGCACTGTTTTCCCCAAGCCCATGTCGTCGGCGAGGACCACCCGTCCGCGGCAAGCCGCGAACAGGGTCCCTTGCGTCTGGTACGGCAGAAGCTTGGTCTTCAGAACGCCGGCCACCGGGTCTTGACCACGCTTGAGCTTCGCCAGCAGCTTACGTTCCAGCTCCAGGCCTTCGGCCAGCTCGTTTTCCCGATCGACGTATTCCAGAGCGTCGCTGTAGACCACAGCCTGGTCATCCGCGTTCCGGAACGCTTCCAGCACTTGCGCGAATTGCCCGTAATGCTCGCGCCGCAACAGTCCCGCCGGATCGAAGTATTCCGCGGCGAGCGATCGCAAGCCAGGCGAGGGGGAAGCCGGCAAATGCAGCCGCACCTCGATCGTGTCGCCATACTGCAGCGAGATGGAAGCGCGCGTGCGTTTATACGCCGCCGTCTCCAACGCGTTTCGGTGGCGCTGCCGCAACCGCGACAGCATAGCTTCGATATGCTTGCAGGTTCCCAGCGTATTGACGGCGAAGTCCGGGCAGGAACAATAGTTCTCAAACAGCCCCGGCCCGCGGACCGCGACGCGGTAGATTCGTCCACTGCCGGACTCGATTCTGTAGTCGCCATAAGCGCCGCCCGCGGGCCGCTCCACAACTCGCGCCACGGCGCTACCCGCCCTTGCCTGCCGTTCGGCAATTTGCTGTTCGATTAACATGAAGGCGCCTTCTCCTGTTGTCGTGCCAACCAGCAGGATAACAGCAACGGTTTGTTGTAAGCTCGAATATTCAAGACCGCGAGCCGTCTTTTCTCGATCGGCAGTGGCCGGCGACCCTGCGCGAGCGCGGCCGCCACTCCGGGAGCCTCACCGTCACCGCCGCGAACGGAGAGGCCGTGCGAAGCTTTCGGCCTTACGCTCATATCGTGAGTTTGTGACAGTGGGACGGGCTTCGGGCAGGTTCACTCGCGAAGCGGCCAGCGGCTAGCGATAGACGATCAGATCGTCCACGGATACATCCGCTCCGCCGGATTCCGGGTAGCGTTCCCCGAGCACCACCAGCCGTACGGAATGCTTCCCCGGCTTAAGCCCGAACGCGTGCCAAACTGCCTCACCGCCGCGGTCCCCGCGCTCGTCCGAATACACGTCCAATTTCCTGTCGAGCCTACCGTCGAGGAAGACCTCCAGCATTCCGCCGCTGGCCAGGTAGGTTCCCGCGATCACGGCGCCGGTGCCCTCGAATGCGATGGCGGCCTCGGCGCCCTTCACCGCGCTCCAGTGGGTGACGAGCTCCCGGGAGTTGTCCGGGCTTTTTCTGGTGCGCGTCTGCCACTCTCCGGTCCACGTCCACCGCGGGTCGGCGCCGTTGATCCGCTCGACCGGCGAGCCGTAGTCGTCCCAAACCTCGAGTTTCGGAGCCTTCGGCGCCTGGATCTGGATCGCCACGGATTCGCCTTCGACCCGGCCACCGGTCTTCCGCACCAACGCCAGGGCTCGCTTCTCGGTACTATCGACGATGGTGCGAAAGGTGAAGTTGGTATACCGGAAGGTCTGGCCCGCGATCGCCGGTATTCCGCTCTTGTACTCATCGGGGATGGCGTCGTAACCGAGCACCACGCCCAAGACACCTCCCGCACTCGCCGGATTACAGTCGGAATCCTGCCCGGAGCGAGTGGCGATCTCGATGGTCTTTCCAAAATCGCCATCGCCGTAGAGCAGACCGAGCGCGATGTAGGCGCCGTTCAGTTTTGCGTCGATGTTGAACGGCTTGAGGGCTCCTTCGGGGCAGGGGTCCCGGCGATCCCATTTGTCTTCGAGCAGTTGCCAGACCTTTCGCCAGTCCTGGGGATACTGCTTGTGCCAGGAGATCAGATCGCGGATCACCATGCCATATGGACTCCTGGCCGGAATGGACGCAAGCCCGGCCTCGACCACTTTGTGCGGGTCCTTTTCGAAGAACGCCGCCGCGTACATCCCGGAAACGAACATGCCTCCGTAGATCCCGTCGCCGTAGTTCATTACGCGTCCGGCCCGCCAGGCAATCTGGTTGGCTGCCTGCGGTAGCCCGGGCGACATGAGGCCGATGAAGTCACTCTCGATCTGGAAATCGATATCGTTGGCGTGAGCGTTGTATTTGGGCGTGCCGGAAAGCGCGGCTGGGACACCCCGCCGCAGGTTGCGGCGCGCCGCCAGGTTCGCGTGCCAGAGTCCGTACCTGGCGTCGCGGAACATGGCCCCGAAGTCCTCGGTGGTCGCGTCCAGGCCCTTAGTGTCCAGCACTTCGGCGAAGGTCATATCCACATACAGATCGTCCTGCCCGAGCGAGTTCGAAACGCGGTCGGGCTGCCAGGGCGGCAGGATGCCCTCGTTGATTTTCCCGTTGGACTTGAACTCCGTGGGAGCCCCGTAACTGACGCCGATCATCTGGCCCGCCCAGCCGCCGGCGATCTTGTCGTGCAATTGGCTCCGGGTGATGGTGCGGTGGGATGGCTTCTGGGCCGCAACGGTACCGAGAGCGGCCAGAGCGCAAATCAGGAACAGGAATCGTCGTCTCATATCACTCTTTCTCAACCCCCGGCGCCTACGGCCTCCGACTCCACTCATCGTTCTGCGCCCGCCGACGCTCTGTCGGGCGGATTGCTGCAACAAGGGTAGCAGGGCACAGATTGGATTGGTTGGGCAGGCTCACCTGCCCGTGCACCACGCCTATGGTAGAGGCGGGAAAACCCGGGGATTAACAGGAAGGGGCGCGCCGTCGGATCCTTCGAGCAGCGGCCCCGTCCTATCCACTTCGACAAAGACGCACGCACGAGCGGATCGAGGCGGAGCGCGTCGTCGTGGATATAGGCACGTTTCGAACTTTTGCCAGCCAGTTGGCACTGTGATCGAACCATGGACGCGTAGTGTTTTCAGACTGATCGGTGCGGACCGCTGACCCGTGTCCCTGCCGGGCGCCCAGTCTGGACGCGTTTCGAACCTTTGCGGCTCCTTTCCAGTGGGAGAGAATTGGTTGTATGGCTGAAAAACTCCCAGCTCCGATTCCCCGCGCGGGAGTCGATGGCCTCGACTTGCATCAGGCTGTTGGCGGCACGGAGACGTGGCGCCAACTTTCGGCAGCTTTCTATTCCCGTGTGGATCGCGACCCACGCCTTCGTCCCCTTTTTCCCGGAAGAACTCTCCACTGCGCGATCGAAGAGCTCACCGCTTTCCTGGCCCAGCTCTTCGGCGGCC
>JBGPKH010000810.1:0-3401 GCA_041485845.1 Bryobacteraceae bacterium
CTGGGGCCAGCAGTACAGCATCGGCACGCTCGCAGGAAACGGCACCGCCGGATTCGCGGGCGATGGCGGCGCGCCCGCCGACGCCCAGTTGAACACTCCCGCCAGCGTGGCCCTCGATTCCTCGGGAAGTGTGTATTTCGCGGATCAGAGCAATCATCGCATCCGCATGATCTCGAAGGGCGTCGTCAGCACCGTGGCGGGCAGCGGCACGCAAGGATATTCCGGCGATAAGGCGCAGGCCACATCGGCGAATCTGAACAACCCGGCGGGTGTTGCGGTGGATTCCTCCGGCAACCTATATATCGCCGATTCGGGCAATCACGTGATCCGCAAGGTGTCGGGAGGAACCATCACCACCATCGCCGGCAGCGGTTTCGCCGGCTACAGCGGCGACGGCGGGCAGGCTACGGTCGCGGACCTGGCCGCGCCTACCGGAGTGGCGCTCGATTCGGCGGGCAACGTCTACATCGCCGATTCCAACAACAACCTGATCCGCCGGGTCACCTCCGCCGGGATCATCACCAGCTACGTGGGCGCTGGCGCGACCTCCGGCCGCCTCAATCACCCCACCGGGATCGCGATCGACACGTCCGGCGCGCTGTACATCGCCGACACCAGCAACCGGCGCGTCGTGAAATACGCCGCATCCACGCTCTCGAGCCTTGCCGGAAACGGCGCGAACGGTTTCTCGGGCGACGGCGGCCAGGCGGCGTTCGCCGCGTTGAATAATCCAGCCGGAGTGGTGGTGGATGCGGCCGGCAACGTCTATATCGCCGACACCTCCAACAGCCGCATCCGCAAAGTGACGCCGGACGGCATCATCTCGACCATCGCCGGTAAGGGCATGTTCGCTTATTCCGGCGACGGCGGTCCGGCCACCAGCGCGGCCCTCTATTTTCCGCGCGGCGTGGCGGTGGATGCGGCCGGCAACGTCTACGTCGCCGACACCACCAACCACGCTCTGCGCCTGCTGACGCCCTCGTACCCGGCGATTAACAGCGGCGGCGTGGTCAACGCCGCCAGCTTCACCGCGCAGATTTCCGCGGGCGCGTTGGCCAGCCTCTTCGGCACCGGGTTTGGAAGCACTACGGCGACCCCCAATACGCCGCTACCCACGAGTGTTAACAGCGTGTCGGTCACGGTCAACGGACAAGCCGCGCCGATCCTGGCGCTCACTCCGGTGCAGATCAATTTCCAGACGCCGTGGAGCACCGCGGCCGGCGCCGCGAAAATCACGGTGATCGTGAACGGAGGCGCGAGCAACGCCGCTTCTGTTACCGTGCTGACCGCCGCGCCCGGGCTGTTCGTGCAGGCCAATGGCGCCGCCATCGTTCAAAATTTTCCCGACTATGCGCTGAACGACGATACCCATCCGATTCCCGCCGGCGGCGCCATCATCGCCTACCTCACCGGCTCGGGTCCGGTCAGCCCTTCGGTGGCGGATGGAGTGGTCACGCCCGCCGTCCTCGTTCAGTCCACTTCCCCGGTGAGCGCGCGGGTCGGAACCACGCCCGCTGCGGTGGCCTTCGTGGGACTGACGCCCGGCTTCGTCGGCCTCGCGCAGGCGAACATCGTGGTGCCGGCGAGTCTGGCCCCCGGCAAATATCCCCTCACCGTGACGATCAACGGCGAGACGAGCAACGCGGGCACCATCAGCGTGAAGTAGCCGTGGGACAGGCCTCCTGGCCTGTCCGTTGCCCCATCAGAACGACAGGCGGAACGCGAACTGCATACTCCGCGGGAAGTTCTGCTGCGAGATCGTCACCCGCCCGAAATTGTTCGACGTCAACCCCGTGTCCGGACCCTGATAAATCGGCGTGTTAAACGCGTTGAACGCCTCGGCGCGGAACTGGAACGTGTACCGCTCGCCGATCTGGAAGTTCTTGAACATCGACAGGTTCACCTGCGTGGCCCACATGTTGCGAATGTTGGGGAACCGGTCGTCATACGTCCGGAGCTGGTAGGAATTGGTCAACTGCACCCAGGTGATGGGCTCGTCCGCCGAGGCGCAGTTGGACCGCTGACCATTCGCCAGTTGGGTACACGTGTTGAACCACCTGCCGTACGTCTGTTGGCCTGAAGGCAGTTGCGGATCGCGCACGTTGAACGCGTCGGGCCGGCCCGTAGGCGTGCCCGTCATGTACTCCATGGTGGTGTTGTACTGCCACCCGCCCACCACTTTCTGCACCACGCCGCGCGCGTCGCCCAGCCAGTGCTTGCCCTTGCCGAACGGCAGGTCGTATTGCAGCGTGAGCGTCATGTGATGCGCACGGTCGTAGTCGGCGAGAGTGCGGTAGGTGAAATTGTACTGCGCCTCGCGAAAGCCGCGCGTGACGATAATCTTCCCGAAAGTGTAAGCCACATTCGTCATGAGCCCCTGGCTGAAGCGCTTGTTGACGCGCACTTCGAGCAGGTCGCCGCTCTGGTTAGCGATGGGCCGGCTGGCCGCCGTCACGCCCGTGAACTGCGGGTACGGCACGAGCGCCTGGCTGTTGGACACCGTCGGATTGTAGAGACTCGTCCCCAGCAGTTCCGCCGCGCCGGCGAACGGGTTGGTCACGGCCTTCGTGCACCAGGTGGTGTCGGCATAGCACTTCAGCCGGTCCTGCAGCGAGATCGCATTGATGTTCTGGCTGACCGTCAGGTGGCGCGTGCGGCTGCCGACGTAAGACGCTTCCAGCACCGTCTTCCACCACGGCAGCTCGTACTCGAACCCGACGTTGAACTGGTGGACATAGGGAACCGTGTAGTCCGGGTCGTCGAACGTCACCCCCTGCCCCACGTACGTCTTGAGCCCCTGCGTGTTGCCGTAAGGTTGCAGCACGCCGTTGGGGAACGGATTCGTCCACGACGAGTTCCCCGGCAGATTGGGGATGTACAGCGCCGCGCCGCCGCCGCTCGTGGAAACGTAGGGCGTGCTGCGCGAGTAGCCGTTCTGCCGTACCGTGACCAGCCCGCCCGTTCCGCCCAGCGGCAGATAGCTCATGCCGTAAGAGGCGCGCAGCACAAACCGCGGCCTGAATTGCCAGGCGATGCCCAACCGCGGTTGGAAATTGGCGTAACTGGCGTCCCAGCTCGAGCGCTTGCCGGAACCGGCGAACACCAGCCCCCCGGTCGCCTGCGCGTTGCCGAGCGTGTATTTGGTGGTGGAATCCCATCCGATCAGCATGCGGTCGTAGCGTTCGGTGATCGGCGTCTGGCGGTCCCAACGCAGGCCCAGGTTGAGGGTAACTTTGGGCGTGAGCTTCAGGTCGTCCTGCACGTAGAAGCTGTAAGTGTAGAACTTGGCGGCGCTCGACGCATTCACGTCCGTATTGCCGCTGGCCACCGCGCCCAGAAGGAACGACGCGATGCTGTTGCCCGACGTGCTGTCGGAAACCTGCGGGTCGCGGCGCGTGAAG
>JBGPKH010000811.1:0-3393 GCA_041485845.1 Bryobacteraceae bacterium
TCAACGAGCGCGGCCTGGCCGACGTGAGCTGGCACGGCACGAAGCTCAACAGCCCGGGATGGTCCGACCCCAATGCCCAGGCGCTGGGGATGACTCTCGCGGGCTTCCGCGGCGATCCCGATATTCACGTCATGATGAACATGCACTGGGAGGCCCTGGACTTCGAGCTGCCCGCGGTGAAGGGCAGGACCTGGTTACGGGCGGTGGACACTGCGGCGGCGCCGCCGCACGATATCGCCGATCCCGGCGGCGAGACGCCGGTTGAAGGAGAAACCTGCGCGGTGCAGGGACGCAGCGTGGCGGTGCTGGTGAATGGGCTGGCTTCGCGCATAATAGAGAAATGAAGACTCTGCTCGCCGCGCTCGCCCTCGCCAGCCTGCTCTCCGCCGCTGAGATCAAGCTGGGCAAGCCGCTTACCGTGAAAGAACCCGTCGCCATCGGGGCCCTGCTGGCCCATGCCGACGACTACGCCGGCAAGACCGTACAGGTAAGAGGCAAGATCGCCGAAGTGTGCCAGATGATGGGTTGCTGGATGGACCTGACCAACGAAGAAGGACAGACGATCCACATCAAAGTCAACGATGGCGAGATCGAGTTTCCGAAAGACTCCGCGGGCAAAGTGGCCATTGCCGAAGGCCAGTTCAACAAGATGGAGCTGACCCGGGAGCAGGCCATCGAGCGAGCCAAAGAGGAAGCCCGGGAGAAGGGCAAGAAATTCAATCCCGAATCGGTGAAGGGCGGGATCGCCGTGTACCAGATTCAGGGCACCGGCGCAGTCATTCTTTCCAACTGAGCACACCGGCTCTTCACCGGCCCGAAGATCCAGACATACCCGCCGGGGCGCCAGCCGCCGGACCTGCCGACGCCGTCGCGTTGGGTACAATTTGCGGCAACGCCGGAATCGGGAGGTCAGGAGGATCCGTTTTCAACGAAGCACTCTTGCTCACGATCAGCCGGGCGACATTCAGATGAAGCGCACTCACGAATCTCCAGAAGGCGGATTGCACCGGCAGCCTGGTGACTTTCAGGATGCCCGTCAGGAGCGGGTTGCGAGCGATGAACCGCAATCGATTCAGCGTGGAAAGCCAATGTAGGACGCCAAGCGCGACGGGGTTGGGACTGACTCGCGGGATCGCGGTGACTGTTGCGTCCCGGCACGGGGTGGATGCGGACGGGCCGGCCCCGGCGGTGAGCGTGTTGGGGCCGGAACGCGGGATGGCGCCGATCGAGAAACGGGGCGGGGCTGCGCTGAGCGGAGCGGCGGCCGGCGTCTGAGCCGCGGCAGGCAGGCGTAGAGCGATTCTTCCGCCACTTTATGCCGCGCCCGTGACTTAAGTCACCGACCGCGCCAGACGCAAGCATATATCTTCATGAAGAAGTCAACAATGCTCACGACGACCTCGGAACATGCACTTCGCGCGTTGACCCATCTGGCCCGACTGCCGGAGGGATCGAGCATATTGGGGCGGGAACTTGCCGCACAGGCGGCCATCCCCGCGAACTACTTGTCGAAGATCCTGTGGACGTTGGGTAACGCGGGGATTATCGACGCCACGCGCGGCAATGGCGGCGGGTATCGGCTGAAGCGGAGTGCCGCAGAGATCCACCTGTTCGAGGTGGTGGAGCTCTTTGAGCGGGATCGCACTGGAGTGGCCTGCCTTCTGGGGGGCGGAAGAGAGTGCGACCCGGACAATCCATGCACCGCCCATGACGCCTGGCGGGGCGTCCGGACCGCTTACCTGGATTTTCTGAACACTACATCCCTGGCGGAAATCTCTCATTTGCGGAGGCCAAATGTCGTTTCGCAACGGTAGCAGCCCCCTTTTTCGGCCGCTAAACCAGATAAGAAGGCCGATTTCTATCATTACCGGCCTGGTGTGCCTCGCCGCCGCCGGTCAGGCGCAGGAGGCTGCGGACTTCTTCCTGCAAAACTGCGTGAGCTGCCACACGGTTGGCGGCGGCCGATTGACCGGGCCCGACCTGAAGAACGTGACGCAGCGGAAGGAACGGGAATGGTTGGTCGAGTTCCTGCAGAGCCCTCAAGCCATGATGGACAAGGGCGACCCGTACGCCCTGAAACTCCAGCAGGAAGCGCGCGGCGTGGTGATGCCCACCATCGGCGGCATGTCGAAGGACCGCGCCCAGGCGCTGCTCGCGATGCTGGATGCCGAATCGAAACTGCCCAAATCACAATTCGCCGGGATGCAGATCAGCGACCGCCCGTTTACGGCGTACGACATCGCGCAGGGCAAGACGATGTTTACCGGCGATCGCGGCTTGGTCAATGGCGGTCCGCCGTGCAGTTCCTGCCACACGGTGAAGGGCACGGGCGCTCTGGGGGGCGGACGGCTGGCGCCCGACCTGACTCGCGTATACGAGCGCCTGCAAGGCCGCAAAAACATGGCGGCGTGGCTGTTTGCACCGGCGACGCCCACTATGGCCTCGGTGTTCCGGCAGCACGCGCTGAAGCCCGAGGAAATCCTGCCGCTGGTGGCGTTCTTCGAAGACGCGGCGCAGCGCGGGGGGCAGGACGATTCGGCCGGCCGGCTGAACTTCTTCCTGCTCGGGCTGGCCGGCTCGGCTTTGGGGCTGGTGGTGATGGACGCGGCATGGAAACAGCGGTTTCGCAGCGTGCGGCGGGATTTAGTTGAGAACGCGAAAAGAGGGATGCGATGAAGGCGAACGGAAGCGGCAGCGGAATCCTACCCTGGATCAAGGACGAGGCGAAGCCGGAACTGCGCACCTGGGAGCAGTTCTACCGGAACCGCTGGCAGCACGACAAAATCGTCCGCAGCACGCACGGCGTGAATTGCACGGGCGGCTGCACGTGGCAGATCTACGTGAAGGACGGAATCGTGACGTGGGAGATGCAAGGGTTGGATTATCCTCTGCTGGAATCCGGTCTGCCTCCGTACGAGCCGCGGGGATGCCAGCGAGGTATTTCGTACTCCTGGTACCTGTACAGCCCGCTGCGGGTACGGTACCCCTACATTCGCGGCGCTCTCCTCGACCTCTGGAAGGAGGCGCGGTCGAAACATGAAGATCCGGTAGAGGCGTGGCGTTCGCTGGTGGAGAATCCCGAGGCGCGAACGCGCTGGCAAAAGGCCCGCGGCAAGGGCGGACTCCGCCGTGGGGACTGGGACACCATGGTGGAACTGATCGCCGCGGCCAACATTTACACCATCAAGAAATACGGGCCGGATCGCATCGCCGGCTTCTCGCCGATCCCCGCGATGTCGATGATCAGTTATGCCTCCGGCGCCCGCATGTTGGAACTGATGGGCGGCGTGGCGCTGTCCTTCTACGACTGGTATAGCGACCTGCCGCCGGCTTCACCCGAAACGTGGGGCGATCAAACCGACGTCGCGGAATCGGCCGACTGGTACAACTCGA
>JBGPKH010000812.1:0-3356 GCA_041485845.1 Bryobacteraceae bacterium
CCGCCCATAACCGTCGCGCGCGCTCATCCAGCCACGCCTCCAACTGGGAGAAGCGCTGCTTGATCTCACCCTCGCTGGCCACAAGAACATTCTAGACCAAAAATGGTTTAATTGCTACACTTATTTTCTTACAGTCGCTAAGATGGTTCGCCCTCTTTCAGTCTGAAATAGGTCCAGCCCAGGCGGCGCAGACCGTGGGAGGCGCGCAGACCAGCCCTTGGCAAGCGCTCGGGGCGGAGTTAGTGCCGGCGCAACCCCTCCTAAGCCCACATCGGGTCCCTCCGGAGGCGCCGCGAAGGCCCCACTCGGCCGGGGGCGGTGAGCCATGGCGAAAGCCGGCGACAATCCGCGCCTTGGAATCTCAGAAACCGGGGTTGCTTCCGACAGGGCAACCTGTGCTTGCGGCGCGCGCACGCGGCACGGGCATTCCAGTACTATTTGGTCCCCTCCCACTTCTTAAAGGAACTGGCTCTTTGTACGCCCGCTCGATCGGTCGTAGTTCCGGTGCCGGTCTTGAACATCGCCGGGAGTGGTACCGGCCACACCTCGGTGGTTGCCTCGTCCCAATTGACGGTGACGTTCTGGTCGTCAGCGGCCCAAGTCCCGTTGCCCACCGCGGAACGTACCTTGGGATCGCGATAAGTCACCGCATTCGGAAAGGTAAACGTGTAGACCCATTGCCGCTTCTCGATCTCAACGAACCACTTTCCCCGCAACCGGAAGCGTACCGCATCCATGACTCGTACGGTGGGATCCAGCCACAACTCGATGTCGGTCCAGCCTTCGACATCCGCGGGATCGTACGGCTTCTCGTGCCGGCGGAGGATGTCGTAGTGTGTGTTTGGTCCCCCCTGGCCCGCCTCGACCACGTTCCACGTGTTTCCATCGCAATCGAGGCAGACACCCACATGGAGTCTATTCAGCTTGAAGACATCGCCGTACTGCGGGAGGAGGTTACTGCTCGGCCGGATGAATGCACTCCCCGCGAGATCCGCCATTCTGAAGTCCAGCCCCGGCCGGCCCATGCTGCTGGCATACCAGCTTACAAAATCGATGCAGCAGGTATGCTTGTTCCCTGCATTCCACATGTTGACCAGGTCTACATGCCACACGTTCGTATACTTGTGGAAGAGTTCGTTGCCTTTTGGATTTGTTCCACCATTGGAATTGGTGTCTCCTTCCGGGATTGGTTCTAACAATCCCTGCGCCTTTAAACGCGTTGGACTCATATTTATTTGTCCTTTCGTCGCGCCGGCCCCGTGTCGACTGCTCGAAGACAAGACTGGAGATCAGCGGTCCAGTCAGCGATCGGTGCTGACACATTATATCGGGCCTGTGTGTCGGAAATTGCCTCACCGGGGCCAGCCGGCGCTAACGCGACACGAACCCATCCTGCGTTCACCTCGATTCACCCCGCCAGCACCATCCCGATCGCCTCCACCACATCTCTCGCCCGCAAATCCGCGCGGCAATCCTGCTCCGCGCCGTACCCGGTCAGCACGAGAATCGTCCGCATGCCGGCGCGCCGGCCGCACTCCACATCCGCGGCCTTATCGCCGATGAAGTACGAGCCCGCCAGGTCGAGGTCGAAATCCGTCGCGGCCTCCAGCACCATGCCGATCTCGGGCTTGCGCCTGGTGGACGGAACTCCCGGAGCGTCCGGGCAGAAGTAAGACGCGTCGATCCGCCCCTCCCCGATCTGGCGCAGCAGCTCTTCCTCGACCGCGCGGTATTGTGCCTCCGTAATCAGGCCGCGCGCGATGCCGCTCTGGTTGGTCGCGACGATCGTCCGGAAGCCCGCCTGCTTCAACCGGTCGAGCGCTTCCGGAACGCCCGCATACAGCTTCACCTTCGCGGGGTCGCCGCAATAGTGCTGGTCTTCCATTAAGGTGCCGTCGCGATCGAAGAATACCGCTCGTGAACGGCTCATGCCGGCCCGATGCCCGCCTGGAGTTCCGCCAGCGTCACGGTCGCGGTCCCCAGTTTGCCCACCACGATGCCGCTGGCCAGGTTGGCCAACTCCGCCGCTTCGGCCGGAGCCGCTCCCGACGCCAGCCCCAGCGTGAACACCGCGATCGCCGTGTCGCCGGCGCCGGACACGTCGAACACATCATGGGCGCGCGCCGGAGTGTGGTACGGCGGAGCATCTCCGTGCAGGAGCAGCATGCCGTGCTCCCCCAGCGTGATCAGCAGGCTGTCGGTCTTCCACAAGCGGAGCAGCCGCCGCCCGGTCTCCAGCAGAGCTTCGTCCTCCAGGACCGGCACTACCGGATCGCCGTTCGCCAGCCCCGCCGCGAGGAACGCCTCCGCCCGATTCGGCTTGATGGCCGTCGCGCTCTGCCACATGAGCGACGTGTGCGGATGCGGGTCCACCGTCAGCACCTTGCCGTGCGCCCGCGCCGCGCGGCAAACGTAGTCCGCCAGCGACTGCGTGAGAAACCCCTTTCCGTAATCGGCCACGACGATGCCGTCCAGGCTGTCGATCACCCCGTCCAAATACCGCATGGCACGCTCGGCCTGCGCGGCAGTCAGCGGCGACTTCCGTTCCCGGTCCACCCGCACCACCTGCTGGTTGCGGGCGATGATGCGCGTCTTCACGGTGGTTGGAACAGCCGCGTCATGTTGTACCCCGGAGGTGTCGATGCCCGCGGTCTCCAGCAGCTCCCTCAGCCGCCGCCCCGGCGCGTCGGCGCCGGTGAGCCCCATCACCGCGGCCCCCGCCGTGAGCTCGCGCACGTTGCGCGCGACATTGGCCGCGCCCCCGGGATAGTAGGACTCGCCCGTGACGTTCACGATCGGCACCGGCGCCTCGGGCGAAATCCGCGACACCTTGCCCCAGATGAATTCATCGAGCATGAGGTCGCCGATCGCCAGGATGCGTTTGCCGGCGAAGCCCGCCATCAAGGCGCCGAGGCGGGCGGCTGAGGTTTCAACCGGCATTGGGAGACGACACTTCCGGCTGGGCCTCGCGCCGCGCGGGAGACTCCCTAACGCTCCCTCCGGTCTTCCGCGCCACCACGATGAGCGAGAGCCCAGGCCACGGGATCAGCCGGTCCACGCGGCTCCAGAACCACACCGTCTTATCGAACATCTTCAGCACCGGCTTGTTGATGTGGCGCGAGCCGAACAGCGTGCTGTAGGCCCACCACGGAGGCGCGCCGGCCTTGTTGAAGCTGTAAGTCTTTTCCACGTCGAAGCCGTGCGCCCCCATCAATTGCCGCGCCGCGTTCGGCGTGTAGCGGAGCTTGTGGCCCAGGCTCTTGTCCAGGCTGCCGAACAACCGCGGGCTCTGCGGCACCAGCACTACCAGCACGCCGTTAGGCTTCAGTGTGGCGCGCAAAGAATCCACTACCGCG
>JBGPKH010000813.1:0-3349 GCA_041485845.1 Bryobacteraceae bacterium
CACGAAGTCTTCTCGACGCCCGAGATGATCGCGAATTTCGTCAAGGGCATTCCGCTGGGGCGGGTGGGGACGTCGATGGAGTGCGCGATGGCTATCGCGTTTCTGGCGTCGGACGCGGCGGCGTATATCGTGGGGGAGACGCTCGAGGTCAACGGCGGGCAGTTGATGCTGTAGGTTTGGGCGGGCTGGGAATGCTGCGGATTTCGCGGGCGGACCGCGCAGGCCGGACCGGCCGGACCGCAGCATCGCTGCCCCCCTGGTCCACCGAGGTCTTGAGTGGAGGAGCGTTCCCAGAGGGTGGGCGACCTGCTAGAATCCCGGTGTGATTGAAACCGTTTTTGACGTGTGGTCTGTGAGGCCGAACAGAAGTTTCCCCTTTATCCGGAGGACTGGCAGGTCATGAACGCGCTGGTATCGAGGCACTGGGCTAGTTTTCAGTCTCTTGACGAAGACAGCAGAAAACTATGGGTTGGCGCTCCGCCTTTCTCTGGGGTACTTCTCCGCGTCGCCACATCCTCCGGCGGAAGGTTGCCGCGGTGTTCGCAGACATAGCCGAGGGCCAGCTCAGAAAGATTTTGATCGTTTTCGGCAGGAGAAAGGTCCCACGGCCTTGCAAGGGATCTCGTCGAGGTCGGAAAAGGACAAGTTCGTAAAGTTCCGGGAAAAAGGGTCGCATCTGGGACTTGGCGAGATGATCTTCGAGATCGAAGCCACACGACGCCTGCCGGAGCCAGTGTGTCCCGATCTGAAGTCCTGGCTGCAGCGCCAGGAGCGCCGCCTGACACAAAACTGGAACCCTTCCAAAGCGCGGCGACTCAATGACCTCCGTCGCCGGTCTAGCCATGGCGGAGAAATCTCGGAGCAAGAGGCTTTTGAACTGTATGATCTGAGCGTGTGGTTAGTTACCCAACTCACATCGAACTGAGCCGGCAGACCTGAGTAAAGGTGTTGAACGGCAGCCATCCCAATGGACAAACAGTCGCCAAACCGGACAGGCATCTGGTTTGCTTGCTATCCGGCAACGGCGGATCTTGTATGAGAACTGTGCCCATTCTCTGGAGAGTGCTTCCAGACGGTCCTCGTCCAGCCGGTTCGCCCCGGCCGGCAACCGCACGGCTCGGGCGGGAAGGCTCGCGGCATAGGCCTCGATCGCGGCTATGAAGGCTGCCTGGCGGGCATGCTCGACCTGAAACTCGGGTGTGATGTCAACGGTGATCGCACCGCGGCCGGCAGGGTGTCGAGGCCCGGTCTATACTTGAGTCATGTCGATTTCCACCGAGGAACGAATCAGCAGGACGCCTGGCGTTTGTGGCGGCAAGGCCTGCATCGCCGGCCACCGCGTCCGTGTGCTCGACGTCGTGGCATGGCATGAGCACCAGGGCATGACGCCCGACGAAATCGTCTCCCATTTCCCGACCATCACTCTCGCCGACGTACACGCCGCCCTAGCCTACTACTTCGATCACATCGAAGAGATCCAGCAGGAGATGCGGGCGGAGCGGGCGTTTGTGGAAGAGGCGCGCCGTACTAGTACATCCTTGCTCGAAGCGAAGCTGCGCCAGCAACGGATCGAAGAAGCATCCTGACCGGTGTCCATCCGTTTTCATCTGGACGAAAACATCTCAGCTCACATCGCAGCCGGCCTGCGCCGGCGAAACATCGGTGTGACTACTGCGGCGGAAGCCGGCTTGATCGGCGCGGCTGATCGGGCGCACCTTGAGTTCGCCGCTTCCTCGGGCCGGGTCGTGGTAACGCAGGACGATGATTTTCTAAGGCTCCACGCGCAAGGTGTGACCCACGCTGGGATCGCGTATTGCCAACAACAGTCTATGGCTCTCGGGGAAATGCTCCGCCGCGTGGTCTTGATCCACGATCTCCTATCGCCGGAGGAGATGGCGGGCAGAGTCGAGTTCTTGTGAAAACGGGATAGCGGTCTGGCGCGTGTCTGCCAGCGGCCGAACCCGGGCGCGCCGACCACTACGAACGTCGTCTGCCATCCAAGCTACTCCTGCGGCATCGCGAAGTGTGGGCCATCGTGGTGGCGCGCTTCTTTGCCGATCCCGTGTGGTGGCTGTACATCACCTGGCTGCCGCTTTACCTCTACCGGGTCCACGGCTTCAGCCTGAAACAAATCGGGCTGTTCGCGTGGCTGCCCTACGTGGCGGCGGATGCCGGCAGTCTGGGTGGCGGCTGGATGTCGGGCTACCTGATCGGCCGCGGCTGGTCCGTGAATCGCGCGCGCAAGGCGGTCATCATTGCGGGAATGCTCATAATGTCCGCGGGCGTTTTCGCGGCCGCCGCCAATAGCGCCGGCGCGGCGCTGGCGTTGATCGCGGTGGTCCTGTTCGGCTTCCAGAGCTGGATCAACAATGTGCAGACCTTGCCCAGCGATTACTTCCCCGAGCGCGCGGTGGGTTCGGTTACGGGACTCGGGGGCACGGGCGCGGGCATCGGAGCGATCCTGTTTACCCAGACCACGGGGTTGGTGGTCGATCGATTCCATTCCTACACGCCGATTCTGCTGACCGCCGGCCTGCTGCCGGTAGTGGGCACCCTGGCTTTGTTCGTTTTGGGCGGACCGATTCGCCGTGTGTCATTGGATAATTGAGGAGACATGCACAACTATCTGAACGTTACAGGCAAGGTGGCGCTGGTCACCGGAGCATCGTCGGGCATCGGCGCAGCCACCGCGGCGGTGCTGGCCGATCTGGGCGCGACCGTGGCCATCGGCTATTACCGCAACCAGAGCGGAGCGGAGCAGGTGCGGCAGAAGATCGCCGGCGCCGGCGGGAAGGTCATCGCCGTTCGCGCCGACGTGCGCCGCGTTGCGGAGGCCCGCGCCATGGTGGAGAAGGTGGCCGGCGAGCTCGGGCCCATCGACATTCTGATCAACAACGCGGGCTCGCTGGTCAAGCGCGCGCCCATCCGCGAGGTGACCGAAGAGGGTTGGGACGACATCATGAATCTCAATCTGAAGAGTGCCGTGATTTGTTCGCAAGCCGTGGCGGCGTCCATGATCGAGCGGCGCAAGGGCGCGATCGTCAACGTGGTTTCGATCGCCGGGCGCAATGGCGGCGGACCCGGCGCGGGCCCGTATGCCAGCGCCAAGGGCGGGCTCATCGCCTTCACCAAGTCGCTGGCCAAGGAGATGGCCCCGCACGGCGTGCGCGTCAACGCCGTTTCGCCGGGCGTCATCGACACGCCGTTTCACGAAGTCTTCTCGACGCCCGAGATGATCGCGAATTTCGTCAAGGGCATTCCGCTGGGGCGGGTGGGGACGTCGATGGAGTGCGCGATGGCTATCGCGTTTCTGGCGTCGGACGCGGCGGCGTATATCGTGGGGGAGACG
>JBGPKH010000814.1:0-3336 GCA_041485845.1 Bryobacteraceae bacterium
CCTGGGACACGCTGCCGCGCCCAGGACTGCGCTCCTCCGCTCGCTCCGCGTTCTCGAACCCGACTGCGAGTCGCGACCGCCAATTCACGCGAATCCGCTTGCTCTCCTCTCCCTGTTTCTTCTCCGCGCAAATCTCCGCGGCTCCGTTTCTCCGCGGTGAGATCTGGTTACTGTCCAGGTTATTCTTCCGTGACGCCTTAGTACCAAGTTGCGGACATTGGCTTGTGGGACAGCGGGCGAGACCGCTCCCTACGGCCGGTATGCCAGGATAAGCCTGGCCTGATCTGCGTAGTACCACAAGCGCCGTGAACGCCGCGTGACCGCGCGGCCGGCGGCGAAAGTGGGCCGGGAAAGGCAGCCGGCGAAGGCGGTTGGGAAGAGAGAAAGCCAGATGAGCAAGGGCGGGGAGGTGGGATCCCCGGTTTGCGGGTCCGTTGCTTTTGTAGCCGTTACCGCGTCAAAATCGACCTATGCGCATCACGCTCGCCTTCTTCCTGGCCGCCGCGGCATGGGCTCAACCGCCCGCCGGCCCGCCTCCGTTTCCCACGCCGCCGGTCCTGTCGCAGGCGGCCCACATGATCAACGATTACGGAAATCGGTTTCGTTATGCCGCCGGCAACCAGAAGGTCCAGCCGCCGGCTGCCGGCGAGGACCGCGTGGTCTTCATGGGCGACTCCATCACCGACAACTGGGGACGCCCCAACTATGGAGCTTTTTTCCCGGGGAAGCCGTATGTCAACCGCGGCATTAGCGGACAGGTGACGCCGCAAATGCTGCTGCGGTTCTATCCGGATGTGGTTGCGCTGAAGCCCAAAGCGGTGGTGATTCACGCGGGCACCAACGACATCGGGGGCAACGTCGGACCGATGAGCCTCGAGGACACGGAGAGCTACCTGATGTCGATGTGCGATATGGCGCGCGCCAATAACATTAAGGTCGTGCTGGCGTCCTTGACGCCGGTGTGCGACTATCACCGGCCGCAGACCCAGACCAGGCCGCCGGAGAAGATCAGCGCGCTCAATCGCTGGATCAAGGAGTACACCGCGAAGAACGGCTTCGTCTATCTGGACTACTACTCGGCCACGGTGGACGACAAGGGCTTCTTCAAGGCCGAGATCACGGGCGACGGTCTGCATCCCAATGCCGCCGGCTACCAGATCATGGCGCCGTTGGCGGAGAAGGCGATCTCCCAGGCGCTGGGCCGGTAGGGCGCGAACCCTACTTCTTGAGCGCCTTTCGCAGGTCCTTGAGCAGGAGCATCAATTGAAACGGATCGATCGGGGAAGGATCAAAATTGAAGTGCTCATAGAACCTGCGAGCAGATTCGTCAATCGCGTGGACCAGGACCGCGCGGACCCCCGCGATGCCGGCTGCCTCTTCTATCCTTTTCAGCAGGTCGAACAGTAGTGCCTTTCCCAATCCCTTCCCTGGCTGCGTTTGTCGATGGCCAGCCGCGCCAGCAGCACGACGCCGACGGGGTGATTCGCCAGTCCTTTTGCAATTCGTTCCGGACTCTCGCGTTTGCGTACCGAACCGGCGGTGAGAGCATAGTACCCGGCAACCCGATTCCCGGCAAGGGCTACATAAGTCTTTGCGGAGCCGGCCTGCTGATTGGTCCAGGCAAACTTCCGGAGCCAGTTCGTGAGAGCCGGATTTCCGCAATCGAAAAGCGACAGGTCGTGCTCGCGCCGCAGTTTTTCGATTTCGAACCGTGCCGGACCGCCACTCATGAGCGCCGCTTGGCGACGTGCTCTTCGGAGAACAGCCGCCGCAATCGAGGTTTCTCGCGCGGCGGCCTGTCGAGCGCTTCCATGAACAGCTTCCACCGTTGGTCATCGAGCGCGAACCGAGTCCGATCGGAGAGGGCCTGTTCGGCCTTCTCGCAAGCGCTCCGGATAATGAAATCCGTTACGTTCACGCCTTGCCGCTCCGCCGCGACCTTGATTAGATTGGAGTTTCTTCAGAGGCCGTCGCGCGTAGTTGGAACCGGCGGTCTCGGGGTTGGTCGGGGGTGGTGGCTGCCATATAGACGCTCCCGGATCCATTGTACTGCCACTGTACTTCATGCTGCGGGGATCGCACTCGTTTTCTTAGCCCGCGGAACGCGTTGCCGCCTCCTTGATCCCCGTCCTCCGCTTCCTCCGCGTTCTCAAACCCGGCCACGAAGTCGAGCCCGCCAGTCTACGCGAATCCGCTTTCTCTTCTTTCCCCTCGGTCTTCCTCCGCGCAAGTCTCCGCGCCGCCGCGTCTCCGCGGTGAGACTCGGTTCTCCCTTGCCTTCACCGCACGCCCGACATTCGCGCCAGGATATATAATCCGAACTCAGGGAGGAACACATGCCTTTATCCACCAACGGCCGGCGCGGCTTCCTGCAACGCCTGCTCGCTACCGGCGGCCTGGCCGCGGCGGCGCCCGCTGCTTCGCAAGCGCAAACGCCCGGTCGCGGCGGCGCCTCGCCCGACTCCTACCTGCCCAAATACACCCGGGCACAGAACTACAAGTCGCTCAAGCAATCGAGCTTCGACCGCACGGGCGGCAACCGCGATGCCTGGAACATCGCGGCCGGCGGCGTCCAGGAGGTCTTCAACGCCCAGGGTCCGGGCGTGATCAGCCACATCTGGTTCACCATCGCCGCGCGCGGCGGCGACCACCTGAAGGAACTCGTTCTGCGCGGGTATTGGGACGGCAATGCCAAGCCCAGCGTCGAAACGCCGATCGGCGACTTCTTCGGACTCAACATCAATGCCTATCAGGTCTACCAGTCGGAGTACCTGGCGTGCTCGCCGGGGAGGTCGCTGAACTGCTATTTCGCTATGCCGTACCGCCGGTCGGCGCGCTTCACCGTGACCAACGAGGGCAAGCTGGAGGTCCCCTCTTTTTACTCCAACATCGACTACATGACGGTGCCGAATTTACCGGACGACGCGCTCTACTTCCATGCGCAATACCGGCAGAACGCGCCCTCGGTGCCCGTGGTTGCCCAGGGTCCCAAGCTGAATCCCGACGGCAAGCTCAACCACGTCTATATGGAGACGCGCGGCCGCGGCCACCTGATGGGTGTCACGCTGGGCGTGCTGCAGAACGCCAACGGCTGGTGGGGCGAGGGCGACGACATGATCTTTGTCGACGACGAGTCGAAGCCCGCGATTATCGGCACCGGGTCGGAGGACTATTTCCTGGGAAGTTGGAATTTCGGCGGACGCGATGGCGCACAGCCTTTTGGACACAGCATGTACGGGGCGCCGCTGATCGCGAATGCCGAGCGCACCGGGGGCCGCTACTGCTGCTACCGCTGGCACGGCGACAACCCGGTGACCTTCGAGCGCTACCTCAAAC
>JBGPKH010000815.1:0-3304 GCA_041485845.1 Bryobacteraceae bacterium
CGGCGATGCTTTGCATCAGTTGCAGTTCGACAACCGAAAAAGTCCGCCCACAAAATGTCAGCGGACCCTCCCACACTGTCTGGTCCATAAGCTCGTTGATGAACTCCTCAGGATCAGACTACCGCGGATGGCGCCCAAAGTCCAGCGAAAAATGCGCCACTGCACGAGCTTTTTTCGATTCGTGGCTTCCCGCGGCGCTTATCCGCGGTTGAGTGTACGTCTCAGAACTCGAACTTCAGGGCGAACTGCAGGTTCCTTGCCGGCGGTGCGGGAGATCGTACTTGCTCAACACGTCCGCGGATGTCGGCAGGTAGCGGTCTCACGCGTGCGCGCCAAATTCATAGGTTTGGACCTAGAGATAATATATATCGAGACGAGTCCCAAAGATAAGGGAGTTAGGTCAAAAGGCGGGCCAGCCGATCCCCAGCGGCCGCACTCGCACCCGGATCGAGAGGCCGGGATGTCTCCCGCAAAAAGGCGGGCAGGGGACGCTGCGGTAGAATCGTTCGCAGCATGGCGATTCCCGCGGGTACTCGAATCGGCGGTTATGAGATCGTGGCGCTGCTCGGCGCGGGCGGCATGGGCGAGGTGTATCGCGCGCGGGATGCCAAGCTGGGGCGCGATGTCGCGCTGAAAGTATTGCCCCCGGCGCTGGCGCAGGACTCCGACTATATCGCCCGCTTCCAGCGCGAGGCGCAGGTGCTCGCGTCGCTGAATCATCCCAACATCGCCGCCATCTACGGGCTCGAAGAGAATGCCATCGTCATGGAACTGGTCGAAGGCGGCGATCTTCGCGGCCCGCTGCCTCCCGACGATGCGCTGAAGATCGCCCGCCAGATCGCGGAGGCGCTGGAAGCGGCGCACGAAAAGGGGATCGTGCATCGCGATCTCAAACCCGCGAACATCAAGATCACTCCGGACGGCGCCGTCAAGGTTCTGGACTTCGGTCTCGCCAAAACAACCGAGGCCGCCCGAACCGACATCTCCAACTCGCCCACCCTGACGCTCCGCTCCACGCAGGTCGGGATGATCCTGGGCACCGCGGCCTACATGGCGCCTGAACAGGCCCGCGCCCAGAGCGTCGATCGCCGCGCGGACATTTGGGCGTACGGCGCCGTGCTCTACGAGATCCTCGCCGGCAAGCCCGCGTTCGCGGGCGATACCATCGCGGACATCTTGGGCGCCGTGGTGATGCGGGAGCCGGACTGGGGCGCGCTGCCACCCGCCACGCCTCCGCACGTGGTCGAGCTGCTCCGGCGGTGTTTGACCAAGGACCGCAAGCAACGGCTTCAGGCCATCGGCGAGGCGCGCATCGCAATCGACGCGCCTCCGAAGCAGGCAATCGCTCCGGCCGTGCCGCGACACCGCCGGCCGCTGCTTTGGATGCTGACCACGGGCGCCGGCTTCCTGGCAGCGGGGGGATTCGCTTTTCTGTACTGGTCCTCGCCGGCCCCGAAAGCGCAGCCGGCCCGCTTTACCATCTCGCCGAACGCCATCCAGGTCGGTGGGGCGGTGGCCGTTTCTCCCGACGGCCGTTACCTGGCATTTGCGGGATCGGATGCCGGCGGACGCCGCCTCTACCTGCGCGCACTCGATTCCCTGCAGAGCCGTCCCCTCGCTGGCACGGAAGACGGGACCGCGCCCATATGGTCGCCCGACAGCCGTTCCCTGGCGTTCGTGACGAAGGACAACCTCAAGTGGATTTCGATCGGCGGAGAGGATCGGCCGCAGAACCTGGCGACAGTACCCCTGGGCCGGACAATGAGCGGAGCCTGGGGCGTCTCGGGCGATATCCTGCTCGGCGTGGCGCAAGGCGGCATCCTCCGAGTCCCGGCGAGGGGTGGCGTGCCGCAGCCGGTCACCACACTCGCTCCCGGGACTACCGCACACTCGTCTCCACGGTTTCTACCCGACGGCCGCCACTTCGTCTACGTCGAGTACGGTGCTCGCCGGAGTCGCGTCTTCGTTCGCGATTTGCTGACAGGCGCACAGTCCCAGTTGCTGGACGCTGCCAGCCCCAGCGTCGTCTACGCTCGGGGATCCAAGGCGGGCACCGGTTACGTCATCTTCATTCGCAATAGCACTCTCACGGCCCACCGCTTGGATAACGGGGGCCTGAAACTCACCGGCGAACCGATGTCGCTGGGAGAAGGATTAGTGGGACCTCTTTCCGCTTCCGACAACGGAGTCCTCGCCTATGTCGCTTCTGCCGACCAGCCGGACTCGCAATTGCTTTGGGTCGACCGCCAGGGCAAGGTGCTGAACACGGTGGGTCCGCCGGGCTCCTACCAGGAGGTCCAGTTCACGCGCGATGGACGGACCGCCGTGTTGTCCCTCGGGGACCGGACGGACCGGTCCCGGCGAATCTGGACCCTGGATCTCGAGCGCGGCGTGACCAGCCGGATGAACCCAACGGCCATCGCGAACGCGCAGGACTACGCCATGGCTGTCTCACCGGACTCCCGGATCGCCTACTCGGTGACTACCGCGGAGGCTTCCGGCGATATCTACATCCGTCAGGCAAGCGGGGCGGGCCCACAGGAACTGCTCCTGCGCTCACCCGACATGAAACACCCGAACGATTGGTCTCACGACGGGCGATTTCTGATCTATGACGACCATTCGCCCGACAATCGGCAGGATCTGTGGGTTCTTCCGCTCGGCGGCGGCAAGCCCATTCCCTTCCTCACGACACCGGCCGATGAGACTCTCGCACAGTTCTCGCCGGATGGAAAATGGATCGCGTATTCGTCGGACGAATCGGGCCGGCGTGAGGTGTGGGTGCAGGGCTTCACGCCGGATCGCGTGCCGGCGGCGGGCGGCGGCAAGTGGCAAATCTCGAATGCGGGCGGATGGATGCCGCGGTGGCGGCGCGACGGGAACGAGCTATACTATCTCTCGCTGAAGGACGAGATGATGGCAGTGCCGGTGAAGACGAATCCCGCGTTTGCCCCAGGTGCGCCGTCGGTGCTTTTCGAGAAGCCGCTCGCCAAGTTCGGAGGCTATGCTTACGACGTCACAGCGGATGGCAGTCGCTTCTTGGTGAACGCCGCGGGCAACCAGACGGCGTCGAACCAGATTATGGTCTTGCTCAACTGGGATGCGGGGCTGAAGTAGGAAAACAAAAACGGCCACGAATGAACACGAATGAACACGAATAAAACCGCCGTTGGGACGTTTCCATTCCAACAACTCACAAACCGTGCGCGAGATCTCCGTCACGCCCAACCCGGCGAACTCAGCGGCGATGCTTTGCATCAGTTGCAGTTCGACAACCGAAAAAGTCCGCCCACAAAATGTCAGC
>JBGPKH010000816.1:0-3298 GCA_041485845.1 Bryobacteraceae bacterium
ACCGACCAGACCGGGGGCGCCACCGGCAAAGGTCGCATTTGCTCCCTGCCACTCAGTCCTGCCGAAAAAGCCGCTGACGCCAAAGTCTGGTGTCTCCAGCGGACTCGCTGGCGCAGGCGTTCCGTCTGGCGGAAGATTGTGTTTCTCCCCTAGTCCCGTGGCGTAGATCTCGATGTAGTCTCCCGGAGAGGCGCTGTTCGTTGGGGAATTGAGCGATCTGGTCCCGTCCGGTCTCACGTTCAGGATAGCGCCCGGCCCACAGCCGCTCCCGTTTTGCGTGATAATCGCCGGAGCGACGTTCCACACGTCCGCAGCTATCGGATCGCTGGTACCGGCGGCCGTGGTGACAGTGATGGATGCTTGCCCATTATATCCGTACGAGCCAGTTTTGACGGATGACGGAACTTGAATATTAAGTTGGTTGGGCGAAGCGTAAAACAGAGGCGCCATGATGCCGTCCACCGTGACGGATGTGCCAGCCAACGTCCGGGGAAGCGGATAGGCATCGGCGCTCGATGTGCCGGCCGCCAGATTCTGCCCAAAAATGGATGCGATCGCGCCCGGGACGATGGCATGGCTAGGGCCGTCAACGGGTGCGAAGCTGGCGGCATTGACCACACCCCCGGGATCGATGACAGGCTTCTGTGCGAATAAGGAAAGCACGGTGAAGCCGAACGTGAGTAAGCGCATACTCTTATCTCTGAGCAGCAGGACCGGTGATGTTGACAGTAAAAACCTGGTCGGCGCCTGCTACAGCCTGGAACGCCATTTTCGAGCCGGTGGCCGGGACCGTCTTCCCTTGGCTGTCCGCCAGGGAGACATGCCCGCTGAAGAGCCACAGGTTTAGTGGCGTGCCGCTGGGAATCGGCATGCGATAGTTCTGGCCACCGGAGTCGACGCTGGCTCGCTGAGCGGCAAGAAAGGCGCCTGTACCGAAGATCACGCCGGTAATAATGTGGGGGGAATCGGCTGGACTCACCGATGTGGGAAGGAGAGAGCGCGGGTCGTTCAATCGGATTTGCAGGAAGACACCCTGCCGAAGGCTGAGGGTCAGAACGGACGTCTGGCCGCTTTTGACTTGCACCGATGGCGGCGTGCTCCATTTGCATGGATCGAGAAAAGGTTGCCCCGAGACATCCACACAAACCTGATAAGTACCCTGTGGGAGCCCTTGCGCCGCATGGCTTCCCTTTGCATCCGTAACCGCGGACGCGCCATAGTGGACCTCGCCCGGCGCGAGCCGCGGCGGCCCCTTTCCTACGTTGGCAAGAAAGTTAACGAGCCGCCGATAGGTTACCGTTGCCCCTGCGATCGGGAAGCCGCTCGCCGAGGCGATGGTTCCCGAAATGCCGCCGGTCTGACCGAACGCGGCTGAACCCGTGGAAATCGCCACTATGAGGATTATCGAATAACGTCGCATGGCCTGCTCCTTTCTACTGCTTGGCGGGCGTGAACGGGCCCCGGTTGCCGTCATTGAGCTTTTGGTTGTCGGGCGTGTAACAACTGCCCAGGTTAATGAATGGCCGGAACGCGATGCTCTGGCCAGCCAGAGTGCTAGCATTGAAACCAGTAACGGTTTGAGATGCCGCGGTTTGTATGCCATCTTCACATGTCAGCCCCGAGCCGTTCTTGTTGCTGTTCGTCCATGTCTCGCCTACCGCGATCGTGGCGAGGGGTGTGCCCGAGATCGATGAATTGAGGAAGCTCTTGAGATCGGTAAAGACCGTTTGTGCCTCGATCTGCACATTGGCCTGGGAACTGTTCGTGCACTGCCCCTCGACGCACGGGTACACGTGGTAGTCCCAGATGTTGGGAGGAGGGTAGCTACGCTGAATCGATTTCATGGTACTTGGATCCGGCGCATTCCGGCCTCCCCAGAGGCCGCCAAACGCCGTGTTGACAGGCGCTGGGTGCGTATTGTAGAATTCCGCCAATTCCTAACCTTCGGTTAGGAATTCGCGAAGTGCCGTATTCGCCACGAAATATTAGAATCGCCTGTAATCATGCGGGTCTGACGCATTACGGCGGTGTTTACTTCTTCCATGAATTTCTGCGAGTGCTGCAGCTCCGCCATTTTCTGGCCAGGCACTTGACCTACCCCAGACGCAACAACCGGTATCACTTATCCCAAATGATATTGGCCCTGATGTACCCCATCGTCCTGGGGTTGGATCGCTTGGAAACCGCGTCATTCTTACGTTCCAACGGCACCTTCCAATACCTCACCGGCTTGCCGAGCTTCCCCGATCCTCAGACTTTGCGCCGCTTCTTACACCACGCACCTGACGCCGTCTGGCAACAGATGCACCGCGTCAACGACCGACTGCTGCAAACTTTCATCCACTTGCCCGCTCAGCGCTCCAGATTGATCTTCGATTTGGACAGCACCGTGGTTACGGTATTCGGGAGTCAGGAGGATGCCGCCGTCGGTTACAATCCCCGCTATCGTGGCAAGAAATCCTACGACCCACTGCTCTGCATGGAGGCCAATTCATCCTACCTCTGGGATGCCGAACTCCGCCCTGGAAACGCCGGTACCTGGGATGGCAGCAGGGAAGTGCTGGACACCAGCTTCGCCAATGTTCCACCCGAGATTCGCGAGTTGCGACTCCGAGCCGACGCCGGCTTTGGCTTCAATCCTGTGTTCGTCGCCCTGGAAGAGCGGCCCGCACAATATGCGGTGGTCGCTCGTTTGACCCCAGCGTTCAAGCGACTCCTGTCAGGCCTCTCGTATGAACCAGTCAATCGCAAGTGGGAGATGGCCGAGTTCGAGCACCGTCCCCATGGTTGGCCAAAGGCCCGTCGTTTCGTGGTGGCGCGAAGATTCATTCAACAAGAGGAAGCCGAGACCACCCTGTTTGCCATAAGCCGCTACATCTATCGTGCCTGGGTCACCAACCTGCCGCTGACTCCAGCCGGGATCTGGCATTTCTACGATGGACGTGCCGGAATGGAACCACGGATTCACGAACTGCGCGAAGACTTTGCACTACGCAAGATTCCGACCGCGTCGTTCGCCGCCAACGCGCTCTACCTGGAGATCGTCCGCCTGGCATACAATCTGGTGACTGCGTTTCAGCGAAACTGTCTGGATGAATGCTGGCAAAACCTCACCCTGCAAAAGCTCCGCTATAAGCTGTTTCTCATCCCCGGCGAATTGACGCGCCCGCAAAACCGGCCAGTGCTCAGGCTCAGACCTTCACCGATGATAGAAAGCCTCGTGGAAACGATACTCGCCAGGGCCGCCAAGTTGAAGCCCCTTCAGCCCTGAAGCCGCGTTTTCACGCCGGATCCAAGT
>JBGPKH010000817.1:0-3297 GCA_041485845.1 Bryobacteraceae bacterium
CCGGCGTGAGCTTGCCCTGCTCCTCGATGGATTCGAGCACCGTCTCGCGGCGATCCTCCAGTTCGCGAAAGTACTCCAGTTTTTCCTGGACGCCGCGGATCTGCACTTCGTCCAGGTTGCCGGTCACCTCCTTGCGGTAGCGCGCGATGAAGGGAACCGTCGCGCCTTCGTCGAGCAGCCCGATCACGGCCACCATCCCCTTCAGGGGAACGCTGAGTTGTCTGGAGATATGAACCAGAACGGAAGTGGAAAGCGCCTTGAGTTCAGCCATGGCCCGCCGGAACCTTTATGATGCCACAGGCGGCCCTACTTCAAATACTTCACGAACAGCACCGCATTTCCGCGCTCGTTGTAGATCAGCTCATCCACCAGGTTGCGGGTCATGAGAATCCCGAAGCCGCCCGGCCGCTGGCCTTGCTCCGCGCGGACCTCGACGTGCTTGATCGGCGAGTCGGCCGGATTCGAAATCGCCGCGTGCGGAAGAAAGTCGAGAGAGAAACCCGTTCCGGGATCGTGAATATGCACGATCACCGAAGTCGAAGTGCGTAGCAGCGAAACTCGCACGCGCTTGCGAGGGTCCGATTTGCCGCCGTGCTCGATGGCGTTCATGAGCAATTCGCGAAATGCGGCCACCACGTCCTCCCGCGTCTGTTGCGGCAGGTCTGTTTCCATCTCGCGCAGGAACTGCGTGGTGCGCTCGGCGGCTTCCCACTTGCAGCGGATGTCCAGGGTGATCCAGTCCGGCCGCGCCGAAGTCACCCGGATATCGTCCTTCCACGACGAGGCGTCCAGGGCCTGTTGCACCATGTCGTTCAACTGGGTGGGCGATACCGGCTGGTGGAAGTAGGAATAAGCGCGATGACGGATGGCACCCACGACGTTGGCGGGATCCGTCTCACCGGTAACGATCACTCTCGTTTCGGGGCAGATGGCCCGTACCCGGCGCAGCAACTTCAGCGGATCGCTTCCGTTGCTGCCTTGGCCAACCACCACGTCGCACGCCCTGTTCCGCAGCCGTTTCAGGGCATCGCGCCCGTCCTCGGCCTCCTCGATGCGACGGTCCTCGCGCTTCAGGAGTTGTGACAAGTGTTCGCGAACGGCAGGATCGGCATCGACCAGTAACAGGCAGCGTGAGCTCACGTAGTCTCTCTTATTTGATTGCCGTGGTTCAGCATACCATGCCAATTCCCATCGGTGCCTAACCACAAAGCGGACTGGCGCGGAGCCGGCGGCGCTATCAATGATGATAATTAAGATTCGGTAACCTTGTGCCAGTCCCAAGCATCTACCCTCCTGTGATGGTGTATCGTGGCGTCGGGCATTCTGCCCTTTTCCTGCTTGCTCTCGGCGTCGCCGCCGCGCAGATCTATCCCCCAGGCGGCTATCCACCTGGTTATCCAGGGGGTTATCCTCCCGGCGGCTATCCACCAAACTACCCCGGCGGGAGGCCCTACCCGGGAGGCGGAGGGGGGGGCATCCCGATGCCCTCCAAAGGCGGCAAGACGTCGAAGAAGACAGACGGCGGCCAGCCCTTGCCTAATTTTCGCGGCAAGCTCAAGCAGATGGATAAGAAGTCCATTTCGCTCGAATTAGGCGACAATCGCGTCCTGGATTTCAAACGCAACGATAAGACCAAGTTCCTGAAGAACGGCGACGAAGTGAAGGACCCGAAGTTCACGGTGGGCGACCAGATCTCCATCGAAGGCTCGGAAGACGCGCAAGGCTACCTGACCGCCGTGAACGTTTACTGGGAGAAGGGCGCTCTCACCACAGACACTGCGAAATCAGGGGGTAAGGACAAGAACGAGGGTGTGGTGGATACCTGGGCCAAGGACGAGCCGGAGAAGGATGCGGCATCACCAGCGAAGGCCGCGGCGCCACCAGCGAAGGATGCTACTCCCAAAGAACCGGATCCCAGCGTGACCCGCGAGGCTGCCACGGAGAAAGCGCCCCCGCCCTCGAAGGATGCCGAGGACCCCGGTCCTCCCAGGCTGAGGCGCGGCCAGGTGGCCGATCCCAGCCGCGAACGCGCTAAAGACCCCCCGCCGCAAAGCGCTGCCGCGACCGTGCCGCCGCCCGTAGCGGAGCGGCCTGCCGCTCGGCCCGCCGAGGCCGAAGCCGAGGCGGCGCCGCCCAGGCGCCGCTCGAGCGACGACGGTTACATCCCCATCGTCCAACGTCCCGACGATCCGCTCATCCGCAAAGCGGCGGATGCCGCGCTCGACTTCACCGAAACCCTGCCCAACTACGTGTGCCAGGAGATGATCTCGCGGTTCCAGAGCGAGACCCATCCTGCCAACTTTCACGCCATCGATGTGGTAACCACCAACATCGTCTACGAGAACGGTAAAGAGGATTACCGCAACGTGACGGTGAACGGCAAGCCCAAGAAGAGCATTGAAGACACCGGAGGCGCGTGGTCCACGGGCGAGTTCGGCACGGTGCTGGTGGACCTGTTCTCGCCGGCCACCAACGCCACCTTCCGCTACCGCAAGGATTCGCGCACGGCGGGGGTCAACACCAAGGAGTACGATTTCGACGTCACGCGCGAGAATTCGCACTGGGTGATCCACATGGCTGCCCAGACCTACCAGCCGGCCTACAAGGGCTCGGTGTGGATCGACCCGGCGACGTCGCGCGTGCTGCGCATCGAGATGCAGGCGTTCGGCTTCCCCGAGGAGTTTCCCACGGACCACGTGGAGTCGGCCACCGATTACCAGTACGTTCGCCTCGGCGATGCCAAGCAGTACCTCTTACCGGTGCATGCGGAGACCCTGAGCTGCCAGCGGGGGACCAATTACTGCAGCCGCAACGTCATCGATTTCCGCAACTACCGCAAGTACAGCGGCGAATCGAGCATTACGTTCGGGAAGTAACGGGCGATGCTTGCCCTCGAAGAATACCTGAACACCTCCTACGACCCCGACATGGAATACGTGGATGGCGTTCTGGTGGAGCGCAACGTCGGAGAATGGCCGCACAGCCTGGTTCACAGCAACCTGATTTTCGCCCTGAGCGTAAAGTACCCGCGGGTCTACGCGGTCCCGGCACTCAGATCCCAGACGTCCCCGACGCGCTATCGTCTGCCGGATGTCTGCGTGATGCTGTCACTTCCCAAGACGAAATACCTGCTGGATGCCGCCTTTCTCGCGATCGAGATCCTATCGGAAAGCGAAAGCATGAGCAAGATGATGGAGAAGCTGGAAGAATACGAGCGGAAGGGCATACCGAATATCTGGCTGATCGATCCACGGCTCCGCAAGATGGCGGTCTACGCCAATGGCGGCCTAACCGAGG
>JBGPKH010000818.1:0-3292 GCA_041485845.1 Bryobacteraceae bacterium
CCTCCTCCCGCACATGAGCCAGGCGTGCCAGCCGGCCGCAAGCCGGCCGCAACTTGCCCATGCCGGACCCCGTCCGCGACCTCCTCCCGCACATGAGCCAGGCGTGCCAGCCGGCCGCAAGCCGGCCGCAAATTGCCCATGCCGGACCCCGTCCGCGACCTCCTCCCGCACATGAGCCAGGCGTGCCAGCCGGCCGCAAGCCGGCCGCAAATTGCCCATTCCGTCCTCCGTCCGCGACCTCCTCCCGCTCATGAGCCAGGCGTGCCAGCCGGCCGCAAATTGCCGAGTGCGGAACGCTCGCGGCCGCAATGTTTTAGTGGCCAGTGTTGGTTGTACAATCGGTCGAGGCCGGCGAGGGGAGATCGCCGAGAGGCTCCGCCAGCCTCTGGGCACCGTGATGACCTGGGGTCCGTACGGCGCTCAAAGCGCTACGCACCCAGATGCACGACCGCAAGGGAGTGGCTTGCCGGAATATGGGGCCCAACTTCTGAAACGACGTGCTATGCGGGCTTGCTCTCGCTCTTGGCGGTGCTCTCGGTTTTCGTTTCGGATTTCGAAGATTCGGACTTCGAAGATTCGGACTTCGAAGATTCGGACTTCGAGGAATCGCCCTTCGACTCCGATTTTCCGTTCGACTCGCCCGTCGCAGGGGAATTTCCTTTGGGGGCGTAATCCGTAACGTACCACCCAGTGCCTTTGAAACGGAGTGAGGGCGCGGAAATCAGCCTCTCCACCTCACCGCCGCAGTCCTCATGCACGGTCAAGGGTCCGTCGGTGAATTTTTCAATCACCTCGAACTTCTTTCCACATTGCTGACACTGGTATTCGTAAAGCGGCATTTTTGGATTACCCGGAACCTGACCTTATTGTAACAGTGGATGCAACCTCGTGCCGCGGCGGCCGCAGCGGCCCACTACCGTGTCCCTATGTAAAGAAACTTTAAGTTTCGGCGGCTTGCTAACTTTCCTGCCGTGACCGTCGTCTTTAGCAGTAGATGATACGAAGAGCTTACATCGTCGGAATCATGGCCTTAGGGCTGACGGCCAGTGCGGCGTACCGCGCTCCGGTTTTCGCTCGCTTCGTCTCATCGGCCCAGAGGTTTCGCGATTATTTTCACGATTTGAAAAAGTCCGGGAGTTCCCTGAGCCCCATCGAGCGCTTTGTGTTCAGCCTGGTCCTGGCCAATACCAAGGCCCCTCAGGCCCAGGTCCCCTGCCCGCCGCCCGACCGTCGCACGTAACCGCACCGTTGGAAAAAGTCCGCAAGCTCCCTGAGCCCCGTCGCGCTTTGTGTTCAGCCAGGTTCTGGCCACCTCGAGCTCGACAAGCAGAACCGCAGCCAATGGCCGGCCGCTCGCAGTCGGGCCCTACAAAAGGACTTCCGGACCACCTGCCGCAGTACCCGCAGCGTCATAGCTTCCCGATGCGCACCATGGCGAACGGGCCGCCCGGCGCGGGCAGAGTCGAGGTCGATCATCGCGAGAGAGTCAGCTTCCGCGGAAGGAGATCCTGGCGCTATTCGCGATTGCTACTATGACATAATGAACCGTCGAAACCTCCTTCGCGCCACTGCTTTCACCGCCGGCGGACTGATGGCTGGATTGCGCCCGGCGTTTGCCGCCGACGCCGAGATCGAAGTTTCCCCACAAGCGGCGGGACCACCGATCAGTCCGCATATCTACGGGCATTTCATCGAGCACCTCGGGGCCGTGATCTACGACGGCATCTGGGTGGGGCGGGATTCGAAGATACCCAACCTCGACGGCATCCGCCGGCAGTTTGTCGACGATATGAAGCGGATCGGCGCGCCCAATTACCGCTGGCCCGGCGGCTGCTTTGCTGACGGGTACCACTGGCGCGACGGCATTGGCCGCGACGGCATTGGCCGCGACGGCATCGGCCGCGGCTCGCGCCCGCGTACTTACAACTACTGGCAGGGCCAGATGCCCGCCGGCTTGGACCACACCGAGACCAACGCGTTCGGAATTCACGAGTTCATCCGCCTGTGCCGGCTGACCGGCGCCGAGCCCTACCTGGCCGCCAACGTGGGATCGGGGTCCCCTCAGGAATTCCACGATTGGGTGGTTTACTGCAACGCACCGGCGAACACGGCGTCCCTGGCGGGCGAGCGCGCGGCCAACGGCGACCAGGAGCCGTTCGGCGTGAAGTGGTGGGGCGTCGGCAACGAGTCCTGGGGATGCGGCGGCGACATGAAGCCTCACGAGTACGCCACGCTCTACCGGCGGTTCGTGACACAGTTCCCGGCGTATCCGCCGAAGCCGTACCTGGTGGCGGCCGGCCCTCGCGGCCATTCGCGCGATCTGGACCTGGCGTGGACCACGGGATTTTTCGAAGCTATGCAGGGCGGGCACCGGTCCGCGGTCGATGGCCTTTCGATGCACTTCTACACCGATTTCCGGAACTCCAGGGAGAAAGTTACTACGTTTGACGCGCGCGGCTGGTACGACGTCATCCGCGAGGGACTGCGCACCGAAAGCGTGATCGTGCGGCACTGGGACGCCATGGCCAGGTACGATCCCGACCACCGTACGAAGCTGATTGTGGACGAGTGGGGCGTCTGGTATCCACCCGGAGAAGAGACCGCGCCCGGGCACCTGCTCAGCCAGCCGCTGACGCTGCGCGACGCGCTCCACACGGCGGTGACCTTCGATGTCTTCAACCGCCACGCCGACAAGGTCGCGATGGCCAACGTCGCGCAGACCATCAATTGCCTGCACTCGCTGTTTCTGGCGCAGGGAGACCGCTACACGCGGACGCCGGTCTATTACGTGTTCGAGATGTACAGGAACCACATGGGCGCGCGGTCCGTGCCGCTGCGCGTGCGATCGGACGAGCTGGCCGTGCCCGGGAGCGGCGGGACGGTCAAAATGCCGGGGCTGTCGGGTTCGGCGTCGCTCAAGGAAGGAAAACTGGCGGTGACGCTGACCAATCCCTCGCTCGATTCGCCCCTGACGGTGCGCATCCGCCTCGTGGCCGGAACTGCCGCCGAGGCGCGCGGCGTGGTGCTCACGCACGCCGACCCGATGGCCCGCAACACGTTCGACCGGCCACAGGAAGTGACGCTCGCGCCGCTGCCGGTGAGCGTGCGAGGCGGCACGGCGGAAGTCGTGATTCCGAAACACGCGGTGGTATCGATCGAGGTGAGGGTGAGCTAACTAGGCAAGGCTGCGCCTTGATATCCCTTCGGGATATGGGAGTCAGGAGTCAGGAGCCAGGAGTCAGAAAGCCGGCGGCGGCCCGTGTTCGCAGCTCGATGCGGCTGCAACGAGAAC
>JBGPKH010000819.1:0-3282 GCA_041485845.1 Bryobacteraceae bacterium
CCGAGCGAATCGCGCTCCAGAAACGGATGGCGGAAAACGGCGCGCTCCATTTTGTCGCCGGTGAAGCCGGCGACGGCGTGATAATCGCTCCAGCCGCACTTTTCGGCGGTGGCCTTCAGCAGGCCGGCGGCGACGATGTACACCGAGCCCGCTGCATCCACCGCGACGTACTCGTACTTCGGATTGTAGGCGATGGCCATGTTGGCCGGCATGGTCCACGGGGTAGTGGTCCAGATGACGCCGTAGACGTCGCGGCCCGCGAGGCCGGGATGGATCTTCGTGGGGTCGGACGTCAGTCTGAATCGCACCCAGATGGAGGGGCTGGTGTGGTCCTTGTATTCGACCTCGGCCTCCGCCAGCGCGGTGCGGTCCTTGATGCACCAGTGGACCGGCTTGAGGCCCTTGTAGACGTAGCCGCGATCCAGAAACTCGACGAACGCGCCGGCAATGACAGACTGGTAGTGGGCGCTCATCGTGAGGTACGGATCGTCCCACTGGCCGAAGACGCCGAGACGCTTGAAATCCTGGCGCTGCAGGTCGATGTACTTCTCCGCGTATTTGCGGCAGGCGCGGCGGATCTCGATGGCGGGCATGTGCGCCTTCTTCGCGCCTAGCTCGCTATCGACCTTGATTTCGATGGGCAGCCCGTGGCAGTCCCAGCCGGGCACGTAGGGCGCATCGAAGCCGGCCATGGTCTTCGATTTGACGAAGAAGTCCTTGAGGATTTTGTTGAACGCGGTGCCCAGGTGAATGCGCCCGTTGGCGTACGGCGGCCCGTCGTGGAGGATGTAGGTGGGGCGGCCCGCGCGCGAGGCGCGAATGCGGCTGTAGAGCTTCTCCTTCTCCCACCGCTCCAGCATCTTGGGCTCGGCCTGCGGAAGGTTGGCTTTCATGGAGAAAGCGGTTTTCGGCAGATTGATAGTCTGCTTCAGGTCTACGTTGTGCGGGTCCATTTTATTGGGGTAACTACTATGGTAGCAGCGCCGCTTTGATGCGCGCACCTGCGCCGCGCAGGCGATTCCCCAGCGGGTCATCGGCGTGGCCGCCACCTGCGCCGTGCGGAGTAGCTGTTCTGCCATCTGTGCTCCGGTCAGCCCCAGGGGAGTCGCGTTCAGGAGAAGGGACCAGCCGCCGGCGGGACGGATCACGGGGAGGCCGGACAGCTCGTCGAGGAGGATGTCGCGTCGCCGCTCCCGAAAAGTGGGGCGGACGCCCCCGTCCGCGCGACCCCCTGATCGCATTCTTGGGCGCATGGTCAACTACCCTGCCCGGGTGAACGAACTGAATCCGCTGCCGCGATTCCGGCGATAGCTCCCCAAATCGACTTGTCTCCCTTTAGTACAATTCAGAAGACGAGGGGACACAAATGCGCCAGAGACTTTTCGGGATGATATTCGCCGCGACGGCGGCCATCGGGTTGATGCCCGGTCAGCCGGCCGAGACCAAGACCGCGGAGCAGGTCTACAAGAACATCACACAGCTCAAAGGCACGCCCGCCGGCCAGTTGACGCCCGGGATGCAGTTCATCGCCTCTTCGCTGGGTGTGGACTGCGCGTTCTGTCACGTGCAGGGCAAGCCGGATCTGGACGACAAGCCGGCGAAAAAGACCGCCCGGAACATGATCGCGATGACCGCGGCCATCAACAAGGACAGCTTCGGAGGCCGGCAGCAGGTGACCTGCTACTCCTGCCACCGCGGATCCGCGCGTCCCGTGAACATACCGCCGGTGCTCGAATCCGATGCGCCCACTCCGAGAACTGCCCCGCCCGCGGCCACGGCTCCGGGCGGCGCGGCCCCGACGGCCGACGAAATTGCCGCCAAGTATGTGGCGGCCCTGGGCGGCGCCGACGCGATCCGCAAGGTCACCAGCCGCGTCATGAAGGGCACAATTCTGGCGGGCGGGAACGAAACGCCGATCGATGTACTGACAAAGGCGCCCAACAAGCGCGTGTCCATCACCCATGCGGGCAACAGCGACAGCTTCACCGCGTTCGACGGGACCGCGGGCTGGATGGGCAACACGGGCCGGCCGGCTCGCGAGATGTCCGCCGCCGAATCGGGAGCGTCCGGACTCGACGCGGAGTTTTATCTGGCATTGCGCCTCAAGGAACTCTACCCGCAGTTGCGCCGCGGCCGCCCCGAGACGGCCGGCGGCGTGGAGTGCGAAGTGCTGAACGGCGCCGGCCCCGGGCGCCCGGCGGTCCGGCTGTACTTCAGCAGGGAGTCGGGGCTGTTGGTGCGGATGGTGCGCTACGCGGAGACGCCGCTCGGGCGAAATCCGACCCAGATCGACTACGCGGATTACCGCGAGTCCGATGGCGTCAAGGTTCCCTTCCGTTGGACTCTATCGCGGCCAAACGGGCGCTTCACGATTCAGATCGCCGAGGTGAAGAGCAACGTCCCGGTCGATGACGCGAAGTTCGCAAAGCCGGCCGCCGAAGTGAAGTAGGCCGGGAGGAAGGCGGGACTGGCGGTCCAGCCGAACGACACATGCGTTTTCCAAAGGGTGGGAAGCTGGCAGTATTTGTGGGGCGGCGCCAATCGAAACCTGTGTCACGTCAGAGCGGAAGGTAAGCGACGCGGTCCCGCCATTAGGTCTTGCGGAACGAGGATCAATCCAGGGCTGGAGTGCCTCTGCAAAAAGCGTGCAAAGTGCGCCGGCATGGTTCTTCGATCGTGGGAAACCAGAATTCGGCCGAAGCCGGCGGCTTTGACCAGCACCTCGGTATCCGGCACACCGGTCATGCCTCCGAGCTCAGCGCTTTGGAAATCGACTGCTGGCTCCCGACGCCGGAGACCGCAAACGATCTTCTGGTTGAAATCCGCGTCCGCTTGAAAACGCGGCGTCATCCGGTTGGCTTCGGCGTGGTCCGGCGGGCAGCCTCCAACCTGGCGTAAAGCGCGGGATGATTTCGCCGAGCCTCTTCACGAAGGCGCACGAATTCCGTTTTTTCTTCCCGGAGATACCGATCAATCATCTCCCGGTTTGCGAGGTAAAACGTGACTGCCCCAAAGACCTGCTCTAAACTGATCGCCGGAAACGACTCTGCGATGTCTTCTGGTGATTCACCCCGCAGAAAGGCATAGACTACAGACCCTAGCGAGACACGGCTGCCGGCGATGTAGTAGCCCCCTTCACGTTGCTCAACGTATTCTTTGGCCATGGGTGTGTCTGCCCTCATTATAGGATGTGCAATCGTCACACGGCACGGTTGATCGAGATTCCGAGCGGACGTGGTGGGGGTTTGCCGGGGTGATCCAAGCCGAGCCGCCCAGGCTTCC
>JBGPKH010000820.1:0-3275 GCA_041485845.1 Bryobacteraceae bacterium
AGCCTCGAAATACGCCCATCAAATAACGCCGCGAACAGCGCCCCGAGCGCCGCGCCCGACCGGCCGATCACGGCGATCCGCGAGGAATCGACGTCGTCCCGCGCTGCGAGCAGCTCGATCCCGCGAGTGACGTCCGCCGCGCGCATCCCGGCCATGGTCTTGCCAATCAGCAGTGCGGTCAGCGTGTTTTCATAATCCCCGAAGGCGCGGGCGAAATAATCACGCCGGTCGAGAGGCGCCGCGGCCTCTCCGAACCCGCGTAAATCGGGCGCCAGAACCACGTAGCCGCGCCCTGCCAGATCCTCCGCCTCGGCCGCGGCCGCCGCCTTTCCCCGCCCATCGGCCAGCAGGACAGCCGGCTTCCGCGCCGCGCCACCGCCGGGCACAAACAGCAGCGCGGGAATCGATATGCCAGGCTCGCTCTCGTAAGTCAACTTTTCTACACGGCAGCTCGGCCGCGCCATCTGGCCATACGAAGTAATGTGCAGCGGCCCGGAAAACGGTTCGTAGTGCGTCAACTCGCGAGCCCGCGCCCGCACGGTTTCGGGCGTCGGATTGCGTCCGGCGCGAAGCTGCTCCGCCAGTTTGCGATTGATGGTGAACACGTCCGCGGCGCCGGGGAAGGATGTCTTCACCTGGCCGGTGGGAGTGCACTGCAGCTCTTCCGCGGTGGCGAGAGCCAGCGGCGCTTCCGGTTCCCGGTCCTCGGCGCCCTTCAGCCAACGGGTGAACCAACGATACCCCTGCTCCCGCCGAGGCTTGGTATAGCCATGGCCGTCATCGGCCTCGAACATGTCGACGCGATCGCCCAGATCGAGCTTGCTCAACACCTGCCGCGCCTCGGCGAACGTGGCCCGCGCCCCGCCGATCGGGAAAAAATCGCGGATCGCCGTCAACATCTGAAATGGCTTGCCGCCAAACGCGTAAATAAAGTCCGGATAATCGAGGCCGTCCTTTAGAAAAAGCGGAAACACCTGCTCGGCGTCCTGCGGCCCGATGCTCTCCAGCATCCGCCGCCACGAGGTGATGTAGCAGGACGGCGCGGCCACCTGGATTCGGTCATCCAACGCCGAGAGATACGCCGTGTGGGTGCCGCCGCCGGAGTTCCCGGTGCATCCGACGCGCTTGGAGTCCACCTCCGGGCGCGAAAGCAGGTAATCGAGCGCGCGCATGCCATCCCAGATGGTGTACTGCGCCACGTGCGTGCCGGTCAGCAGGCACTGCGAGCCGATGATGGTGTGCTCCACTGTCGATCCGCCTGGCGCCTTTGTGTCGTGCAGGTCTTCGTCGTATATCTGCACCCGCTCGCCCTGTCCCAGCGGGTCCCAGGCGAGACACACAAAACCGCGGCGGGCCAGGCCGGCCAGCGTGCGCTGCCACGCCTGATGCGCCTTGGCGCCCCGCTCGTGCCCCAGCGGAAACAGGATGGCGGGATATGGCCGCGCTCCGGTCTTCGGCAAATACAGATTCGCCGTGACGTAAAATCCGGGCCGGCTCTCGAAGACGATCTTCTCGACACGGTAATCGCCGCGGTCGAGCGCGCCTGCCACCCGCGGGTTGAGCGGCGTGCGCTCCGGCGGCCCGCCCACGTAGCTCCAGATCCGTTCCCGCACGTACTGCTGCCGGGCTTGCAGGTCCTCCCGCGAAGCCATCCGCGCGACCGCCTGCTGGCGCTCCTCCAGCAGCGCGAACGCTTTGCCCTTGAGGTAGGCGGGCAGCATGCCGTGAATATCGTGAAAGACCGAAGCATCGGAGAGGAAGTCCCACTGGCTGCCCGTTTGCGCGCCGGCGGGTGTTATCGCGAACATCGCGGCCAAGACGAGAACGATGGGTTTCATGTTCATTCTCTCGATAATGTACAGCATCCCGCCATCAAGTTATACTTTGCTGGATGTGGGGGCGGGGCCATGCTTGCCAGGCCGAGCTCGGTATGGCACTGGAACGCCCTTCTGTGTCTCGTCTGGTCATCTCCTCCGCCATCTTTGCGGGCGAAATCGTGCTGCCGCCACCTGCGCCCAATAAGGTACGAAATACCGCCATCGGTACAGTCCGGCGCTCGATGGGCCGCCAGCTTTCTCGCCGGCTCGTCGGGACGACACTTGCCAAGGTCGGCCAAATGGCGTATCCTGAATAGCCAGGAGGCCAATATGGAAACGGAAGCGATCGCCGAGATCCTCGGTGGGCGGAAGGTGCTGGGCAAGGCGGTAAAGAACCCTGACGACCTGGCGCATCTCGTCCGTAAGGGCCTGCCAGCGGGCTCCGTCACGGCACTTGCAGAGAAGCTCCATCTGGGCAACAGCGTTCTGTCGCGGAAGCTCGGCATTCCGCAGCGCACGCTGACTCGTCGTCTGAGCCAGGCGTCCCTGCTGACGCCTGCCGAGTCTGACCGCACGGTCCGCATGGCACGAGTATATGCCAGTGCAATCGAGATGATCGGAGACCAGGAAAAGGCGATTGAATGGCTCCGCACTCCGAACCGCGCCCTCGGTGGAGAAAGGCCTCTGGATCGGCTCGATACCGATACGGGCGCTCGCATGGTTGAAGACGTCCTGGGCCGCATTGCCTATGGCGTGTACAGTTAATGCGCTTCTGGAGAATTTGCCGCCGCCGCTACGCCACCAAGGGCGCTAGCGGGGAGGGTGCTCGCTTGTACGGTGGCCGCTGGAACAGCCGGGGAGTGCGTGTGGTCTATGCCTCCACCTCGTTGGCACTGGCTGCGGTCGAAACCTTCGTAAATTTGGAACCGAATCTGATGCCGGCGGACCTCATATCGATCGAAGGTGAGATCCCTGAGGCGCTCGAGATTGGCAGGCTTGACGTGAAAGCTCTTCCGGCGCACTGGCACGACACAAGAGACGAGGCTTTGCGCAGATTCGGAGACGACTGGATTCGCGATGGACAGAGCGCGGCTCTGCTCGTGCCATCGGCGGCGATCCGCGGGGAATGGAATGTGCTGTTGAACCCAGCTCACCCTGATTTCTCCAAGATCATTCTCCAGGACCCAGAGCCATTTGAATTTGACGCGCGAATGTTCAAGTAGGAGCGACTGACTTCGATCTGACAGGCTGCGCCACGGTGTGTCACCCAGCGATATCTAATTGTGTTTTGCGTGCTTGACCAAACGAGACCTTGGTACTTGGATCCGGCGTGAAAACGCGGCTTCAGGGCTGAAGGGGCTTCAACTTGGCGGCCCTGGCGAGTATCGTTTCCACGAGGCTTTCTATCATCGGTGAAGGTCTGAGCCTGAGCACTGGCCGGTTTTGCGGGCGCGTCAA
>JBGPKH010000821.1:0-3271 GCA_041485845.1 Bryobacteraceae bacterium
CCAACCAGGAAACACAACTCGACGCTTTTGACCTCACCCGCTGCCACCTGAAAACCGCCCGCGCCTACCAGATCCGCTTGGCCTTCCAGGACCTCTACAACCAACCCCCCGAGCAAGCCGAGGACTACCTCAACATGTGGTATTTCTGGGCCACCCACAGCCGCATCCAGCCCATCATCGATATCGCCATCGCCAAAACCATCCGCCGTCATCAGGCTGGAATTCTTCGCTGGTTCACCTCCCAAATCAACAACGGCATCCTCGAAGGCATCAACAGCCTCCTCCAAGCCGCCAAGGCCAAAGCCAGGGGCTATCGTTCCAACCGTAACTTCGCCACGATCATTTACCTCATCGCAGGCAACCTCGATCTGTCATGTCAACCCACGTGAAACAGCGAAGAACCCCTTTTTGTTTGTTTGTGTAGACCGTGCCGCCATTGACAGTAACCAGACCATCACCTGTGATACCAGAGGTCAGGCTGATTCCCGAGTCCGTGTAGGCCGGATAGATGGTCCATGCCAGCGAGATGTCTCCGCCGGCCTGGGCGGGCGTACGGGCAACGATGGCCAGGAATATGAGAGAGAGTTTGAAGTAACTTTTCATGCGTTGAAGCTGCCTCCAATCTGGGGTGACCGCATCGCTCAATGCATGTCGGGGCTGGTTTCAGAATTCCAGTCGCAGGGCCACCTGGCCCTTTCGGTTTCCGGAGTTCTCGGCGCTCTGCACGCTCGTGAGTCTCCCAAAGAGAGGCGAGCTCCACTGCACGTTGGGCGGCACAAAGTTGGGATGGTTCGGCAGATTCGTGAATGTTCCTTCCATGCGGAGCCGCAGCTTTTCGGACACCGAGAACGTCTTCGCCAGGCCCGCGGCGATGGCCACCGTTCCGGGGCCTTCGAGAATGCCCGTGCCGCTCGTGCCGAAGCGTCCCGCGCCCTTGGGCACGAGCGCGAACGCGGACTTGTCGTAGTATTGGGCAGGCGTGGGATGGGCGAAGTTGCCGTCGCCGATCCGGTCGGGCCGGGAGGAAACAAACCGGCCGGAGACATCGGTATTCGATTGATCCTGGCCGGCCGTGACCGTAGGGGTCTGGTACGGTCCGGACTGCACCAACGTCACGGTGCTGAGCTCCCACCCGCCCAACGCGGCCTGGGGCACGCCGCGCCAGTTGCTTCCCGCCGCCCGCCCCTTTCCGAATGGCGGCGGGAACAGGCCGGTCAGCAGAAGGCGGCCGTGGCGCGTACCGGCGACGTTGCCGCGGTCGTAGCGCATGTTGAAGCGGTCCGTGGCGGCGGTGCTGTTGACTTCCTCCGAGAGCATCTGGCCGCCGGTGGCTTCCGGCTTTGCCCAGGTTCTTCGAGAAGACATAGCTCGCCTGAAAGAAAAGCCCGTTGCGAAAGCGCAGCTGAAGCTCCGCCTGCAATCCCTGGTAATTGGCGAAGCCGAGATTCTCGAGCGAGAACATATGATTCCATCGCGGGAACGGATGGCGGCTGGGTGTGAGCTTCTGGGGGCTGGCCGGCACCTGGTTCCAATCCACAATCACGGGCATGCCGACCGACTGCGTACCGATGTAACTGGTCCGCCACGACAGTCTCCACGGCAGTTCGCGCTCGATCGTGAAGTTCCATTGCCAGGATTGCGGGTCTTTCAACCGGGGGTCCGCGCCGGCGTTGAAGTCCGCCGTTCCTATGTAACCCAGTTCCCCGGGCGAGGGCAGGACGTCGGGCAGGCTGAACAACGGCAGCCCGTTCGAACCGAAGTCATTGGGGACCGTGCGGACGTCGGAGGAGTGCACGCCCGTAAGTGTGTAGGCCGTGGGCCCCAGGGGAGTTTGGGTGTACTTCCCGATGGCTCCGCGCAGCACGGTTCTGCCGCCGGCGTGCGGCTGCCAGGCAAGACCGAATCGCGGGTTCCAGTCGCCATAGTAGACGCGAAGCAGCGCCTGCGGATATCCCGACTGCGCCGCGGTCAGGATTTTCGTGCAGCCGGTGGAGTTGGACGCCGCCGGACAGGCGTTGCTCCCCGCCAGAAAACCGGGCGCGGCCAGGACGGTCCGATCGGGAAGCACCACGTCGCCGGTGAGGTGGTCGAAATTCGAGACGTTGCCCGACGCCTCCCGCATTGGCGGATGGACTTGCCAGCGCAGTCCGAACTCGATCGAGAGTGTGCGGCCGATGCGCCAATGGTCCTGCGCGAAGACGGCGGCGTGTGTCGCAGACTCGTTCACGTTCGGGCCGAGGACCGTATAGTAGGACACCGCCGGCAGCCCCAGCAGAAGATCGGCGAACGCGTTCCCGCTGAAAGTATTGCTGAGAAAATCGAACCCTCCGAAATCGTCGGAACCGCCGCCGAGATGCAGCGTGGACCGATAGCCGATCCTGCGCAGGTCGGAGCCGAGCTTGAGAGTGTGGCGCCCGCGCACCCGGCTCAGCGTATCGGTGATTTGGAAGTTCCTGGATTGCCCTATGTCCTCGCGGCCGTGCCCTACCCAACTGAACCCGGTGCCGTCGCCGAAATAGAACCATGGAAAACCGCCGCCGTTGCCGGTATTGTGCAGATCCAGGCCCCGCAGGCCTAGATCGGCTACGCTGGCGGCCCCGTTTAGCGGAAAATGCTCGGAGCTGTCAATCCGTATGATCCCGAAGCGGAGACTCGTTGGACAGGCCGGCGCCTCGGGTCAGTGTGTGCGCGAGCACCAGGCCCTTGTTCGCGGAGAAATAATCGCTGGCGGGGAGAGGTCCCCAGCAACCTCCGCAGACGGAGTCGGAAGACTTCGCGCTCCAGCGCGCGAAGATCCTCTGGCGCGCGTTGAGCACGTGGTCCACGCGGAAATCGTAGCCGTCGGCGTAGTAATCGCCGGAAGACAGCGTCTGATAATCATAGGCCGCTCCGGGCGTGGCGATGTTGGGAAGCGGATAATACCCGCCGAGCAGCCGCGTGGCCACCGGGTTGATGCGCGAGGCGGGGATGCGGTTTCCGGGGAACGGCGCGCCGTTGCCCGGATCGACCGCCTTCCCGCCGGAGAGACCGGTCAGATCCCCCTGTCGCATCGTGGCCGAGGGCACCACGTATTGGCTGAGGTGGGTATTCGGCTGCCGGTTGCCCTCGTAGTCGGCAAAGAAGAATGTCCGGTTGCGGCCGTTGTAGACGTGCGGAAGATACACCGGCCCGCCTGAGTTCGATACTCCGGCTTGGCCCACTTCGATCGTCTAATTTGGCCCACCTGGATATTGATATTCTGCCTCATCTGGCCGGTATCGGTTGACCGGCC
>JBGPKH010000822.1:0-3269 GCA_041485845.1 Bryobacteraceae bacterium
CCTACGGTGTTGCGGCCCTCGTCAGCCGACGGGCTGCTGTTGCCTTAGTTCTTTCATCTATTCATCAACTTGCATGCGGACCAATGTTTACGGCCCGTCCGCGAAGAAGATGACCCTGGTTTTGCGAAAGTCGGGCTAGGAGGTGGGTTCGGCGCGATAAGCTGCGATGGCGGACCGCGCGAGGGTGTCCCTACCAGCTCTTCAACTTCAGTTCGATGCCGTCCAGAACCATTGCACCTTCCTTTAGCCACCGGATTCTCAAACGTCGATTGCTTTGCGCCCAATCGGCCTCTCCTCCCAACTGAGTACTCCGGCCGCCTACTCCGGGTGTGGCGAATGCCGTCGCGCCGGAATTGATTTTCAATGCAAGGAAGTCGCCGTCGAGGTGGAACTCGCCGCGCTCCGAGTTGCGAATGCTCGTCCCGGCCCCCGAGACCATCCAGGTATGGAGGAATGTTCCGCTGGCTTGGAAGTCCCAGGTGTGAAGCGTGCGTCCCTCGTACCCGTAGTAGTTGCCTGCGAGCTTTGACGCACTCACCCGCGATTGCGGCGGTGGCGATGAGCTTGCCGCCGGTTTCTCGGGGCCGGCGCTGGGCGGGCCGGGCTGGACGGCGCGTTGCAACGCTTGGTTCGCTCGAATTTCGTCGCCCTTGTCCGCATAGTATCGCCCGAGTTTCTGCTGGATCCGCGCTGCATCCGCCAGGTCGCCGGGCCTGTGCCACTTGATCATGTCCAGGATCTGCTGCTCGACGAACGCCGAGGGACGCCTGGGCATGCCGGCGGTGTCGAACCGCTCAGGATCGTAAACCTGCGCCGCCAGAATACCCCCTGCAACGGCTGCCAAAGCGAGGATAGCCGGAGGTCGAAGTCGCCGCCATGAATGCCGAATCGTGCCAGTGTGTATCATTCTTGAGTACATATCGGCACGAATTCGGTTTTTCAAGCCCGAACAGCGCTTCCACGTTCCGTTCGAATCACGCCGCCAAGCAGGGTGCGCCGGTATGTCAAAGCGAAAAGCGGCGAAGGGCGTGGCTCCCAGGGTGGCTCCCCATCCTGGACGCGTTTCGAACGCTCATCGCCAAAAACGTGGTTCACTCGAACGTGTAAAACCCTTTCGTTCGCTATAACATGCCGACTGCGTGTATTGTATGCTGGAGGCTGGCCAGGCCGCCAAAATGGAGATTCTGGCCGACCCCCGTTGCGGCAATTTCCAAGCACCGTTCGTACTGGAGGCGGAATGAAGCGATTCCTTGTGGGCGCTCTCTTGGGCACGCTGGCCATTTCCGCGGCCGGATGCGTCTTCCATTACGTTCAGGTGCAGGCCGTTCCGCGCGACGCCGTCGTGGTGACCAGTCCGGTAAAGGCCCACTTGAAGGATGGGTCCACGGTGCTATACGCGAACGGCGTTACCGTCTCAGGCGGAACCCTCCGCGGACCGGGCGTCCGCTACGATCTCGCTCTAAAGCAGTCCACGAATTTCGATACCATCCCGCTCGACTCTGTCGTCGGCATGGAGAGCTTCCAAACGCGGGTGAACGGCGCCAAAACGGCGATTGTGACTTCGCTCGCGACCGTCGGGGCAGTCATCGGAGGTGTGGCGCTCGCCGTAGCAATCTTTGGATCGTGTCCGACAGTTTATTCCGATAATGGCGCCGTGGAAGAAGCCGAGTTATTCTCCAACAGCATCGCGCCGCTGCTCGAAGCGCGCGATGTGGATCGCCTTCGGGCGCAGCCCGATTCCAAGGGCATCCTGCGGCTGGAACTGCGCAATGAAGCGATGGAGACGCACTATATCAATCATCTTCAGCTCTTCGAAGTGCAGCACGGCGCGGACGAGTTTGTCTTACCGGATCCACAAGGCCATCCGGTGGCGGTCCGTGGCGTTCGCACTCCGGCGGATATCGCCGGCCGGAGTGGCCGGGATCTGCGCGCGACGCTGAGCGCGGCGGATAACTCGTTCTACAGGACGGATCGCCGCGGCATCGACAGCGCGACCATGGATGACCTGAACGACTGGATCGATCTGACCGCGGCTGTTCCTGACGGCGCCGGCTCCACAACGCTGGTCTTCCGGCTCCGCAACAGCCTGCTGAGCACGACCCTGCTCTACGATGTGATGTTGGGACCGGCGGGCGCCCGCGCCATCGATTGGCTTGGATCGGGGCTTGCGCGAATCTCTACCGCGGTCGAGTTGGGCCGCTGGTATCAACGGCGGGCTGGTCTGCACATCTTGGTCTGGCGCGATGGCGTCTACCGCGAGGTCGCCCGTATCCCGGACTCCGGTCCGATCTCGTGGCACGACGTCGCGGCCGTGATCCCGGCCCAAGAGGGGGAGAAATCGCTGCGCATCCGCCTCTCTTTCCTCGCGGACCAATGGCGAATCGATCGCGTTGGGGTCGCGTCGGCGGAGCGCGAACCGGCGGCGCGCGTGGTCCAGATCTCAGAAGTGACGGGATCGGGCGGACGGCGGGAACACACAGCGCGCGAAAGTATGAGCGCTCCGGACGATCGTTACCTCCAAACCAATCCGGGTGAACGGTTTTTTGCCGATTTCAACGTGGGCCCCGTGTCGGCCGGGCAGTCGCGGACGTTTCTGCTTTCGTCCCAAGGCTACTACACGGAATGGATACGCGGCGCGTGGATCCAAACCGCGTCCGCCAGGGAGCCGTTTAGGCCGGCCGACCAGGCCATACTCGCCGCGTTGCGGCAGTGGGCCGCCACGCGCGAATCTTTCGAGGCGCGCTTTGTGACGGACCGCGTTCCGGTGAATTGAAACGATGACTATGACTCGAGTAACAGGTCTCCTGACCCTCGCGATGTTGGCATGCCTGAGCAACGGCTGCAGCCTTGGAATGACAGCCCGGAAGTATCGGCCCGCGCAAGACCCGAAAGGTGTGATCGTGCGCGTCGACACCACGTCTGGACGTCTCTTGGGCGAACTGATCGAAGTGCGCGATGCTGGCATCGTCGTGCTGGCGGACCAAAAGCTTCGCCTTCTGCCCTACACCGTGATCCTGTCATCGGAGGTCGATCAGACGGCGTCCCACTACTCCATCTCAAAACGGACCGTCCCGAAACCGGATGTGCAAGCCCACCTCCGGCTGTTGAGCCGCTTTCCTCAAGGTCTTACGCCAGAGTTGATGCGACAATTACTGGGCGCACTTGGACAGACGGAACTGGCCGGCGCAAACCCATGAAACACGCGCTTCTTTTGATTGCGATCTCGTTCGCCTACCCTCCTCTCATGAGGCCGCAGGGCCCCGGTTCAG
>JBGPKH010000823.1:0-3268 GCA_041485845.1 Bryobacteraceae bacterium
CAATCTTGGTAATCCTCGGCCTCCCAGAAGATCACGCGCTGCCGTGCGGCCTGTTCGCACAGGCCCAGAGCATCCTTGGGCCTTCCGTTCCTTAGCGCCATCCGAGCCCGCCAGTAGTAATCCACCCGCGCAGGGTCCCGGTACCCTCGACTCGCTCGCGGGAGTGGCGTGGGCGGGAAATCGCCTGGTCCTAAGACTCCGGTCTCGACGGCAGCCAGGGTCCACAGTCCCTCGGACTGGCTGAATAACCGGGAGCGCTTCCTCAATTCCGCGGCCGCCCCGGCCGCGTCACCCTGCCGGAAGCGCACCCACGCGATCAAGCTGTATCCGCGCAACAAGTCGTGGCCCTCGCGTGAATCTTGCGTGTAACGCTCGAACTCGCGAAGCGCGTCCCGATACCGCCCCCGCAGAAAATACCAGTTTCCCAGGTGGACGCGTGCCACTTCGAAGCCCGGCTTGAGCGCCAGAGCACGATGCAGGCTTTCGACCGCCTGGTCATACTCGCCGAAATGCATCTGCACCAGGGCCAGGGTGTCGTAGGCGTTGGGTTCCTCCGGAGCCAGTTCGACATAGCGCCTGGCTGCGGAGAGAGCTTCCTCGCGGCGCGCCAGTTCACCATAGAGGATGGCGGTCAGATTATAGAGGTCCCTGGCCTCCGGGTCGATTGCCATGCCTCGCTGTGCCACGCGCAGCGCTTCCTCCCTCTTCACTTCGCCCGCCAGAAGCCGGGCCAGCGCCAGGTAGCCTTCGACCTCCGTAGGGTATTGCGCAAGCATGGCCTGCATCTGCTCGATCGCCTGCAGGAAATCGAGGTTCGCGAAATGATACCAGGCGGTGATATAGAACCGGTCCTTCGCGGTCAGCCGCCCGGAAAACCGGAACGCCTTTTCCAGATACGGCTTGGCCTGCTCCACTCGCGTCCCATACATCATGTTTACGAAGCCGATCCGCGCCCAGGCCATGGCGAACTGCGGGTCCAGATCGACGGCTTTCTGAAAAAGGTCGATGGCCTCGTGGTTGTGGAGTCCCTGCACTTGCTCGACTCCCAGCGAGTAATACCGGTACGCCTGTAGATTGCCGGTCATCACGCCGGCGAGTCCGCGATCCGGACTGCCTTCTCCCAGGTTGGCTCCCAACCGGGCCGCCAGCCGCTGGGAAAGCAGATGAATGTCCGTCAGGATCTGCTCGGGACGTTCCGCCAGCAGGCTCTCCGCGGCTACGAGCTTTCCGCTCGCCGCGTCATACAATTGCGCATTGATTCTGGTCTTGTCTCCGATCCGGCCGTAACCGCCGAGCACTATCGTGTCCGCCTGGCCCCTCTTCGCGACTTCGATGGCTTCCGGCAAACCGACAGGGCCGGCGTCGCCATGTCCTGACCTTGCCCAGAGCGCCTTCAACTGCGGTCGCCCCAGGACCGCGAGGCCTGGAGATTGCGTAAGGTCGGTGATCAGCATATCCGCCAGACCTTCGCGCAGCCAGTTCAAATCGGCGTCGCCCGACTGGTTCTCAAAGTACAGGATGGCGACGGTCCTCCGGGCAGCGGCCGGCTCGGATTTCCGCATCAGTCCATAGCCCGCGAAAGCTCCGGCAGCCACGAGCAACCCGCCGGCCATCCAAAGCGCTTGTCTCGGCCGCGACCGCCGCGATGGGCCGGTGTCGATCTCCTCTTCGATCTCGACCTGAAGGGAGTGGGTCTCGATCAGGCTCAGCTCGCGCGCCGGCGTTCCCTCCAGTTCCTCGACCGGGGCGATGAAGCGGTAGCCGGTACGCGGGATGGTCTTGATAAAGCGGGGCTGGCGGGAATCGTCGCCGAGAACCTGCCGGAGGTCGTTGATACTCTGGGCCAGGACGTTGTCGGTGACGGCGACGCCGTTCCAGACGGCGTTCAGCATCTCTTCCTTGGTGACGAGGCGATCGCGCTGCTCCACGAGGTAGAGCAGGACCTGGAACGTCTTCTGCCGGAGGGGCCGCTCCATGCCATTGCACCGGATGCAGCCCCGGCCGGGATCCAGCTCGATGTCGCCAATCCGATAGATCCGCACCGAATGCCCACCGAAACCGCGATTTCAGCCAAGTTTCATCGCAGTTTCAGGACTTCTCCACCGAGGGAGAGGACCATGAAATCTATGCGATGGTATCACAACGCTTTTCTGGCGGCAGAAACCACCGGCGTGGAATGTGGGACAGGCCATCGTTTCTTGTGGCCTGTCGGGCCCGGCAGACGACCCAAAAACCATCGTCTGTCCCCCGTCTGAGAGGCGCTGTTGAAGATCCGCCGAAAGATCAAGATCGCCAGTACCGTCACCCGCGAGGTACGAATCGGTGGGGGTCCGCGGACGGTTTGTCCGGTGTGCCGGCGCGTCGCGGACCGGGTGGGGAGAGCTGAGGCTGTCCTGCTGGTAGGCGCCCCGGCGCTCGACCGTTGGCTCGCCAGCGGTGAGGTCCATTGTGTGGAAGCGCCGCCCGCCGGCGCGATGATTTGCAGGGATTCCCTGATCAGGGCGAAGGAGCGAATGGGGTCATGAGCCGAAACAGGAAGAAACGTTGCTTCTCAGTTGGAAGGTTTAGCGCTCTGGCCTTTTTGGTGGCCGGCGTCGTGATTCAACCCGTCCCGGCGGCCGTTACTGGCCTCCGTCTGGTGCCTCCGCCTGTGTGGGAGGACATGGCATCCAGATACAACAATCCGAACTCCGGTATCAACCGGGGGACCTTACGGATCATCGACAAGCAAGCCTCGCCGCAAGGTGGATGGCTCACCATCCAGGTTGTGGGTGACAAATTGGACCCCGATCACCGATCGTGCCCGCCCGGATCGTTGGAAACAGTCAAATTCAGTTGGACGTTCCTTCAAGACGCGAGCGTGATCATGGTGGGCGGCCCCCATCTGAAGTTCAACTTTGAGATCGAGCGCAGCTTCTCTGGGCAGCCCTGCCGCTTACTCGACAACAATCCCCTCATGTGCGTGGACGGCGGTTACTTTACTCCAAACCGTGGGTCTAATCACTGTTACTTCTTTGATAGCTCCCGAGTCCCTGCACCCCCTGCCGCCGGCGCTTATTATCCCAACCCTTTTGAAATCTGGAAGACTGATGCCGACGACAGGCCGAAGCAATTCTTCTATATCGTGATGAGGGCGAGCAATGCTGCCCTTGAGTTGGATCTCGGTATGGAGATGCACGTCACCTACACTTATGACCCCTTCTCGGGACCGCCGCCTGCACCGCCTAAACCGACGCCCCCTGTCGTCACGCCACCGCCGCCGCCCGTA
>JBGPKH010000824.1:0-3239 GCA_041485845.1 Bryobacteraceae bacterium
ACCGTAAGGGAGGTCCCGATGGGCCGCGGCGGCCCACCAAAGGGCATGAAGACGCGGCCGGTGCGGGTCGGGTATTTTCGCCGGTTCTTCGCCGCGTCTTCAACGAGCATTCATTGTAACCGCACTTTCCCGACAAGTATTCGTGCCTAAACGGCGGCGTTTCATCCGTGATCGGACTTTGATCAGACCCGCCGCGGAAAAAACGCGCTGAAATCCGATATACTAGACCCGGAATTTTCCATCGGTACGAAAGGGGAAATTTATGGATCGGCGGCGGTTTCTTCAGGCGGGTATCAGCGGGCTGGCGGCATCGGCAATCGGCGGTTTTGGCGCCGAGGCGGCCGACCTGCCTGCCAAGCGTGTGGGATTGATCGGCTGCGGCTGGTATGGCAAATCCGACATCTTCCGGTTGGTCCAGGTGGCGCCGGTGGAGATCGTCTCGCTGTGCGATGTCGACAAGAACAACCTCGAGGAGGCGGCGAAGTGGGCCGTGGAGCGGCAGGCTTCGAAGAAGAAGCCGCAGCTCTTTACCGACTACCGCGAGATGCTCAAGCAGGGCGGCCTCGACATGGTCGAGATCGCCACCCCGGATCACTGGCACGCGCTGCCCATGATCGAAGCCGCCAAGGCGGGGGTCGATATCTACGTGCAGAAACCCATCAGCGTGGACGTGGTGGAAGGCCAGGCGATGCTGGCCGCGGCGCGCAAGTACAAGCGCGTGGTGCAGGTGGGACTCCAGCGGCGCAGCACGCCGCACCTCATCGAAGCCCGCAGCCTGGTGAAGGAAGGCAAGCTCGGCAACGTGGGGCTGGTGGAGATTTATTCCTACGGCGGAGGCCGGGCCACCGCGGCGCAGCCGGCGCCGGTGCCCGAGACGCTGGACTGGGAATTCTGGGTGGGACCCGGGCCGATGATGACGTACAGCCCAGACATCCAGCGCAACTGGCGCGCCTTCATGGAGTACGGTAACGGCACCATCGGGGACATGGGAGTCCACATGTTCGACATGGTGCGCTGGTTCATGGGCCTCGGCTGGCCGAAACGCATCTCGTCGTTTGGCGGCCTGCGGGTGCTCAAGGGCGGCAAGTCGAACATCGCGGATTCGCAGACCGCCATGTTCGAGTACGACGGGCTGACGGTCGTGTGGCAGCACCGCCGATTCGGTCCTTCGGCCGATCCGAATTATTCCTGGGGCGCGACGCTGTACGGCGACCAGGGCACCCTGAAGGCCGGCGTGATGGGCTACGATTTCGTCCCCGCCGCCCGAGGCGGCCAGCCGATTCACAAGGATGTGACCTACGAGCTGGAGCAGTACCCCGTGGACAAGACGGAGCCGCGCCTCGAGAAGCACGTGGCGCCGGCCATTCGCGGCCACATGGTCAATCTAATGCAGAACATGGGCACGCGCGGGCGGCCGGTCTCCGACATCGAGGAAGGCCACATTTCCTCGTCGTGCTGCATTCTGGCGAATCTCTCGATGCAACTGGGACGGACGCTCACGTGGGATGCAGAGAAGGATATGGTGAAGGGCGACGAAGAGGCCAACCGCCTGTTGCGCCGGCCGTACCGCAAGCCGTGGGTGCATCCGGAGGTCAAGAGTGTCTGATTCGGCGGCGACAAGACACTCTAGGAACAGCTCCATGCGCCGCAGGACGTTCCTGGTGGCCGGCGCCGTAGCGCTCGCCGGCGCGAGAGCCCGGGCGGCCGCCGGCAAGGTGAAGTTAGGCCTGGATCTCTTCAGCGTGCGCTCGCAGGGCTGGACGCCCATCCAACATCTGGACTTCGCCGCGAAGTGGGGCATCCAGGTAGTGCATTTCAGTGAAGTGCGCTTCCTTGGCGGATTAGAGGAGGAGAATCTGCGCAAGGTGCGGGCGCACGCTGGGCAGCTCGCGATCGAGGTGGAAATCGGGATGCTATCCATCTGCCCGACCTCCAAGATGTTCAACAAGGCGCAGGGGACGGCGGAAGAGCAACTGAATCGCATGGTCGCCGCGGCGAAAACCGTGGGATCGCGGATCGTGCGCTGCGTGCTGGGAAGCGCGGCGGACCGGACCGGCGAGGTTCCGCTGGAGGCGCACATCGAGAATACCGCCAAGGTGCTGCGCAACGTGCGTTCGCGCGTGGTGGACGCGGGCCTGAAGGTGGCGATCGAGAACCATGCGGGCGACATGCAGGCGCGCGAAGTGAAAATGCTGATCGAGTCGGCGGGCAAGGATTTTGTGGGCTCGTGCCTGGACGCGGGCAACCCGCTGTGGACTATTGAAGATCCCCACCTGACGCTGTAGACGCTCGCGCCGTACGTGCTCACCAGCCACGTCCGCGACACGGCGGTGTGGAACACGCCGCAAGGCGCGGCGGTGGCGTGGACGCGCATGGGCGAAGGCAACATCGGAATCGAAGACTACATCCGGGAGTACGCCGCCAAGTGTCCGGGACGTCCGTTGTCGCTGGAGGTCATCGTGACCGGGCCGCGCAATTACAACTACCGCGACCCCAAGTTCTGGGACGCCTACCGGACTACCCCGGCGTGGGAGTTCGCGCGCTTCCTGGCGCTGGCGGAGAAGGGCGCGCCGCGGGCGGCGCCGCCGCAGGTATCGCGGGAGGCCGCTATTGCCCGCGAGTTGGAGGATGTCGAGGCCAGCATCCGGTGGACCAAGGCGTTCCTGGAGAAGATGTAGGTACGCGCCGGCATCTCCCGGGGGGATGCGGGCCGGCCGGTTGCCGCGATGGTACTGAACGGTACTTCGGCCAGTACCGGTGTTGACCTATTCCGTGCATTTCGCCGGTCGCGACCGTCATGACCGTCATTCCCGGTATTGAAAGGCTGCCCTCGTTCCGGCTACCATACAACGATGTGAGATTCTCCGCGGCTGGACACGACGGAGGACTTGCGTGGAGAGAGGGGACAGCATGAATCGGCTCAGGGCAGTCGTCATCGCAATGGTAATCGGCGGGGGGGCGGGACTGGCATCGGGACAGACGGTGTCTCTGGCGGCGGCGCCGAATCCCGCGACGTTCGGTCAGACCGTTACCATGACCGCCACCGTCTCTAACTACACCGGGCCGGGTACGGTGATCTTTTGCGATGGTTCTTCGTGCCCATCACCAGCAAATGAGATCGGCAGGGTCGACCTGCCCGTGTCTGGGTCGACACGCACAGCGAAGCTGACCAAATCGAATTTCTCCGCGGGCACGCACAATCTGCGGGCGTATTGCTGTGGAAGCGAAGGCTCTACGGG
>JBGPKH010000825.1:0-3235 GCA_041485845.1 Bryobacteraceae bacterium
CATCGCGATGCTCCCGGAGCGGAAAGTATGAAGATAACACACTGATCCGCAACAGGGCTTCGAATGCCGTAAGCTATCATTGAGTTTCATACCAGTACATCCGAGGAGAAGGAATGTCCAACCGAGTTGCATTCGTGACGGGTGCGAGCCGTGGAATCGGCCGTGCCACGGTTCTCACGCTTTGTCGCGCGGGATTCGATATCGTGATCGCGTCGCCTGAAGTCGAACGGAACGAGCAAGTCGCCGAAGAAATTCGCGCCGCCGGCGGAGAGGCCATGACCCTGGACCTGGACGTGACGTCGCTCGAGTCGGTCAAGGAAGGCTTCAGCCAGGCGCTGAAGGACAAGAGCCGCATCGACGTTCTGGTCAACAACGCCGGCATCGCGCGCGACGGCCTGGCGGTGCGCATGAAGCCCGCCGATTGGGACCTGGTGCTCAAGGTCAACCTGGATGGCGCGTTTCTGTGCATCCAGCAGGTGCTGCCCGGCATGATGCGCAACCGCTGGGGACGGATCGTCAACATCTCGTCGGTGGTAGGGCAGGCGGGCAGCGCGGGACAGGCCAACTACGCTGCGTCGAAAGCCGGTCTCATCGGCCTGACTAAGGCCTTGGCGCAGGAGATGGGCAGCCGCGGTATCACCGTGAATGCCGTCGCGCCGGGCTACATCGCCACCGACATGACCAAAGACCTTCCCGAAGAGCTCAAGCAGAAGATGATGGCCGCCATCCCGCTGGCCCGCATGGGCAGGCCGGAGGACATCGCGGCGGCGGTGAAGTTTCTCGCCAGCGAGGACGCCTCTTACATTACCGGCCACGTGCTGGCGGTCAACGGCGGCATGTATATGTAGCCTGGGCGCCCGCATTTTTCTTTCGGCCCGCCCTAAAGGAATCGCTCCGGATACGGAATCAGAGCACGGAGGATTGGGAACGATGAACAAACCACTCACCGGAATCGTGGTGGGCGCAGTCCTGGGCGTGATCGACGGAGCGACCGCGTGGTTCACCCCCGCGGTGCGGCCCTTCATGACCGGGATACTGATGGGGTCCTGCTTCAAAGGGATGTTGGTGGGCGTGCTGTGCGGGCTGTTTGCGCGCAAGGTGCATTCCAACGCGGCGGGCATAGCGCTCGGCGCCGTTTGCGGACTGCTCTTCGCCTGGCTGGTGGCGGCCCTGCCCTCGGCAACCGGAGAGCACTACTATTGGCAGATCATGGCGCCGGGATTCGCGATCGGCGCCGTCATCGGATTCCTCACGCAGCGCATGGGCGCCGCGCCGCTCCCATCGGTGCCGCGCGCGTAAGCCAGTGGGGTTTTCAGTACAAGCCTTTCACGAGACCGCCGTCCACCGCGATGGACACACCGGTGATGTAGCTGGCGCGCTCGGAGGCCAGGAACACCACCAGGTTGGCGAACTCGCCGGGCTGGCCGATGCGCCGCAGCGGCGTCTGCCGCGCCCAGCGGTCTTCGATCTCCTGCGGCGACACGCCCTCCTTATCCGCGAGTCTCTGGGCGAGCGACCCCAGCCGCGCGGTGGCCGTGTATCCGGGGCAGACGTTATTCACCAGCACATTGTACGGGCCGTATTCATTGGAGAGCGTCTTGATCAGGCCGCTCACCCCGGACCGCACCGAGTTGGAGAGGATCAACCCGTCGATCGGCTGCTTCACCGAAACCGATGTGATGGCGATGAATCTGCCCCAACGCCGCTCCTGCATCACGGGGAGCGCTTCCTTGGCGAGGTAGACCGTGCTCATCAAGTTGAGATTGGTTGCCGTCTGCCAGTCCGCAATCGAGGTTTCGGCGAACGATTTCGACGGCGGCCCGCCCGCGTTAGCGACGCAGATGTCGATGCGTCCGTACTCCGCGACGGTCTCGGCCACGAACCGCCGCACCTGTTCGTGATCCGTGACGTCCACAGTCCGCGCCATCACGCCGGCGCCGGTTTGGCGGCGGATCTCCTCGGCGGCGGCGGAAAGAGTCGATTCCGTGCGGGCGCACATCGCCAGAATCGCGCCCTCCCGCGCAAGTCCGAGAGCCACGGCCTTGCCCAATCCCTGGCTGGATGCCGCGACAATCGCGACGCGGTCTTTGAGCCCTAAATCCATGGGGCCATTGTACACGGCCCACCAAGCCTCAGCCGCGAGTCCCCACTTCGCTCGCCCCGCCGGCGAGGTTACCTCTGCACCCTCGGGGCTCTCGGGTTTGACCGTGCCTTGTGCATGCCCCCAAGCCTCATCTGCGAGTCCCCACTTCGCTCGCGCCGGCGGTGAGGTTACCTCTGCGCCCTCGGCGTCTCGGCGGTGAATTTCTGGTGTTCTCAACCCCGTAGATACTGGTCGTCTTTGATCAGCCAGTCATGGCGGATGGGGCTGAAAATGTCGAGATCCAGCGTGTCTTCGAGCGCCACCGCGCGGTGCGGCACGTGGGAGGGAATGCGCAACACCTGTCCCTTGGACACGACGATCGCCTTGCCCTCGATCTCAAACTGCAACGCGCCTTCGAGAATATAGGTGATCTGTTCGGATTCGTGGTGGTGCTCCGGTACCACGGCGCCCTTGGCGAGGAAGACCTGCGCGACCATGGCCTTCTCGCCCGAGATGATCTTCCGCGAAATCGTCGGGCTCAGGACTTCCATCTCCATGCTGTCCCACGTGTAATGTTCCATTGTGTTTGGCTCCGGTTCCCAGCCATTGTACTTGTACACGGGCGGGTGCTGAACCGGTCTGGGGTAACCCGGTTCCCGCGGCCCCTCCATGCGAAGCCGAGCCGCTCTGCAAAGCAAGTTCGCAAGAACTTGATGTCAGGAGGCCCCACCTGTTGCCGCGGCACGACCCAAGAAACCCTCGGCTACACTCTTCTCCGCTTCCGGCGTTCACCCGTTGCGGGCGCTCGAACTACGCAAATGACACCAAAGCCTCAAGCCCCCACCGGCCCTTGGTTATGCTCGGCGCCTCGGCGAATCGGCGGTGACCTATTCCCCTCCGCGCCTCGGCGAATCGCGGTGAACCTATTCCCCTCCGCGCCTCGGCGAATCGGCGGTGAACCTATTCCCCTCCGCGCCTCGGCGAATCGCGGTGAACCTATTCCCTTCCGCGCCTCGGCGAATCGGCGGTGACCTATTCCCCTCCGCGCCTCGGCGAATCGCGGTGAACCTATTCCCTTCCGCGCCTCGGCGAATCGGCGGTGAACCTATTCCCCTCCGCGCCTCGGCGAATCGCGGTGAACCTATTCCCTTC
>JBGPKH010000826.1:0-3234 GCA_041485845.1 Bryobacteraceae bacterium
ATCCATTGGAAGTCGCTCATCGATCACGGCGGCTACGCGGGCGCGCGCGAAAAAGGGCAGCTTCGCCTGGAAGGCAAGGAGTACATCGTGAAGGATGGCGATGTGCTGGTGATCCGTCACGGTTGAGGGGCGTCACAACGCCCTTAGCAACTTTGCGATCAGCGCCGTGCGGTCGGCGATCCGCTCGATCAGAATGCTCTCGTGGGCTGCGTGCGCCCCTTCTCCCACGCCGCCCAAGCCGTCCAGCGTGGGCACCCCCAAGGCCGCGGTGAAATTGCCGTCGGAACCGCCGCCGGTGAGCGATTCCTCGACTTCCACGCCCATCTCTCGCGCCAGTTTCTGCGCGGTGCGGAAGAGCTTCACGATGCCCGGCGAGCGCTCCATGGGCGGCCGGTTCAAGCCGCCGCTCACTTCGATGGAGCAGCGGCGATCCATGGGCCGCAGAGTGCGGAATTTCTTTTCGAGCGCGGGCGCGTCTTTCAACCGGAGGACGCGAATGTCCACTTCGGCGCGGGCCTCGGCGGCCACCACGTTGGAGCGCGTGCCGCCCGAGATCACCCCCGGGTTGACGGTGATGCCACGCTGGATCTGCGTAAATCCCGCAATGCGGTCGATCTGCCGCGCCAGTTCCAGGACCGCGCTGGCGCCGGCTTCGAAATCGACCCCGGCATGCGAGGCCCGTCCGCGAACCACCACCGTGAAATCGCCCACCCCTTTACGAGCCGTCTTCAGCTTCCCGGTAAGACCCGTGCCGGGCTCCAGAACCAGCACGGCCCGGCTGCGCTTCGCATTCTTCTCGGTGAGGGGACGCGATACCTCGCTGCCGGCCTCCTCGTCGGAATTCAGTTGCAGGAGAACCTTCGATGACACCGGAATATCGAGTTCCCGGAGGGCCCGCACCGCGAAGATGAAGAACGCAATTCCGGATTTCATATCGAGCACGCCGGGCCCCCAGAGCCTTCCCTCGGACTGGCGAAACAGCATGGTGCGCAAGGTGCCCATCGGCCAAACCGTGTCCGAATGACCCAAAGCAAGGATCTGGCCGCTCGTTTTCCCGCCCGGCAACGCCATTTCGCAGAGCAACTGGCCGCCGAACTTGCCGCCGGGAATCGTTCGCGTGCGCGCAAACGGGGTCACGGTGTCGGCGACCAGCTCGACAAAGCGGTTAACGGCCGCCGGGGCATCGCTGGGCGACTCGCACTCTACGAATTCCCGGATTAATGCCGTTATTTGGGCAAGCTGTGCCTGAACGTGCGAAAGAATGGGATCCACGGCTGTCATCATAGCGCGGGCGGAGTCCGCAATCCGATTCCAGGCCGCGGTACGTAAATTGCTCATGAAGCATGTGCCACGCGCCACAAATGCTCGCGGGCAGGTCGAGGGAGGAAGGGATATGTTGAACTGGATTTCAGATCTCTGGTGCAAGAAGTTTCATACGCAGGCCATGTGGCCCATTCACGGGAAGTATGTTTGTTCGCGGTGTTTACGCGAGTACCCGGTGGCCTGGGAAGGGCCCGTGCAGCCCGCGGAGTATGCCGATCCGTCGCTGTGCCGGGGCCGCATTGCCCTGACCTCCACGCCTTCGATGGCGCAATAGAGCGTGGTGGCCAGCAACTTGACACGTGTCTACGATGTAGGCACCGGCCGGTTGCTCTGCCGAGGGTAAACCTCTGCGTCTAGGCATCCACACCTTCACCGCCGGCTCGCTCGAGAAGGCCGCATTGAAGGCCGCTGAGCTGGGCGCCAACACCTTCCAGATTTTTTCTGCGAGCCCGCGGATGTGGCGCGCTCGTCCGCCCGACCGGCAGCAGGTGAGGCTTCTGCGATCCGCGCGCGAGCGGTTCGACCTCGATCCCCTGGTCATCCACGTCAACTACCTGGTCAACCTGGCATCCATCGATCCGGTGATTCGCGCCAAGTCGATCGATGCCTTCCGGGGAGAGCTGGATCGTGCCTCGGTCATCGGCGCCGAATACCTCGTGCTGCATCCGGGCAGCTACCGGGGACGATCCGTAGAGGAAGGCATCGCCTCGTTTGCCTTGGCGCTGCGCGAAGCGTGCCAGGGCTTCCGCTCCCGCCGGCTCACCGTGCTGCTCGAGAATACGGCGGGCGCCGGGGCACACATCGGCAGCCGTTTCGAAGAGCTGCAATCGATTCGCGATCTCGCAGGCGGCCTTACCGATCTGAAAATCGGCTACTGCCTGGATACGTGCCATCTGTTAGCCGCGGGATTCAATATAGCCACAGCCGCTGGGCTGCGATCCACGATCCGCAGCGCCGAAGAGCTGTTGGGGATCGCGAATATCCACGTGATCCACGCCAACGATTCGAAGATGCCGCTGGGGTCGCATGTGGATCGCCACGCCAACCTCGGTGAAGGACACATCGGAAGCGCAGCCTTCCGCCGGATCCTGAGGCGTCCTGAGCTGCGGCGCAGGCCCTTCATACTGGAAACTCCCGTCAAAGAGCCCGACGACGATCGCCGGAATCTGGAGATGTTGAAGCTGCTGGCGAAGTAGGACAGACGATCGCCTTTTGTCGTCTGTCACCCGCGGCACTCGTGGCGGCGCACTCGGGCCCGCCGGGTTCAAACGGTCAGTGTGGCACAATGCAGGCATGTCGTTCGCCGGATTGCGGGTCCTGTCGCTCGAAAGCCGCCGCTCGGCCGAAATGGCGGAACTGATCCGTAAACAGGGAGGCGAACCGTTCGGCGCACCCTCCATGCGTGAGGTGCCGCTCGAGGAAAACAGCGGCGCGTTCCAGTTTGCGGTGCGTCTTTTCGCCGGCGAATTCGACATGATGATTCTGCTGACGGGCGTCGGAACGGCCCAGTTGAATCGGGTCCTGGGCACACGCTATCCGGAGGCGGCGTTTCGAGACGCACTCCGGCGAGTCACCGTGGTCGCCCGCGGGCCCAAGCCCGTCGCGGCCCTGCGCGAGATGGGCCTGACGCCGGCTATCGTGGCGCCCGAGCCGAACACCTTTCGGGAGCTGCTCCAGGCGACCGAAGGGCGCCCCGAGCGCCACATCGCCGTGCAGGAGTACGGCCGCTCCAATCCCGAATTGCTCGAGGGACTGCGCGCGCGAGGAGCGGATGTGATGTCGGTTCGCGTGTACCAATACGGACTGCCGGAAGATCCCGGGCCGTTGCGCGAGGCGGCGCGGCGATTGGCCGCGGGCCAGTTCGATGTGGCCCTGTTCACCACCGCCGTGCAGATCGAACACCTTCTCCGC
>JBGPKH010000827.1:0-3233 GCA_041485845.1 Bryobacteraceae bacterium
ACGTGGTGCGCGACGACGGCTTCCAGAACTTCGGTAACAATGGCATCAGCAAGGACGGCTTCAGCAACGAGTTCGGGCGCCTGGACCTCAATCTGGGCGCCCGCCATCGCACTTATTTCAACGTGCGCCACACGGATTACTTCCAGAGCAAGAACGACTACTTTTCGAACATCTCCACCGGCTCGTTCCTGAGCCGCTCGAACTGGGGCGGGACCCTCGACGAAGTCTACATGATCAATGAGCGGAACATCCTCAACGTCCGCGCCAACTACACGCGCATGTTCGAGGACCACGCGTCTCCCAGCGCGGGGTTCGACCCGGCGGAGCTCGGCTTCCCGTCCTATCTGGGGGCCAATTCACAGTATCCGCAGCTCCCGGTCGTCACCTTTGCCGGCAACTCGGGCTTTCAGACGCTGGGCGTGGCCAGCGCCAACACCCTCCCATCGCAATCCGAGCAGCTCTACGGCTCGTGGTCCGCGAACCGCGGAGCGCATCAACTCAAGTTCGGAGGCGATCTCCGACTCTACCGCTTCAACTACAAGAGCTACGGAAACGCCACCGGCGCCTTCTCCTTCAGCTCCAACAACTGGGTCCGCGCCGCCAGCAACGCGTCGACCACCGTGGCGCTGGGACAGGACTTCGCCGAATTCCTGATGGGCCTGCCCACCGGCGGTTCCTACGATCAGAACGGCTCCGCCATGTTTTACCAGTACTACGGCGCCGTGTTCGCCCAGGACGACTGGCGGCTCAAGCGCAACCTCAGCGTGAACCTCGGGCTGCGGCTCGATCACGATTTTGCGCATCACGAAAAGTGGGCGCGCACGGTGAACGGCTTCGCGTTCGACACCCCCAGCCCGCTGGCCGCGGCCGCCATCGCCAATTACAACGCCAGCCCAATTCCGCAGATTCCCATGGGCAGTTTCAAGGTACCCGGTGGCCTGACTTTCGCCAGCCCCGACAATACCGCGATCTTCCAGAACGTCTCGCACCTGGTGAGCCCCCGTGTGGGGATCGCGTGGACTCCCGAGAAACTGCACGGCCGCACCGTGATCCGCACCGGACTCGCCATGTTCGTCTCTCCGAACAGCATTGCCACACTGCAGATCAGCGGCGCCTATTCCACCAGCCCCTTGCTGACGCAGGAGGGATTCAGCCAATCGACTGCGTTCACGGCTAGCACCGACAACAACGTGACCCCCGCCGCGACGCTGACGAATCCGTTCCCCAACGGCATCCAGAAGCCCACGGGCGCGGCCAGCGGGCTCGCAACCTTCGTGGGACAGGCGGTGAACTTCCTGAATCCGCAGATGCAGAGTGCTTACTCGGTGCGCTGGACCTTCGGCGTGCAGCAACAGATTTCGAGCGACACCGTGCTCGAAGGAGTGTACATGGGCAATCACGGCGTGCACCTTCCCGTGACGTACACGCAGCTCAACGGCATTCCGCGCCAGTTTCTGAGCACGTCGCCGGTCCGCGACCAGGCGAACATCACTTCGCTGACCGCGTCGGTGAGCAACCCGCTGCGCGGGCTCGTCACCAGCGGGACTCCGGCGGGCAACACCACCACGGTGGCGCAATTGCTGGCGCGGTATCCGCAGTTTCCGCTGGGCTACAGCAACGGCGCCTACAGCGGCTCGGGCGGCGTCAACATGCAGGACGCCAACGTGGGCAGCTCCTATTACGAGGCCCTGAACGTGCGGCTGGAAAAGCGTTTTTCGAGGGGCCTCACCACCAGGTTCATCTACATGCGCACCAAGCTCATCGACCAGACCACCTGGCTCAACGACACCGACCCGCACCCCGAGCACCGTATCTCGCCCTTCGACCATCCCACGCGAGTCGTGGCCACCATTCGCTATGAGCTGCCGATCGGCAAGGGCAAACGCTTCAGCCTGCAATCCCGCCTGGGCAATACGTTGATCGGCGGATGGGTCACCAGCAGCACTTACACCTACCAGGTGGGCGCGCCGCTCACGTGGGTCAACGGCAGCACGTCGACGCCGGGAGATTACGTGTACTTCGGCGGTCCGCTGAATTTGCAGAACCGCAACACCGATGGGTCGGCATTCGACACGAAGGCCTTCGACGTCCTCACCGCCGACCAGTTGCAATACCACGTGCGGACGTTCTCATCGACATTCCCGAATATCCGGCAGGATGGCATCAACGACTGGAACGTAAACCTGCTGAAGGAATTCCGTTTCGGCGAAAAACAGGTCAAGGTGTTCCGGCTGCAATGCGACGTGTTCAACGTGATCAACCACCCGACGTTCGGCGCGCCCAACACCACTGCGACCAACACCGGCTTCGGCCAGATCACGGCGCAATCCAATCGCACGAGGATGTTGCAGCTCGCGGCGCGGATCGCGTTTTAGTGGGATAGGCCTCCTGGCCTGTCCCACCGGCGGCAAGACCGCCGGTGCTACGCTACACTGGATCATCCCGATGTCCCTCAGTGCCGGAGATCGCCTGGGTCCCTACGAAATCCTCGCACCGATCGGCGCGGGCGGAATGGGCGAGGTGTACAAGGCCCGAGACACGCGCCTCGACCGCATCGTCGCGCTCAAAGTCTCCAACGAAAACTTCAATGAGCGCTTCGAGCGTGAGGCGCGCGCTATTGCTGCACTGAACCATTCCAAGGTGACGGCCCCCGATCCGTCGGGTGAAGTGGCACTCCACTACATCCCGCAGTTCCTGCCGGATGGCAGGCACTTCGTCTACTTCACTCAGGGTTCACGGCCGGAGAAGAACGGGACATTCGCGGGTTCGCTCGACTCCCCGCCGGACCAGCGTGGCAAGCTGATTTTGAGCGGCACAACGAACACGCTGTATGCGCGCGGCCCGCGGGGCGGCGGCTACCTGCTCTTCCGGCGCGAGGGCGCGCTGATGGCGCAGGCGTTCGATCCAGCCTCCCTTCGCTTTGCCGGTGAGCCCTTCCAGATCGCTCCACAAGTGTCGCTGATGGCTGGGATCGTGGCCGCTTCGGTGTCGGACAGCGGCGTGTTGAGCTATTCGGCCAACCCGGTGAGCGCGGGCTTGTCCCGGCTCGCATGGTTCGATCGAAGCGGCAAACGTCTTTACAACGTGGGATCGCCGGGCATCTACCCCGACTTCGCGCTCTCACCAGATGAGAAACAGGCTGGCGTTCAGCCGCATCGATAACAACAACGTCTGCGACATTTGGATTTTGGATCTCGGCCCAGGCGGGGTATCGACGCGCTTCACCTTCGATC
>JBGPKH010000828.1:0-3232 GCA_041485845.1 Bryobacteraceae bacterium
CCTCCATCCACCTTCCACGAAGCGGTTCGCCAGCCAGTCGAGCAGTTCCGGATCGGACGGCCGCGTTCCCATCCGGCCGAAGTCGTTGGGCGTCGAGACCAGCCCGCGTCCGAAGTGAAATTGCCAGATGCGGTTCACCATCACGCGCGCGGTCAGCGGATTCGCCGGATCGGCGATCCACTCGGCCAGCTTCAGCCGCGGCTTGTCGGTAGCGATCGGCGCTTCCGGAGTGCCATCGGGCAACAGCACGCCGAGCGGCCGCACGCCCACTTGGGCCACCGGCTGCAAGTAGTCGCCGTGGAACAGCACCTGGATCGGCGACGCCTTCCGCGGATCGTCGCTGACGCTGTAGATCGAAGCCAGCGGCGCCGGCATCTTGTCGTCGAGCGCCTCGATCTGCATCTCGATCTTGGCCTTCTCCCCGTCTGGCGCCCTCCGCAACTGCCCTTGCAGGCGCCGCATCTCCTGCTGAACGGGGTCGGCCTTGGCCTTCCAGGCATCCTGCTCTTCCTTGGTGGCCAGCACCAGGTCGTTAGGCTGTGTCTGCGCGAAATGCGCCTGGAGGCGGTAATAATCGGCCTGCCGGATGGGGTCGAACTTGTGATCGTGGCAGCGTGCGCAACCCGCCGTCACCCCCAGGAATGCGGCGCCGACGATGTTGGTCATCTCCGTAAGCACTTCGTTGTGCGAGCTCGCGACGTCCTGGTTGCCGGCGTTCTTGCGTAGCGGTCCCAGGCGGTTCAGGCCGCTGGCCACCAGGTAGGACTGGTTCTTCGCATCCATTTCGTCGCCGGCGAGCTGCTCTTTGACGAACTCGCTGTAGGGCTTGTCGTCGTTGAAACTCTGGATCGCGTAGTCGCGATAGCGCCACGCGTCCGGCCGGTGCATGTCGTACTCGTAGCCGTCGGACTCGGCGAAGCGCACCACATCCAGCCAATGGTGGCCCCAGTGCTCGCCGTAATGCGGCGAGGCCAGCAGGCGGTCCACCACGCGCTCCCAGGCAGTCGGCGACTGGTCCCGCACGAAGGCGTCGATCTCCTCGGGTGTGGGCGGCAGTCCGGTCAGGTCGAAGGTGACCCGCCGGATCAGCGTCGGCCGATCGGCGGCCGGTGCGGGTTTGAGTCCCGCCTTCCGTAGGCCCGCGAGGATGAACGCATCTACGGGAGTCTTCACCCACGCCCGGTCCGCAGCGGCCGGCGGGACCACGTCCTTTCGCGGCTGGAATGCCCAATGCCGCCGCTCCACCGCGGTATAGGTGCCCAGAGGCGCGACCGGCGCTTCCGCTGCCGCCAGGAGCATTGCCCCGCCGAGCATGGCAAGGAACCGCTTCATCAGATCCCCCTTTGTGGGGCAGGTTGTTAACCTGCGGCCGATTGTCAATCGGCCAACTTGCAATCGGCCTGCTTGCTTTAGTCTACTTCTTCGCCGTCCCAAAGTACGGCGCAGGCTCCGGCACCGCCGCCCCGTCCTTGCGCGGGTCCGACGCGCCCCAGTTTACGCCCTTCGCCGAATCGTGTACCACCACCTGCCCGCCGCCCATGATGCTCGAAAAGTCGCCGAGGACTTTCAATTGGTGGCCCTTGGCCGTCAAGGCGTCGCGAATCTCCGGGGGAATGCGATTCTCGATCGAAACATCGCAGCCGCCGAATGTCGTCTTGGAGAAACGCGGCGCTTCGAGCGCCATCTGGATACTCATCCCGTGGTCCACCACGTTGGAGACGAACTGCGCGTGCGCCTGCGCCTGGTTCAGGCCGCCCATGATGCCGAAACCCATGTGCAGGTCGCCCTTCTCCATGAACGCCGGGATGATGGTGTGGAACGGCCGCTTGCGCCCCGCGAGCGCGTTGGGGTGCTGGGGATCCAGATCGAACAGTCCTCCGCGATTCTGCAAGGCGAACCCGTAATCGTCCACCACCACCTTCGAGCCGAAGTGCTGGTACAGGCTCTGGATCAGCGACACGATGTTCCCCTCGTGGTCCACTACGGAAAGGTAAACCGTGTCGCCGTGTACCTGCATCGGATTTCCCGACACCACGTCGCAGCGCGCTTTGTCGGGGTCGATCAGCTTCGAGCGCTCGCGGGCGTAGGCCATCGAAATCATGCCCTCCACCGGCACCTTGCCGAATCGCATGTCTCCCACGTAGCGGTGCATGTCCTCATACGCCAGTTTTTGCGCCTCCATCTGGGTGTGCAGTTCCAGCAGGCCGCGGGGCTGGTAAGTGCCCAACGGAAACACCGAGAGGATATTCAGCATCTCGATGGCGGCGATCCCCTGGGTGCTCGGCGGCAGTTCGTAGACCTTCCAGCCGCGGTATTCCGTCGAGATCGGCTGCACCCACTCGGCTTCGAATTCGCTCAAATCGGCCAGGTCCATCTTGCCGCCCAGCCGGTCGCTGGTCTTCAGGATGGCCTTGGCGATGGCGCCTCGATAAAACGCCGTCTCGCCCTCGGCGGCGATCAGTTTCAACGCTGCCGCCATCTGCGGATTGTGGAACATCTCTCCCAGTTGCGGCGCCGAGCCGTTGATCAGGAAAACGCGCCTCGCGTTTTCGTCTTTGGCCAGATTGGGCTCTTCTCCCTTCCACGCCTCGCGAATCATCTCCGTCACGGGGTATCCGTGGTCCGCGTGGTAGATGGCCGGCTGGAAGAGGTCCTTCCACGGGAGCTTTCCGAAGCGCTTGTGCAGCCGGGCCCAGCCGTCCACACAGCCCGGGACGGTGACGGGCTGGATTCCCTCCTGGGGCATAGTGGTCTCGCCCTTGGATTTCAGGAATTCGATACTCAGGGCTTTCGGCGCCCACCCGCTGGAATTGATGGCCGTCAGCTTGCCCGTCTTGGCGTCCCAATAAATGGCGAAGAGGTCGCCCCCGATCCCGCAACTCTCGGGCTCCACCACGCCCAGCGTGGCGTTGGCCGCGATGGCCGCATCCATGGCCGACCCGCCGCGCGCCAGGATTTGCGCGCCCGCCTGCGAAGCCAGCGTCTGGCTGGTGGCCACAATACCGCGATCCGTAATTACCATCGACCGCGCCTGCGACCGATCCTGCGAATGAGCCGGCATAAGGAAAATCGCGAAAACTAGCAGAATGGAAAAGCGCATGCAACCGAAATCATATCAGGATCGGTCAGTCAGGCGCAGCCATGGCCTACAATTGATCGACATGGAAACCAATGCAAACCCCATGCTGCTGCCGGCCAGTTGTGGGGCGGACCCCCTGGTCCGTGGGCGACC
>JBGPKH010000829.1:0-3227 GCA_041485845.1 Bryobacteraceae bacterium
CGAATCCCGAATCGGTGTGCGCCAGCAGCCAGAGACTTTTCACGAGCAGGGAAGCCCCGGCCACCAGAATCATCGCCAGGGACAGTTCCGCGATCACCAGCGCCGCGCGCGCCCGCCGGTGCAGCCCGGCCGAGCTTGCCCCGCCCATGCCCTCCTTCAAATGCGGCGTCAGGTCGAGCTTCGACATGGCCAGCGCCGGCACCAGCCCTGCAAACAGTCCGTTGGCCAGCGACACAACCAGCGTGAAGGCGAGCACCCATCCGTCAATCGAGGCCGAGGAGAACAGTGGAACCCGCACCGGCGCGACCGACTTAATGGGCTCGATACCGAAGTACGCCAGCGCCAGGCCCAGCGCTCCGCCGGCGAGCGAGAGGAGCGCGCTTTCCATCAGCAACTGCCGCAGAACGCGGCCGCGCCCCGCTCCCAGCGATAGCCGGATGGCAATCTCCTTGCGTCGCGTGGCCCCACGCGCCAGCAGCAGGTTGGCCACGTTGGCGCAGGCGATCAGCAGGACCAGTCCGGCCGCGCCGAGCAGAATCAGCAGCGGACTTCTGGCATCTCCAACGATGGCGGCGCGCAACGGGGTTATGCTCGGCTCGTGCTTCTTGAGCGGGTCGGTGGGCGCAAGACGCGCCTGCAACACGTCCATAACGGCTTTGGCGCGCTCGATCGGGACACCCGGCCGTAGCCGCGCGATGACCTCCACGCCTTCCCACGGCGAATTGCGATCCTGCACCGGGGCGGCCCGCGGCTTGAGCAGGTCGAAATCCTCGCTCCCGCTGGGAAAAACGAATTCCTGCGGCATCACCCCGATGATGGTGCAGGCCTCCGCATCGATGATGACGTGCCGGCCGACGACGCTCGGGTCGCCGCCGAATCGCCGGTGGAAAAATCGATAGCTCAGTATCGCGACTTTCTCGCCGCCGAAGCGGTCTTCTTCCTGCGAGATCTGCCGGCCTAGCAACGGCTTCATCCCGAGCAGCGGAAACAGGCTCGCCGAAACCCTCACGCACGGCACGATCTCGGGTTCATCTCCTTCCGCTACCGTGCACTTCGCATCGCGGACTGCCGCTACTTCCTCGAAAACCTGCTTCTGCGCGCGCCAGTCGTCGTAATCCGGGACCACTGCCCCGCCAGCCGGCGATCGCCCCAGCCGCACCAGCCGTTCCGGATCGCGATAGGGCAGGGGGCGCAGCATTACGGCATTCACCACGCTGAAGATCAGCACGTTCGCGCCGATGCCCAGGGCGATGGTAGCAACCGCCACCGCGGTGAACCCCGGCGTCCGCGCCAGCATTCGCCGGCCGATACAAATATCCTGCCAAATGGTTTCGAGCGGGCCGAAACTCCAGACCGCCCGGCGTGCTCCCGCCGATCCGGCCGGGTTGCCGGACTCGCGCCGCGCCGGATCGCGAGTTACCGAACGCCACAGGGACCGCAGCATGTTGCGAAGTGCAGCACTCCTGGTGCCAAGCTTAAGTCCTTGCGATCAAAACGGTCAATTCTGCCCGATTGTCCGATTGTGGGATTGCGCGTCGCGGATGTGGGCATTGTGCGGGCACGGCACAGGCCATCCCGAAAACGGACAGCGGCGATTTACGCAACTCGCTCATAAGAGAGCACTTCTTCGCGGCACAAAACGTGCTGCCTGTGGGCGATGTCGTGCTGAAGATGGCCATGGATTCGCCTGCGGTCGCGGCGCCGGAAGGCCGGCCTTTCCGCGCGCTCATTTGCGACGATCAGGCCGATGTTCTCGAGGCGCTCCGGCTGCTCCTGAAACCCCACGGGTGGTGTACGGTGGCGGTGGATTCGCCGCAAGCACTGCTGCGCACAGTGCGCTCGGAAATATTCGACCTCATCCTCCTCGATCTGAATTACACGCGCGACACCACCTCGGGCGTTGAAGGCATCGAGCTGCTGTCCGCGCTGGAAGCGGAAGGCATTACCACACCCGTGATGGTGATGACGGGGTGGGGCAGCTTTGAAGTGGCGGTGGAGGCGATGCGGCGCGGCGCCTGCGATTTCATCCAAAAGCCCTGGGACGACGAGCGCCTGGTGGCGGCGATCCACAAGCAGGCCGAATCGGAGCGGCGCCGGAAATCCGAGTTGGAGATCGCCGCCCACGTGCAGCAGAAGCTGTTTCCGCGAAAGCTGCGTGCTCTGAGGACGTTGGATTACGCGGGCCAGTGCGTGCCGGCGCGCGAGGTGGGCGGCGATTATTACGACTTCCTCGATATCGTGGAGGACGCCCTCGGGTTCGCGCTGGCGGACGTTTCCGGCAAGGGCGTGCCGGCGGCGCTGCTCATGGCTAACCTGCAAGCCAGTTTTCGCAACCAGCCGCCTGGAGCGCTTCTCCAGCCCGCACGCGTGCTCGAGACGGTCAACCGGCATTTCTACAATTCCACCGAAGCGTCGCGCTTCGCCACGCTCTTTTTCGGCGTCTACGATGACCGCACGCGCCGGCTGCGGTACGTGAATTGCGCGCACCCCGCGCCGCTGCTGCTGCGCGGATCCGGCGAGGTGGAACGCCTGGCGCCCACCGCGACCGTGCTGGGCGCGTTTCCCCAATGGACATGTGCCGAGGCGCGGTTGGATCTCCATCCGCATGACACATTGGTGCTTTATTCCGACGGTGTAACCGAGGCGGGCATCGACCGCGGCGAAGAGTTCGGCGAGGAGCGGTTGATTGCCGCACTGCGCGCCAATCAGCGGCAGCCTGCTGGCGCCCTCGTACAATCGGTGGTGGATGCCGTCTCCAGCTTCAGCGGGGCGTCGCGCTTCGATGACGTGACCGTGGTGGCCATCCGTGCGCTGTGAGATCGTCGGGCTGCAAGTCAGTTATTCGCAGCGAATCGTGTCCACCGGATCCAGCCGCATGGCCCGGCGTGCGGGGAGCCAGCTCGAACCAACCGCCACCACCAAGACCAGCGCGCCGGACGCGGAGTAGGTCGCTGCGTCCCCGGCTCCGACTCCGTATAGCAGACCCGAGAGCGCCCGCATCAGAACAAAAGCGCCCACGCAACCGGCGGCGAGGCCGAGCACGACGGGAGTAAGCGCCTGGCGGAGCACCAGGGCGCCGACGTCGCGGCCCTGGGCGCCGAGGGCCAGACGGATTCCGATCTCCCGGTAGCGCTGATTCAACGAATAAGAGAGCGTACCGTAGATCCCCAGAGCCGCCAGCAGCACCGCGACACCGGCGAAGTTGGCCAGCAGGAGCATCTGGAAGC
>JBGPKH010000830.1:0-3219 GCA_041485845.1 Bryobacteraceae bacterium
AAATCCCGTTCCGCCGGCGCCAAACCCGCGATCCGTTCCACAATCCTCCGGATCGCCTCTCTATGGTCCCGCAGCCGCGCCAGGATCGCAATTACATTATCCCCGACTTCCTCGCTCTCCAGAAGCCGGTCGCCATCCAGTTCGCGGATATCGACGGCTCGGTACCGGAACCAGACATCGTCCCCGCGCAGTTCGCCCGGCATCGACAGCGGCGCCTCGCCCACGTACAGCAGCACCTGCCGCGGCAACTTCCCGAACAGCCGAAACACGCCGAGGCAGTATTCCGCCATCCGTAACGCCATGGCAGCGTCGTTCGTGCTCTGCAACTCCAGGTGGATGATCGCGCCCTCCACACTCTCGCCGAGCAGGTCCGCCCGCGGATTCTGAACTTTGGGCAGCTCCACATCCAGCCACTTCGCGATCGTGGTTCCGGTCAGCTCGTGCATCAACCGCCCGGCCGACTGCTTCAACAGCAGCTTCAACGCGACGTCGTAATCCTGCATCCCCACTCCTCAAAACGACCGCGGCATTCCCAGCACGTGCTCCCCGATGTACGACAGAATCAGGTTCGTCGAAACCGGCGCCACCTGGTACAGCCGCGTCTCGCGGAACTTGCGCTCCACGTCGTACTCCGCCGCGAAGCCGAACCCTCCGTGAGTCTGCAGGCATACGTTGGCCGCTTCCCACGACGCGTCGGCCGCCAGCAGCTTGGCGATGTTGGCTTCCGACCCGCAGGGCTCGCCCGCGTCGAACAGCCGCGCCGCTTCGTAGCGCATCAGGTCCGCGGCCCGCACGTTGGCATACGCGCGCGCAATGGGAAACTGGATGCCCTGGTTCTGCCCGATCGGCCGGTCGAACACCGTGCGCTCACCGGCGTATTTGCGCGCCTTCTCGATGAACCAGAAGCCGTCGCCGATGCACTCCGCAGCGATGAGGATGCGCTCGGCGTTCATCCCGTCCAGAATGTAGCGGAAGCCTTTTCCCTCTTCGCCGATCAGGTTCTCCGCGGGCACTTCGAAGCTGTCGAAGAACACTTCGTTGGTCTCGTGATTCACCATGTTGCGGATCGGGCGCAGCGTCATCCCTTTCTGCGATGCGTCCCGCAGATCCACCAAAAACACGGAGAGCCCATCGGCCTTGCGCGTCACCTCGGGCAGCGGGGTGGTGCGCGCCAGCAGGAGCATGAGGTCGGAGTGCTGCACCCGCGAGATCCACACCTTCTGGCCGTTCACCACGTACCGGTCGCCCTTCCTCGCGGCGAAAGTCTGGATCTTCGTGGTGTCGGTCCCGGTGGTCGGCTCGGTGACCGCGAACGATTGCAGCCGCAGCTCGCCCGAAGCGATCTTCGGCAGGTAGCGTCGCTTCTGCTCCTCGGAGCCATGGCGCAGGAGTGTGCCCATGATGTACATCTGCGCGTGGCACGCGCCCGAATTCGCGCCCGACCGATTGACTTCCTCGAGAATCACCGACGCTTCCGTGACTCCCAACCCGCCGCCGTTATACTCCGCCGGGATCAGCGCCGCCAGCCAGCCGGCCTCCGTAAGCGCCTTGACGAACTCCTCGGGATACGCCGCCTGCTCTTCCGCCTTCTGCCAGTACTGGCTGTGGAACCGGCTGCACAGCTCGCGGATCGCCCGCCGGTATTCCTCGAACTCGCTCGATCGCGGATTGATGTCTTTCATAGGTTACGAAACACCTCGGCCATATCCTTTGCGCCCTCCAAGGCGCTTACGGACTCGAGCCCACGGGAACCCGCCAGCGACCGGAACTTCTCTTCCAACTCGGCCGTGGACACGGGGTTCTCCGGATTGCCGCGCGGATAATCGCTCGCGCCGCGCAGCACCGTGCCATCCTCCAGCGTCGCGGTCACGCGCGCGGGCCACGCCGCCGGATACTTCGCGGTGAGGTCGTCTTCCACCGTGACCCGCGTCCGACGCAGCAGCGAATGGATGGCCTCATCGCGCACGCCATCGGGCCCAAAGCGTACCGCCGGGAACTGCGCCAGGCCCACGCGCCCTTCGATCAACGCTGCCGCCACGCAATAGGCGATGCTGAACTTCGCCTGGTACGGCGACCGCGGATTCATCTCCTTGACGATCTCGAAGCCCGGCCCATAGGTCTCGATGTGTACGCCCGCCACGGGACCGCGACGCAAGGCGAGCGCCACGTCGATCGCCGTGTGCGTGTGCCCGCAACACGAGTGGAGCTTGTAACAGTTCTCGCGGATCTTCCACCACGCGCCCAGCCCGTCCGTGATGCGCGTGGCGTCGTACGCCGCGCTGGTGGCGCGGAAGAACCCGCGCTCGCCTTCGAGAATTCGCGATGCTCCGGTGAAGCCGGCCCGCGCCAGGTCCGCCGCCAGAATTCCGTTGAACGCCGCCTTGCCGGGATGCAGGTGCTTGCTCATGGCGCCGTCCGCATTGAACTCCCACAACCCCGCGGCCTGCGTGCCGGCGCTGCCCAGCGCATCCAGCATCTGCGCGGCGTTCAGTTTCAGCAGCGATCCGGCCGCCGCCGCCGCGCCGAACGTGGCCGCCGTACCGGTGGGATGCCAGTACCGATAGTGGCTCGGATTCACCGCCTCTCCGATCCGCAGCGCCGCTTCGTACCCCACCGCGACCGCCAGCAGGAACGCGCGTCCATCCGCGTGCTCGCGCTCCGCCACCGCGAGCGCCGCCGGAATGATGGGCGCGCCCGGATGCAAGGTGGAAGCCTTGTGTACGTCGTCCAGCTCCAGAATGTGCGAGGCGACGCCGTTCGCCAGGGCCGCGCCCGCCGCCGAAGAGCGGCCCGCGCCAAACACGGTGGCTTCGCTGGATGTTCCCAGACCTGCCACCACGCGCTGCGCCATGCGCGCGGGAGGCTCCACCGAACCGGCCAGCGCCGAGCCCAGCCAATCGAGCACCGACCGCCGCGTGTCTTCGACCACGTCCGGCGGCAGATCGTCGTAGACAGCGGCCGACAGCACCTCGGCGAGCCGCCGCGTCACGGATTCCCCCGCAGGGCGAGTCATGTCCTCACCCGCCGCCTCGCGCCGGCTCCCCCGCCGCGCCTCACGGATTTCCCCGCAGCCCGAGTCATGTCCTCACCCGCCCCTCGCGCCGGCTCCCACGCCGCGCCTCACGGATTCCCCCGCAGCCCGAGTCATGTCCTCACCCGCCGCCTCGCGCCGGCTCCCCCGCAGCGCCTCACGGATTTCCCCGCAGCCCGAGTCATGTC
>JBGPKH010000831.1:0-3215 GCA_041485845.1 Bryobacteraceae bacterium
CCGCTCGCCCGCGGAGCGCAGCACCCCAGTTGGTCAACGCCATAGGCCTTCTTTCCTCGGTGTCGGCGAGGAAAGCGTGCAGTTGCCTCACCTCCGGATCGGGGCCGCCTGGCTGAGCCCGAGTCCCCAATATTTCTAACAACGCCACTCCCAAAGCCGGCTCGACAGGGGCAGCCCGAAGTGCCAATCGAATCGCCTTGCGCAGATCCTTCTCTTCGTTCCCCACCACCATTGACCTCAATGCCAGGCTCTGCGGATCGTCGCCCACCTGCGCCATGGCGCGCGTGGTCACCCTCCGATACTCGTTGGCGAGGGACTCTTCCGGGTAATCCCTCACGAAGATGCTTTCGATCAGGGCCATCTGCGGGTGATAGGAGAGCGACACCGGCCGGACACCGAGAAGCTTCTCCAGTTCGCCCAGCCGCTCCCTCCTATAAATGACCTCACCAGCCGGCACCGGACTCGCAACCACAATGGTCGGCTTCGGGCCGAGGCTGGCGTTGTCTTCACCCGGCCCGCGGACCGTGTCATCCTCGTCCCATGGCTCATCGCCCTTGGATCGCGGTACGGTCTGGATTCCCGCTTCGTGCAGGAAGGTCACGGTCCCTTGCACGTTCTGGTCGTTCAGGCTGGTCATCACGACAAGCCGGTCTGCCAGCGGTCCCACGCACAACCCGCCGATCTCCGTCATGCCCGTGCGGCTGTCTACCAGCACGTAGTCGTACGGGGTCTCGATCGTGGGCTCGAAGCTCTCCACGCCAAGCGGCCGGTGCGGAAACGTCTGGGCCTTGAAATAGAAATGCAGCAGGTTGCTCAAGGCGACCAGCCCCTCGTGCCCAAGATTCCGCAGGTCGAGTTGTGCCAGGCGGTCAAAGTACTTAGGCGATTGATCCGTGCCCAGAACATCCAGGCGGCCCAACCGCCCCATCTTCGGCTTCAGAGCGGCCAGTTTCTCTTCAGCCACGCTGCGGATGAAATTCGACAACGGAGGGAGCTTCGCCACCTTCTCCATGACCCTGCCGCTACCGGGGCTGCCGGGCGCAGCGCGGATCGCCTCCCCGACCAAATCGAGGACATCCGACCGCTGCGCTGCGTCCGCCGTAATCTCCTCGTTGCGAGCCAGAAAGCCGGTGAGTCCGGGAGCTTCCAGGTCCATGTCCAGAAGAAGAACGTGACGTCCCCAGCCCGCCAGCGTGTAGGCCACGTTCATCACGGCCATGCTCCGCCCGACACCTCCCTTGTAGCTGTAGAAAGTAAAGATGTACGGGAAGGCCATCGGCGGTCCTACGCGGCGGGCCGGCAGCGAGCCATTTTCCACATGGGCTTTGAACTGCAATGCGGGAGCAAAGCGTAGTAGTCGTCCACCACTCTGCGGAAAGGTCTCTCTTTCATTCTCGGAGCGGCCAGGTCCCCCATGAGGCGCTCACCTGCCCAGTCTTCCTTGCTGCGGCAAATCGCGGCCTTGATCGCCAATGGCTCCACCCTCCGGTCGTTCGCACAAATGGCGACTCCACTGAGATGCTCCGCTTGCTCGATATCACCTCTTCGCAAGGCGTCCTCCGCGCCCTGGATTGACTCTGTCGCGATGCGGCCCAACTCCTCTTCCGCCTCATACTGTGGCTGGTAGTGGATCTGGAACGAATCGTCTACCCAGAGCTCATGGCCGCCACAGGCAGGGAATGCATCGTGAAACAGCGTGATTTCTTCCGAGTCCCGCAGGTCCTCCAGCTCCGAGTCGGGCACTTGTGTGGCATTCCACAACAAACGGCCATTGATGTGGTAGGGAGGAACCAAAGCTCTCCCGTGATCGGCTTTCAGGCGGAACACGGGCGGCACCACAGAAGGCAGCATGGTCTCCGTGAGAACGTTGGCGTAGCCCACGATCTCCAGTTCGTCGAGGTTCCAAGGGTTGGCCATGAACAACAACTAGTATAGCTTTCGGATGTAGTCGAGGCACCTCTTCTGTAGCGCTTCGAATTCTCCTCCGCGAGGTGCATCTAACGTGAAGTGATCCACGCCTTTCTCCGCACACCAGCGAAACAACTCCTGGGTCGCCGGGTCGTGCGCCGCTCGCTCCAGCGGAGCGAAGACTGCCTGCAAATGCTTGCTCCGCAACAAGACCCGGTCCGGAATCCGCACCTCGTGCGTCCAGCGGCGCTCGTCTCCCGGAGAGGTCAAACCGATGGGTCCCGGCCGGTGCGGCTTCAAGCCTTCGACGTAGTCCTCCGCTTTTTGAAACAAGAGGCCCATCGACAGGCGGAGACAGCGGCGATGTTCCGGAATCGGCATCTCGTGACGCCACAGAAATTCCTGGGGCGACTCGGCGGGATCGGGGCGAGCAAATATTCGCAGGAGGCCACCGGAATCGAAAGGGGTCGCTACACCGTCGTTCTTGCGCTCGAGTTCGAGGGTTCCAGCAAACAGGAGGCCGCAAGCGGTGTGCGGATATCGAAACGGGGAAACGTAGAAGAACACTGATTCACCAGTCCCCATCAGGGCCTCCGCACATCGTGGCGCCACGGGCTTGCCACGGCTTTGGGCGAGCCGCGATGCCGAGACCAGGTACCCGCTGGCGCAGATTCGGGAAAACTTCCTATCCGACGTCGAGTGCGCCAGGTAGAGTGACTCGCTCAACCGCGCCGCAGTCCCTGTGGGGTCCTCGGGAACACTACTCGGATTGGCGTGTGCATAGTCGTGCAAGCCCTGACACAGTCTCTCGAGATTCGCACTACATCGCTGCCGGTCCACCACGCCCCGCATCATAACAAAAAAGCCGGGAGCGCTCTCCGCGCCCCCGGCCGAATTCGGAACTCGAAACCGCTTACTTCACTGCCGCTCTCTGCACCGCACCGACCGTCGCGTGGATCGTCACCGTCCCGCCGGTCACTTGCAGGTTCCTCTGCCACACGCTGCTCCCTTGCCGCACCACCACCTGGTGAACGCCCGCCGGAAGCTCGAGAGTGGTCGGAGCATTGCCCACGAACATGCCGTCGATCTCGATGTCCGCGCCCGGTTGGTTGGCGTTGATGCTCAACGTGGCGGCGCCCTGTGCCGCGGAGGCCATCGGCGCCGTATTCGTGGTCGAAGTGTTGTTGACCACCACCGGGTTGGGCGCCACGTTCACGCCCGCGGGCAAGCCGGCATTGTTGGCCACCGCGCCGGTCGTCGTACGCAGGGTCTGGACGGGCGCCTGCGGCAACACGCGGGTGACCGGC
>JBGPKH010000832.1:0-3198 GCA_041485845.1 Bryobacteraceae bacterium
AGAGATGGCTGCCGGTTTCCCGGTAGTCGCTCATTACGGGGTGGTACCGGGGGGCCACATTATCGTTCCCAAGCAATATAGGTTCCACGAAGGCCAACTCCCACTTCGACAGGTCGTCGAGAAAGAGGTTCCGGCGTTTGTTACCAGGGTTACGTATCCCTATGCCGGCGGTTGGGCCGAGTTCGATCACGGAGATGTGGTTCGGTACACGGTTTTGACCGACCTCGAAGGGCGGATTCTGACGGTATTGAAATCGAGTCTGAAAGACGACAGTATTGAATCGTCGGACCCGTTTCTCTACCTGATGGTCGCCCAGCTTCTGGTGGAAGTGGGAATGGCCGCGGGACGCAGACTTATCCTGGCGATGATCCGGAAGAGCGCGGAGAAGGAGGTCCGGGCTGTAGTGACTTCACTCGAGAAGGCAAAACTGAAGTGGGGTGAGGCGAGCGTGATCGAGGGCGGAGCGGCAAAGGGGGTAGCCAGCGAGATCGAGATTGCCAAGGCGACCATGCAACGCACCATGCCGCAGGTTGTGGATGGCGCTACGAACAAGCTCGCGATGATGAGCTTCAAAGAGCTGAACCAGGTCTTGCAGAAAGCGGGCTTCAAAGCCATCAAAGCGGAAAAGTTCGGTCCCGAGGGCGGCTACCAGGTGTTCTATCAGAACGGAAACGTGGTGGCGCGATTCAAGAGCCTGGGCGATAAGCTTGGCACCCCGCGCGGGGGTCAAACGCACATCTCCTTCTCTCTCTCCGATGGAAAAGGTCTGCAATGGATGAACGACATGGCGAAATTCAACGCCAACGGAAAACTCGCGCCAAAACTAATCGTAGACCCGAAAAAATTCGACCCGTCAAAAGACTTTCAAGGAAACCCACACAAGTATCCGGTTATCGACTCGAAGTACGATATTAAAGTGGTAGACAATTGGGCCAACAGCACCCACTTCAATGCGCCCCCTGGTTTCAAGTTGGACGGAGTGGACGCGGTCGTGCGGCCTTTGGTGAAATAGCGGGCTATCCGTTCGCCGGGCCCGCCGGACCTGGTGGGGGAGGATGCGGATGCGGCGCCGGCATCGAGCGAGTTTTCGAGGAGTTCCTTGACGACCGAGACCGGCCGCTCCACCACCTCGCCCGCCGCGATCTTGTTGACGACCTGGTCGGGGAGGATGCGGATGCGGCCCAGGCCATCCGTCAATCGCAAGCATACACCCGCCTGCCTCCAGTCGAGGCCTCCGAGCACAATGTTCTCTCAACGGGGCCGCCGGCTCCCCGTTCCTTTTCCCGGCAGGTACGCTCCACCTGACGTTTCTGCCGAACTGTTTCGACGCAGTGCGGCGGCGGGTTCCGCCGGCGAGAGTTGCCGCTTGCGGCGGCGATGCAGGATAGAATAACCAGGTGGAATAGGGGGGAGGCAACGATGGGCGGTTCGGTAAAGCGCGCTCTTGTACTGAATTTCCTGGTGCTGGCGGCGGCTCTCGTGGCGCCGGCTCAGCCAATCCAGCCAGGGCCGCGCAGGCCGCGAGGCATCTACGCCAAAGTCAACATCGCGACCGACATCAACCAGCAGCAGAAAGCGAATCCCTCCATCACGCCTGCGGAGCTGAACGTCTATTTCAACAGTCTTTACCGGGATCTGCTGGACAACCCGGCGATCTCGGGGCTTGCGCTCCAGGCGCACTGGGACACGCTCAACCCCAATCCTCCGGCCGCCGCCAAGGCTTACGATTGGAATTATTTGGACGATGCCTTCAACCAGGTTGCGGCGTGGAACGCCCGGAACCCGGCCATGGCGCCGAAAACCATCCAGCTCATGATGACACCGGGCTTTCAGACGCCCAAATGGGTATTGGATCAGGTTCTCACCTGCGACGGACTGTTTCAGTCACCCCCTCAGACTCCTCCGGGCACGTGCGGAAAGGCCACCTTCGAAGGGTACGGGGAAGCCACCGACGCCACGGAGCTTCCCTTGCCGTGGAACCCCTTGTATAAGAGCTCCTGGAAAACGTTCCTAACGGCGCTCGCCGCGCGGTATGGGTCAAACCCCGCGTTCGTCTCCATCGCCGTCGCCGGACCCACGGCGGCATCCGAGGAGATGATCGTACCGAATAACAACAACACTCCCGCCCAAGCCCAGTTTGGAGGCCTCAAGGCGAACGACATGTGGGTCAAACTGCTGGCGTTCCATTACCCGGGCATGGCGGCGTACCAGAGATCGGATCAAGCGTTCATCGATGAGTGGAACGCGGCAAGCGATATGTACGGGCAGATCTTCAGCGGCGTGACCCTGGTGGTCACCACGGGCAGCGGCCTTCTCAACTTTCCCAACGCCAGCTTCACGATTCCCAGCGGGTTCACCGGGGACTGCAATCGTCCCGACCTGGATTGCGCCGCCGAGACGACGATCCTGTCCCACTTCGCCGATCCGAGCGCCGGCGGGGCCAACGCAAAGGCAACCCAGACGAGCGGGTTGGAAGCCTCCCGCGTGGACATTCAGAATCTGGGCCAGGCCGGAGTGAAACTGCTGTCGCAGAGGACGGCGCAATTCACGTCGCCTTCGGCTCAGATCCTGGGCGGGGCGCAGTTCAACACATCCTTTTCGAATAACACCTTGAAGGAAGGATGCACCAGCGCGTTTCCGCCCAACTCCAGCGACACGCCCGTCGGGTGCAGCATTCCGCCCACTTGCAACGCAGAAGGGTGCATTCCCGTCGCGTGCATCCCGCAGGCTTGCCTCGCTCCAGGCATCACGCAGGCGGATCTGGCAGGCTACAAGATATTCAAGGACGTCCCTTCCAAGGACCTGATCCCGCCGGAGCAGGCGGAATACAACGTATTGAATGTTTACTTCGACGGTACGGCGGCCGCATCTTTCTTCGGAGGGAGCCAAGGCGCCACGCCCCTGAATTACCTGCAAATCTACTCCACCGACATCCAGTACGCGGAGGCTAATGTCCATGCGCCGGCGCAGGTGGTGGTGACCGGCGGCGCGAGTTTTGTCCTGTCGGCGCAGGATCTGCTTGATATGGCGAGCCAGAAGCTGCTGGGGATAGCCGAACCGCCGCTGCTCCCGGCCATCAGTTCGGGTGGCATCGTACCCGTGTTCAGTTCGGCAGACATTGTTCAGCCGGGCGAATGGGCGTCGATTTACGGAACCAACCTGGCCAGCGTCACCGCAACCTGGACGGGGAACTTTCCG
>JBGPKH010000833.1:0-3191 GCA_041485845.1 Bryobacteraceae bacterium
ACCCGCTGAAACCGGCGTAAGGATAGGGGAGGCCCGCCGCCGCCGCTTGCTGGGGCGTGGTGATCGTCTGGGTCAGCACCGCGCCGCGGGAGAGTTCCTTCGGGTCGATCTGGTTGGGAGTCACGTTGCCGCCGCTGTGCAGGCGCGTGCCCTTGCTGCCCCGGTATTCCAGGTCAACCACCAAGTCCTTCGCCACCTCCTGCTGGAAGCCGAAATTGAAGTTCTGGACATACCCCGAGCGCACGTAGCCTTCGGCGTAGCGCGTACCCCCGAACAGCGCCGCGTAGGACGGGTTCATGTTCGCCGGCGTCGCCACCTTGGGGAACCCGTCGTCGATGTTAAACACGGGCAGGTAGGTGCCCTTGCTGTCCGCCGCCGCGAGATTGGTCTCGTTGAACGGAGCCGTCCACGGGTACGTCCACCCGAAGGCTTCCGGCGTAAAACTGATGCCATAGCCGGCTCGCATTACCAGGCTCGGCCGGAACCGGTAGGCCAGGCCGATGGTGGGGCCAAAATCCATCCAATTGCCGTTAAACGGCGCGCGCCTTCCCGCGCGGCCCGTGCCGGTGCCCATGTACTCCACCGCGCCCAGCCGGCCGCCGAAGTTCGGGTCGGGCAGGGCCGGGTTGAAATTCGCGATGCGGTCCTTCTCCTCGTACTGCGGCGAGTTTCCGCTCCAGCGCAGTCCGTAGTTCAACGTCAGCTTCGGGTTCACCTTCCAAGTGTCCTGGGCGAACGCCGCGCCATAGTGCCGAGTGGTGATCGGGTCGAAGATGGGCCCGAGCGTGGCGCTGTCCACCTGTCCCAGCAGGAAGCTGGCAAAACTGTTGCCCAGGCGCGAGGTGAACGTCTCGCCCGGTATGGCCGTCGTCCGGGCCGCGAAATTGAAGGTGCCGCCCGTATTGTTGAACTGCTGGGAATCGTAGCGCAGGAAGTTCCATTCCACACCGAGCTTCACGGTGTGCGACCCGACCTGCACGCTAACGGTATCCGAGAGGACGACGCTGCGGTAGAATTCATCGCGGTTGGCGTCGTGGTTCCACGATTGGAAGGTCACCACCGGGGAGCCTCCCAGGCTGATGACGGGCCTGGTCACCTGGTTGTCCGCCACGCCGAGTCCCACGCCCTTGATGCCCCAGCTATCGGCAAACGACTTCCCGACCTGGCGGCTCTGAAATGCGTTGCCATTGTTGTTCAGGCCCACCGTGACGTGGTTCAGGATCCTGGGGCTCGCGATCCAGTCATACCCTACGTTCCAACTGTAGCCGCGGCGTTGCTGGCGAATCGAGCGCGACAGCGGTCCCCCGAGGTCGGGGTCTTTGAGCGACCAGACCTCGCTCACGTTCTCCTGAAAATTGCGCGGGAATCCGTGTTTGTAGTAGTAGCCGCTCAGCTTGTGATTGACCCGGAAGGAATGGTCGGCCTTCAGCGTGTACTGTTTCACGTCCTGCCGGTTTTGCGTCGGCGTGAACATGTTGTTGGTGAGGCTGCTGTTCACCGGCTGGTACCACTCATCGAACACTTTCCCGAAATTCCTGGCGACTGCCGACAGCCTGTTGGCCGTAATGATGTTGCCGGGGAAGGCGTCCGCAACGTAGCGCCCGTTAACCAGGCGCAGCGTGTTCGGATCGAAGACCTGACCCTCGAAGACATCGCGCCCCAAGGCGTCCGTGCCCACCTTGGTTCCGGTGAGCAGGCGGCTCAGGTTGCCCTGCCACATTTCGGGTTGGGGAACGCTCCAGGAAAGCGACCCCGGGCCTTGCGTCGCGGTATTGAACCGCTCCATGGTGAATTGGACAAACGTCCGGTTGCGCCCGTCGTAGATCTTCGGGATGTAGACCGGGCCCCCGGCGGTGAAGCCGTAGTCCTTGCGGCGGTCCAGCGGCCGCTTGAAGGACGCGGTAGTGGATTTCGTAAAGGTCGGATCGGCCGCCAGGTACAGGTTGTTGTTCCAGTTGTTGGCGTTCAGAACTTCGTTGCGCAGGTAGTAAAAAACCGTGCCGTGGGGCTGGTTGCCGCCCGATTTCAACGTGAAGTTGAGCGTACCCCCGCTTTGCCGTCCCTGCTCGGCGGTTACGTTGCCCGTCAGCACCGTGAGCTCCTGCACCGCCTCGGGGGAAACGCTGGCCTCCCCGAAGTCGCCCGGCAGGAAACCGGCAAGGTTGGTCATACCGTCCACGAGGATGCCGGCGCTGGCGCCGGGATTGCCCATGATCGACATCGTGTAGCCGGACCCGCGCACGCCCGGGACCAGTTTGTCCGCAAAGACCGCCATGTTCCGGCCTTGGCCGCCGAAGCTTAACGGGAGATCGGCAAAAACCTTGGAACTTACGCTCTCCGATGCCTGGGATGTCTCAGTTTGCAGAAGGGTGGCCTCGGCGGTGACCGTTACCTGTTCCTGCACTTGGCCGATCACCAAGGAGGGATCTAGCCGGACGATCTGCCCCGCCGACAGGCTGACGCCCTGCCGGACGAATTCCCGGAAGCCCTGAGCCGAAAAAGCGATGGTGTAGTCGCCTACGGGCAGCGCACCGATCGTGTAATTGCCAACCTCGTTCGTGGTTGCCTCGTAGACCACTCCGGTGGCGACATTCGTGGCTTTGACCAAGGCGGCGGGGATCACCGCCCCGGCCGAGTCCTGCACCACTCCGGTGATGGAGGCGCGGCCGATCTGGCCCGACAGCCGCGATGCCTGGCTCATCAACGCGAGCAAGGCCAAACCAATCCAGACCACTTTTCTTGTGCGGAATTGCATGATACACTCCTACCCTCAGCGTCTTACGGAGGCGACGCTCCGCAAGGACTGATATTTGAGAGAACCAGACCCGTTTAATCTCACCTTATTCATAGCAGAAGGCCTCATGGAGGGCAAGCATCGGTGTGCGACTTGACTGGCCAATCTTTCCTCGGCTGATGAACTGAAGGCCTCCGGCTCCGTTTCCAGAGCTTCCAGCCGGAGCTTCCAATATTCGCTGGCGTCGGCGGCGATGAGGAGGCGGATTTCAACGGGCTGCACGGGTATTCTGTATTCTACCGGCAGCCCCCAACTGTCGGCATTACGCCCGACCTGCGACCATAATAGTCGGTATGCCGGAAACGAAGTATCGCGACTTGGCACAATTCGGCCTGCCGCTCGTCACGCCGGGAGCCCCCACGTTTGACGACTTGGTGCGCGATATTCAGAGTCGGCC
>JBGPKH010000834.1:0-3182 GCA_041485845.1 Bryobacteraceae bacterium
CTCGATGAAGCTGATTTTCTAGTCAACAGACTGACAGGAACACTCACCACGATCGCGTTCGCGGCCGGTGTTCTGACGGCGTGCGCAAATCCGGCAGCTTGCTCGACTGCTCCATACCCGGCGCCGGCAGGATCGCCGCGGCGGCCAATCCGGGGCTGGTGCGCAGCGCGCGGACCGCGTAGCGCACGTCCCGCGCCATCGCGCCGGGGAAGGTCAGGAAAAGCCGATCCATCTTCCTCCGACCCCTACGCCAGTCCAGATGAGAATGGAAATCAGGGCTGCCATCTTGCTCCAGAATGGCCGCACTCGGCCCTCATCGGCCAAAGCGACCTTGCGGTGCACGGTGAACGTGAAGAGGATGGACAGCAGCAGCGAGGTCATCTTGACCCAGAACGCTTCGTGGTAATAGAGCTTGACCGCCTCCGAAGTAAACAGCAGCATACCCGAGACCAGCATGACCGAGAGGCTTCCCAGCATCCAGGGCCTGGTGTCGCGCCAGAGTTGTGCCACCGGCTGGCGTTGGAACCCGAAACCCAGGAGGCGCAGGTTCACCACCAGCACCGCTCCACCGATGACCGCAAGGGCCAGAAGATGGAAGGATTCGATCGCGGGGAAGAGCCACAGCGAGGCCCGGATCGCCTCGCCGATCGAGGTGTTTTCGCACCAGGTGAAGAAAGAGAGCACGGACATCAGGCTGCCTTGTCGAACCAGTTATAGGCGATCATGCGTCCGGCAACGACGATTCCAGCCCACAGAGCCAACGATATTCCGCCCGCCAATCGGGCTCGAAAGGGCGGGACCGGATCGAGATCCCATTGCGCCATTTTACGGTAGATCGTCAGGTGAAACACCGCGACATTCAGGCCGGCCAGCAGGAGGAAGGCCAGCTTGAGGCGGAAGAAAATGTTGAGGTAGGTTTTCACGGGAATCGCGTAAAACAGGAGCGAGCCGGTGATGACCATCACGATGAATCCGGCGATGGTCCAAGGCAAGAGCCGTCCCAGGACTTCGGATACCGGGGTCTTGAGCATGGTCACGCCCAGCAGGCGCAGATCCAGCATGACCGACAGGCCCAGAAACAGGCACAGGGTCAGGACGTGGACTGACTCGACAATCGGATAGCCCCATATCGATTCGTGGAGTGCGATGCTCCAGCGGGTACTTTCCAGCCATTGGCAAAACGCAAGCATGGTGACTCGTGCGGCAGCGAGATCCTGGTCGAGACTCCTATTCTACAGTCCAAGGCAGGTTCCCGGCGACCGCGGGTGCTTACCAGTGTCGGAATTTCGTGGGCCGGCCGCGAAATCCCGCTCCCTCACGGTCGCGGCTCCGATCGGAGCCGCGCGCGTGAGCAAGCGGTATGGTGGCCGGTGCTTACTCGGCGAGCTTCGGGAGGAAAGACGTTTCCACGAGGTAGCGTTTGGGGTTGTCCGGCGCGACCAATACCTCCAGAGTTTTTCCGGTGATGTATTTCGCCGGGTCGTACCACAGGTTGTGGCTGTGGAAAACGTGGACCTGGTTGCTGGCGGGGTCGAGCCACTGGCACACGATGCGCCAGGGACAGCGGCCGTTGACGCGCAGGCTGGTGTTCACCTCCACGCGGTCGAAATCCGCGTAGATGCGGCGGCCGTTGGCGCGGAGCCAGTCGTCCCTTTGGCGGACGTGCCGCTGCCAGACGAAGGGTCCGATGCCGACCAGGGAGAAGACCACGCCCAAAGATCCGAAGATCAACGGAAGAAGCCACAGCTCTCCGAAACTGTTGATCCTGGCGTTGTCGGGATTTTCGGGATTGTAGTACACCTGCACGGCGTCATTGACCCGAAACGACGCCGGGCTGGAGCCGACGCTGGAAACGAAAACGAATTCGCGCCCGTTGGCGCGGAAGCGCACGCGCGGATGGTAGGTCCCGGAACTGCGGCTCGAGCTGCTGGAGCTCCACACGTTTTCGATCACGACGCCATCGGCCATGGCGGCGCCGGCGATGAAGGTGCGAGTGTGCAGGTAAGTGAAGACCGCCACCGCCAGCATCACCGCACCGACGCCGAGGAAAATGACAAAGACCAGTCGTCCTGCCTTGGGCATAGGCGCCTACCGTTTGCCGTTGGTTGCGGCGCTGCGCTTCCCGGTGAAAATGTTGAGGTCGATGGCGTCTGCCATGGCCTGATAACCGGCGTCGTTGGGGTGCAAGTGGTCGCCGGGGTCGAATTCGGCGCGGAGGCGCTTGGGGTTGGCGGGGTCTCGCGTGGCGGCCTCGAAGTCGACTACCGCATCGAACGCGCCGCTGGTGCGGATAAAGGTATTCACGGCGGAGCGGACGGCTTCGCCGGTTTCGCGCTGGTAACCGGCTCCTTCGTAGGGGGTGAGCGTGCAGCCGATCACTTTGATCCCGTGGGTGTGGGCGCGCTCGACGATCTGCTTGTACGCGGCGATCAACTCGTCGGCGGTGACGCCTTCGGCGGGTGTGCTGACTTCCCTGCCGATATCGTTGATGCCCTCGAGCAGCATGAGCCACTGGACTCCGGCCTGGCTCAGTACGTCGCGGTCCAGGCGGGCCAGGGCGCTCGATCCGGTGCCGTCGCGCAGCACGCGGTTGCCGCCGATCCCCATGTTGGCGACTCCGAGATTGGCGGTCTCTTTCTTCGCGGCGAGGCGGGCGGCGAGCAGCGCGGGCCAACTGTGATTGGTTTCATTGGTCGAGCGGGCGCCGTCTGTGATCGAGTCGCCGTAAGGCACGATGAGGCCCGCATCGGCGGCAGCGAGCACCTCCACGCTGGCGAGATAGTAGTAGGATTGCGTGGTCATGGCATCCGGCATGGAAGCCTGTGCGGTGGTATCGCCCTCACTCGATATGTAAGTAGTGTGCAGGCCGGTGGCGTGGGTTGTGGGCGGGCCGGTGGGGCCGGAGAAGAAGAGGCTCACCGCGAGATCGCCGACCTGCGGGACGCCGAGATCCACCGGATCGCTGAGGAGAACCACTCCGGGTCCGAGAGTGCAGCCCGTTTTGCTATTGAACGTGAGCGCGCGGTCGGACTGCGGGGCGATCTCGGATTCCTTGGTGCGCAGGGCGATGTGCGCCGCACCGACCTGCACCGGCGCGCTTCCGAAAGCATTGGAAAGGCCCACGCGTACGCGGCGGCCCGGCAGGCTGGTGCGCACGATCATGCGCACGGTCTGGTTGTTGA
>JBGPKH010000835.1:0-3156 GCA_041485845.1 Bryobacteraceae bacterium
ACGGTGACGTTGGGATGCAGCACGCAGCCCTCGCCGAGCACCACGCGTTTGCCCACGAAGCAGCCGGCCCCAATGCTGGTGGCCACGCCGATGCGCGTGTTGTCTCCCACCACGGCGTGCGGGCCGATGTAGACGAGCGCGCCCATCTCCACGTCTTTGCCCACGACCGCGGTGGGGTGAACGCCAGGTTTCAGCTCGGCGGTCGGATAGAAGCGGCTCATGGCCCGGGCGAACGCGGTGCGCGGCTCGGGGACGCGGATTACGGTGCGACAGGCGCCGCTCGGCCATTCCATGGGGACGAGCAGGCAGCCGGCCGCGGAACTCTCCGCCTGCGCCGCAGCCTTGCGGCTTGCTACGAACGACACGTCGGACGCGCCCGCCTTTTCGAGCGGGGCTACGTCCAGGATCTCCTTTTCGCCGTCGCCCTCGAAAGTGGCGCCGAGCCATTCCGCCAATTCGCGAACTCGCATGATTCATAATACAAATTCATGCCCATCGATCCATCGGCCGTGGTGGCGTTCACGGCCCGCGTGCATCCCGGGGCTACCGTAGGGGCCGGCGCCAGAATCGGCGAATTCTGCGTGATCGAGGCCGATGTCGAGATCGGCGCCGAGTGCCTGCTCGAGCCCTACGTGTACGTCAAGCGCTGGACCAGCATGGGGGCGCGCAACGAAATATCGGCGGGCACGGTTCTGGGGACCGACCCGCTGGACAAGGGCTTCACTGGCGAGCGCAGCTATCTGCGCATCGGCAGCGGCAACCAGATCCGGGAGCACTACACCATCTCGCGGGGCACGGCGCCGGAATCGGTCACGGTGATCGGGGACGGGAATTACATTATGACCTCGGGGCATATCGCGCACAATTGCGTCATCGGCAACCGCACGGTGATCGCCAGTTGCGCGCTCATCGCGGGGTACGTGGAGGTCGAGGACGAAGCATTTATTTCGGGCGGCGTGGTGGTGCACCAGTTTTCGAGGATCGGGCGGCTGGCGATGATCGGCGGGAACACGCGGGTCAACAGCGATGTGCCTCCGTTCTTCCTCTACAGCGGTTTCGATGTGGAGGCGAAGGGGTTGAACCTGGTGGGCCTGAAGCGCGCGGGCTTTAAGGCTTCCGACGTGGCAGTGCTCAAGAGGGCGTACCAGATACTCTATCGTTCCGGGCTGAAGTTACAGGACGCGCTGGAGAAGATCGAGCGCGAGATCCCCACTCCCGAGACCCTGCACCTGGTGGGCTTCGTGCGGCGGAGCAAGCGCGGCATCTGCCGGGAATAGCATGGCGAAACGGAGTGCCGGGCTACTGCCCTTTCGACGCGCCAACGGCGAGCCGGAGGTCTTCCTGGTGCATCCGGGAGGACCGTTTTGGAAGAAGAAGGATGCGGGCGCGTGGTCGCTTGCCAAGGGGGAATACCAGCGCGGCGAGGACCCGTTGGCGGCGGCATTGCGTGAATTCGAAGAGGAAACGGGCTTTGGCGCCGGCGTGGGCGACTTTCTGCCGTTGGGCGAAATCCGGCAGCCGGGCGGAAAGGTGGTGATTGCCTGGGCAGTGGAGAAGGACCTGGATCCGGCGCTGGTCAGGAGCAACACGTTTGAGATGAAGTGGCCGCCGAAATCGGGCAAGGTGCAGGCGTTTCCGGAAGTGGATCGCGGGGGTTGGTTTTCGCTGCCGGAAGCCCGGGTGAAGTTGGTCCAGGGCCAGGTTGGCTTTCTGGAGCGGTTGGGGGAGCGCTTGAGTACAATCTAGAGATCATGCCAGTGATCACACGTAGGGAGTTGGGAAGCGCCGCGCTGCTGCTGCTGGCGCGGGTCGGGCGTTTGCCGGGCGCAACCGGGATCGACGAGGCATTGCGGTCCGCAGTCGAGCGCAGGAAGATTCCCGCGGCGGCAGCCATGGTTTCGACCGCGGAGAAGACGATTTATTCCGGGGCTTTCGGCAAGCGCGACTCGGCTTCCGGCGTGGATGTGGCGCCGGACTCCATCTTCGCCATTGCGTCGATGACCAAGGCCATCACGTCGACGGCGGCGCTGCAACTGGTGGACGCGGGAAAGGTCAAGCTGGACGAAGCGGTGTCCAGAAATCTACCGCAGTTGGAGAAGCTGGAAGTGCTGCAGGGTTTCGAACGGACCAGCGGCAAGCCGATACTGAGGCCGGCCAGAAGACCGGTCACTCTGAAGCACCTGCTCACCCACACCTCGGGTTTCGCCTACGACACGTGGGACGAAGGCATGTTTCGCTACGCGGCGCACGCCGGAACCGCCGCCCCGGGCAGTGTCCCTCCTCTGATGTTCGAACCGGGAACGCGCTGGCAGTATGGAACCAGCGTGGACTGGGCGGGCCGGTTGGTGGAGGCGGTCAGCGGGCTGACGCTGGAGGAGTATTTTCAGCGGAACATTTTCCAGCCGTTGGGAATGAAGGACACCAGTTACATCCTGCCTCCCGCGAAGTTCGATCGCCTGGTGAGCGCCTGGCAGAGGCAAAGCGATGGCTCGCTGCGGGAGAATCCGCGGAACCAACCCGCTGTGCCGAAGTCGTTCAACGGCGGCGGGGGGCTGTATTCCACGATTGGCGACTACACACGCTTCATGCAGATGATCTTGCGGCGTGGGCGCGGCGCCGGACAAGAGCAAATCCTGCAGGCCAAGACGGTGGCGATGATGGCGGCCAACCAGATCGGCGCACTGAGCGCCGGAAAGATGAAGACTTTTCGGCCCGACCGGTCGAGCGAAGTTCAGTTTCACCCCGGGTTCACGGATGGGTTTGGACTGGGGTTCCTGATCAACAATACTGCCTACGAAGGCGGCCGGTCCGCCGGAAGTCTCGCCTGGGCGGGCATCGACAACACGTTTTATTGGATTGACCCGCGGCGCGGGCTGTGCGCCGTCCTGATGATGCAGTTTTTGCCGTTCGTGGACCAGGACGCGATGGGGGTGTTGAACGATTTTGAGCGGGCGGTTTACGCGGCGGCGGCGTAAGTGCGTGGAAAGGCCGCGGCGAGAGCGCCGGCCCCCTTGGACACCGCGATAACATCCCCGGCTGATATCGACGACCATGCCAAGGAGCCCAACGTGGGGACCAGCGACAGCGTAATCATAATGACTGTCTGCCCACGAAGAGGAGAGATTCGTTGGAGCTGTTTCGTCATGTTGGAGCTCC
>JBGPKH010000836.1:0-3144 GCA_041485845.1 Bryobacteraceae bacterium
ACTGGAGATCGCGCAGGTTTTCGTAGATCGCCGCTTTGCGCTCGTCGAGGTGCTGGAACGGCGATTCCGGCTCGGGGAGGCGGCGGACGGGGAGGGGGCGGACGGAACGGCGGGGCGGGAGGCCCCGTTCAGTTGGAGTTTGATTTTGTCCACTTCCGCCAGGACTCCGGCCAGTTCCTTCTGGAGATCCTTCTTGGTGCTCTGGTAGTCCTCGTCGGAGAGCTTGCCGAGGCGGTACTCAAACTGGAGATCGCGCAGGTTTTCGTAGATCGCCGCTTTGCGCTCGTCGAGGTGCTGGAACGGCGATTCCGGCTCGGGGACCGGCAGATCCTTCGGCCTCACGCCGAGGATAAACGCGATAACGGCGATCGCGATCACACATGTAATAACAATGATCACCTAATACACCAATTGTTGGACGTTCGAGCGGGATCAGAGCTTCCTGGTATTACTCCAGATTGGCCATGTCCTTTTCGATCTGGTCCTTGTACTTCTCCAGGGCCGGGTCGTCCAGCTCCATCGGCCCTATTTCGCCGATGGGCTGGGGCTTCCGGTACTTCTTTACGAACAGCCAGATCACCACCAGGCCGAAACCCACAGAAGCATACGGCACGATCCAACCCAACGCGTTGGGCGGAGCGAGATAGATTCCGGGACCGTTGTCGCGAATGAACGCCTGCACGATCTGGTCGTCGGACATGCCGACGGACTGCATCTGCGCGATGCGCTCCTTGGCGGGCTTGGAGAAATGGCACTCGAGCATACTGCAAGTGGCCACCGAATCCTTGCACCCGCACTGGCAGGCGAGCCGCGCGCCCACGCGCCGCACATCCACGCTGGGCTTCTCGGAGGCCGTTTGCGCCAGGGCAGCGGCCGCCAGAAGCAGGCCCAGCAAATTACTTTTGAACCGTTGCATGTTTCTTCGTGATGCCCACCACTTCCGTGCGGGCGTACTGCATCTTGATTTTGCTCGGAACCAGGCAGACGAAGGTGCCGCCGATGAGCACCAGCCCGCCGATCCAGATCCACGACACCAGCGGGAACACGTAGGCCTGAATCACCGCGCGCTGGTTGTCGTCGGACATGCCGCCGAAATTCAGGTACAAGTCTTCATTGGGCCGCTGGCGGATGCCGACTTCGGACGTCCCCTGGCGGCTCGCCGTGTAGAAACGTTTCTCGGGCTCGAGGATGCCGAGCAACGCTCCAGCCTTGGTCACCTGCATGGTCGCGCGATGCCACTGGTAGTTTTCATTTTGGTCCTGCTTAAGGTCGATCATCTTCAGGTCGTACTTGCCGACCCGCATGCTGTCGCCAACATTCAGCTCCTTGACCTCGTTCTGGTTGAAGGCGTGGCCGGTGAACCCGATGAACATGAGCACGATGCCCATGTGAACCAGGTAGCCGCCGTAGCGCCGGGTGTTGCGGTGGGTGAGCTCGACCATGGCACGCAGCAGGTTCATGTCGTTCTTGGCGGCAACCGAGCGCCCGCCTTTGAAGAACTCCATCATCACAGTAAGCGCTACGAACAGGCAGAAGCCGAACGAGATCAGCGCATAGAAGTGCCGGACGCCCGCGGCCACCAGCGCGCCCACCAGCACCAGGGACGCGATGCCCGGCCACTGGAAGTTGCGCCGCAAGCTGTCGGCCGAGGTGCGCCGCCAGGCGAACAACGGTCCCACGCCGGTGAGCAGCAGCAGGAAGAGCCCGATGGGCACCATCAGACGGTTGTACCAGTCGGCATCGAGCGAGATTTTGTCGCCCGAGACGGCTTCGGAGATCACCGGGAACAGCGTGCCCCACAGCACCGCGAAGCAGCTTGCCAGGAGGATGAGGTTGTTGAACAGGAAACTCGACTCGCGCGAGACGACGGATTCGAGTTGCGACTCGCTTTTCAGATATTCCAGGCGATCGAGGATGAGGTAGATGGTGGCCGCGATTCCCAGGGCCAGGAAGGTGACGAAGTACTTGCCGATCTCCGAGCGCGCGAAGGCATGCACCGATTGCACCACGCCCGAGCGGGTGAGGAACGTGCCCAGGATGCACAAGAAGAAGGTGGCCGAAACCAGCACCATGTTCCAGACCTTCATCATGCCTTTCTTTTCCTGCATCATCACGGAGTGCAGAAACGCCGTGCCGCTAAGCCAGGGGAGGAGCGAAGCGTTTTCCACGGGATCCCAGCCCCAGTAGCCGCCCCATCCGAGCACGTGGTAGGCCCACGCGGCGCCGAGCATGACGCCGGTGCTTTGGAAGAGCCAGGTGACCAGCGTCCAGCGTCGGGTGGTGTGGATCCAGGCGTCGCCCGGCTGGCGGGTGATCAGCGATCCGATGGCAAAGGCGAACGGAACCGCGAACCCGACGTAGCCGAGATACAACATCGGCGGGTGGATGGCCATGGCCGGATACTGGAGCAGCGGGCTGAGGCCGTTGCCATCGGGCACGGCCACGATCAGCTTGTCGGTGGCCAGCATGCGGAAGGGGTTGGCGACGAAATTATTGAGGATCAGGAAGAAGGTCTGGATGGTGGTGAGCACGCCCACGACCCACGGCATCATGTCGCGGTGCCGCCGGCGATTGGTGAAGACCACGACCGCGGCGTAGGTAGAGAGCAGAAAACTCCAGAAGAGCAGCGAGCCTTCCTGCCCGCCCCACCAGGCCGCGAACTTATAAAGGATGGGCATGGAGCGGTTGCTGTGCTCGGCCACGTAGGAGAAGCGGAAGTCGCCGGTCATCAGGGAGTAAACCAGGATGCCCGAGGCGAGCGCCATCAGCGTCCAGATGGCGAAGACCGCGCGCTCACCGCTGACGATGAGAAAAGGCTTACGTTGGATGCGGCCGACGACCGAGGCCAGGGTGGCGTACAGCGCGACCGCGAAGGCCAGCAAAATGGCCAGTGTGCCCAGATTTTCCATGTAGTCCCCTCTAAGAGCCCTCTACGAGATACCGCGTTTCCCGGTGTTGATATTGGGAGCTTGTCCCGGCGCCAGTTGGCCCGGCTTGGCCTCATACTTCGAAGCGCACTTGGCCTGGATCTTGGCGGCGTGGAAGACCTGGTCGCGATCCAGCTTGCCGTCCGCGAGGGCCTGCGCGCCGTCCTTGAAGGTGTCGGGAAGGGGCTCGGTTCCGGTGTAGGCGACCTTCAGCTTC
>JBGPKH010000837.1:0-3134 GCA_041485845.1 Bryobacteraceae bacterium
CGACTGCGAGTCGCGACCGCCAATTCACGCGAATCCGCTTGCTCTCCTCTCCCTGTTTCTTCTCCGCGCAAATCTCCGCGTCTCCGTTTCTCCGCGGTGAGATCTGGTTACTGTCCAGGTTATTCTTCCGTGACGCCTTAGGGCCTTACTGTAATGCGTCTCGCGGGCCCGTCCGGGCGGCCCGCCGCGCGGGGAGCCACACAGAGATTGTCCACGTGCGCAGCTTCCTGGCCACCGTCGGCCTCTGTTCGCCGCTCAAATGATCCAGCACGTTCCGTCGCTTGTGGACCTGGCGGCGCTGGATCGCTGCCGACTCACCCGCGAAATAGTTGACGCCGGACACCCGCGTACTTCTTCACATCCAGGGGGCGCGCCTTAAAGGGGAAGGCCGATACGGCGCAGCAGGTTCTGGAACCGGGCGTCGGGTCGCAGGCCATCCCACACCGGATCCACTTTAAGCCAGATCAATAAATCGGTGCGCTCAACCAGCGCCTTCTCGAGCCATTCAAACGCCCGATCCCGTTCCCCCAGGCCGGCGTAGACTTCGGCAATGTTGTAGGAGGGGACGTAGCGTTGCTTCGATAGCTCATTCAACTCCCCGAGCAGCTTACGGGCCTCGGCTCCCTGGCCGGTGACGGCATACCCGTGCGCGAGGGCCGCCAGCATCACCGGGCCGCGTCCCGAAAGATTCACCGCGGTGCGCAGTTCCGAGATCGCCCGTTCCCGGACGGACTGCGCCACAAAGCACCGGCCCAGCCAGAAGTGGGCCAGGATAAAATCTGGATCCAGATCCAAGACCTTCCCCAGCGCCTCTCTCGCCTGGTCATAGCGCCGCGCATAGTACAGAACGCGCGGGGTGTACACGCTGGCCGACGGCGCGAGGGGATCGAATTCCTGCGCCCGCCTGGCGGCGGCCAGAGCGTCATCGAACCGTCCCATAGCGGAATACAGAAGGGCGTACCATTGGTGGGGCGGCGCATATCTCGCGTTGAGCTCGGTAGCTCGCCGGAGTTCCGCCTCCGCGGCAGCCCAGTCCCAGTCGTAACAAAGGTACGTGGCCCCCAGCGCGGCATGGGCTTCCGCCAAGCCGGGATCGATTTCCAGGGCCTTCATTGCCGCCACTTTCCCCTTGGGCCTGGCCTCGGTAGCCGGTTGTGCGGCAATGAACCCTGTTCCAAGGACCATGTAGGCGTCGGCGAGCGCGGCGTAGCTGGGCGCGTGGGTGGGGTCAATGCCGAGAGCGTGTTCGAAGTGCCGGAGGGCTTGTCTTGCCGCTTCCGCCGATCTGCGGTCCAGGTCGTAGCGGCCTCTTAGATACGACTCATACACTTCCGGATTCACCGGACGGGCGCTGGCCAAACGCGCTTGCTCCTGGGGCGTCAGCTTCACTTTGATCTCGTCCGCAATCGCCCGTGCCACCTCGCTCTGCAACGTCAGAATACTGCGCAGCTCGCGCTGGTAGCTGTTGGCCCACAGATGCCGATCCGTAGGGCCGTGGATCAACTGCACGGCGATCCGCACCTGGTCGCCCTCCCGCAGTACCGACCCTTCGATAACGGCGTCCACGCCCAGTTCCTTAGCAATCTGAGGCAGCGGTTTCTTGGCCCCGCGATACTGCATCACCGAGGTCCGCGAAATGACCCGCAACGCGCCGATCCTCGCCAAGGCGGCAATCAGCGCTTCAGTCATCCCATCGGCGAAGTAATCCTGGCTGGGGTCCCGGGCGAGATTCTCCAGCGGCAAAACCGCCAGGGATTCAATCCGGGCCGGCTTCGCCCGGCCTGAGACGCGGGACCAAACCGCGTCCCGCAACTCACCCACGTTTAACCCAACGAGCACAGCCAACAGCGCCGCCAGAGCGCCGACGACCGCCAGGGACCACCGCCGGGATCGAGGCAGCCGACTTGGCATTGTTGCCGCGCTTGTAGGCAGGCCCAGCCGCCGCAGGTCGACAGCCAGTTCCTTGGCCGACTGGTAGCGGTTCTCGGGATCCTTCTCCAGGCACTTCAGGATGATCCGCTCCAGTTCCGGCGAGATGCGCGCGTTTACCTTGCGAGGAGGCATGGGCGCTTGGTGGAGGATGGCGTCCACCAGCCGGACGGCCACCTCTTCGCGGAACGGCCGCTGTCCACTCGCCATCTCATACAACACCGCTCCGGCCGCCCAGATGTCGCTGCGCGCGTCCACCTTCTCGGCCAGCAACTGCTCAGGGGGCATGTAGGGCAACGTCCCCGCCACCGCCGACGTTTCGGTGATGCTTCTTGTCGACGCCGTCTGGCTCGCCGGTTGCAGCAGCACGGCCAGGCCGAAATCGAGTACTTTCAGCCGGCCGTCCGGTGTTACCCGCAAGTTGCCCGGCTTGAGGTCGCGATGCACTACGCCTTGCCCATGCGCTGCGGCGAGCGCTTCGGCCAACTGCGTCCCCAGGTGTGCGATCTCCTTTTCCCGCAGCAACTCCGCCGCCAACCTCTCGTCGAGGCTCACCCCGGGAATAAGCTCCATCACCAGAAAGTCCGTCCCCTCTTGCATGTCGAAGTCATGAACGGTCTCGATGTTGGGATGATTCAACTGCGAGAGAGCCAGCGCTTCTTTGCGGAACCGCTTTCGTGCGGCCTCATCGGCCACTGTTCCCGACGGCAGAACCTTTAGAGCGACATCACGCTCCAGGCGCTCGTCACGCGCCCGGTAGACTACACCCATCCCGCCAGCACCGATCTTCTCGATAATGCGGTAGTGGCCCAAAGTCTGGCCAATCATCGAAGCGTCACCTGTTTCAGCCGTAATCTTAGGTCGCGACCACCCCCAAGTCAACCATGCTCGGGCCTTATGGGGCCTCATGACCGCCGCCCGCAGCTTTCGCGACCTGCAATGACGGGTTGCCGTACGTTGATGGCGCGCGGACGGGGATGACCAGGAGCCTGCAAGGCTTTCTGGAAGAAGTGCTTGGCCGCTGCCGCGTCTCGCTCAGCGGAAAACCAGAAATCAATTGCGGCGCCGGTGGAATCGACGGCACGATACAGGTACCGCCAGCTCCCACCCTGGCAAATGTACGTTTCGTCGACCCTCCAGGAGCCATTGGTTGGTTTCAATTCCCGCCGGCATCTCTTGTTCAGTTCGGGGGCGTAGCGCTGCAC
>JBGPKH010000838.1:0-3127 GCA_041485845.1 Bryobacteraceae bacterium
GGCGATCGCCGCCGACCTGGGCTTCGAAGGCATTACGCGCAACAGCATGGACGTGTCGGGCGATCGCGATTTCGCGCTCGACTTCGTGTATGCCGCGAGCGTGGCCATGCTCCACCTGAGCCGCCTGGCCGAAGACTGGATCCTCTATTCCAGCGAAGAGTTCGGCTGGATGGAGTTGGGCGACGGCGTCACCAGCGGATCGAGCCTGATGCCGCAGAAGAAGAATCCCGATTCGCTGGAGTTGATTCGCGGGAAGAGCGGGCGGGTGATGGGCTGTCTCACGTCGTTGATGGTGACGCTGAAGGGCCTGCCGATGACCTACAATCGCGACATGCAGGAGGACAAAGTACCGCTGTTCGAGGCGGCCGATCAACTGGGGGCGTCGCTCGAAATGGCGCGCGTGGTGGCGGAGTCGGTGAAGTTGAACGCGGCGCGGCCCGCGGCGGCTGCCGGGGAGAGTTGGGTGGTGGCCACCGATCTCGCGGAGGCCCTGGCACGCGCCGGAACGCCGTTCCACCAGGCGCACCAGTTGGTGGGGCGGTTCGTGCTGGAGAGCGTGCGCGGCGGCAAGAAGCCGGCGGATTGGACGGCGGAAGAGATGCAGCGTTTCGCTCCCGAATTCACCGCTGACTTCGCGGCGCTGCTCGACCCCCGGCGCGGGATCGAGTCGCGCGAGGTGCCGGGCGGCACGGGGCCGCAGGCCGTGGCGGCGGCGCTGGCGGCGGCGAAGCAGAGGCTGCAAAGGATGAATGTATGACCAAGACGTACCGGCAGGGGCAGATCCTGAAGCTGATCCGCAGTAACAAGATCTCGACTCAGGAAGATCTGGCCCACGAATTGGGGAAGTTGGGAATCGCGGCCACGCAAGTGACGCTCTCGCGCGACATTCGCGACCTGCGCCTGGTGAAGACGCGGGACGGATATCAGGAGATGGCGCCCGAGGAGACGGGCCCGCAGTTTTCCATGCTGGCCGCGGAGTTTTTGAAGGACGTGCTGCGCGCGCAGAACCTGGTGGTGCTGAAGACGTCGCCGGGGCATGCGAACTCGGTGGCGGTGGCGCTGGACAACGAAGAGTGGCCGCAGGTGGTGGGGACGATTGCCGGAGACGATACGATTCTGGTGATCACTCCGGATGCGCCGACCGGCGAGGCGGTGCAGGAGAAACTGCTGGAATTGCTGGATCGGGGATGAATGCCCGTGCCACATAGGTGGCGGGCCCCGTACTACGGCCGGCTCTTCGCCTTCGGCCTCTCGTGGCCGGAGGCCGCGCGCCGCAAGATTTTCGGGCCCATCCTCCCGGGCGTGATGTGCGCCTGCGAACTCGCGTGCGGAACTGGGGCCACGGCTCTGCTGCCGGCGCGGGCCGGGAATCCGGATGTTCGCGGTGGATCTCTCGCCCGACGCGCGCCGTGCCTGCGTTCCGCTGCGCGTGCTCGGCGAGGGCGGCATGGGCGAGGTCTGGCGCGCGACCGACACCAAGCTGGGACGCGATGTGGCGATCAAGATCCTGCCGGATTCGTTCGCGCAGGATGCCGACCGCATGGCGCGCTTTGAGCGCGAAGCGCAGGTGCTGGCTTCCCTCAATCACCCCAACATCGCCGCTATCTACGGCGTGGAAGATCGCGCGATTTGTCATGGAACTGGTGGAAGGGTCCGCGCCGGCCGGGCCTTTGCCCGTAGAGGATGCGGCGGCCATCATCCATCAACTTGTCGACGCGCTCGAATACGCGCGCGAGAAGGGCGTGATCCATCGGGATTTTTCGCGGTTACACCGAAAAAACCAGCGGCTTTCCGTGCTCCGGTTGCAGATAGCCGACCCCGGGGGCGCGCCGGTTCAGGGACGCGCGGAACTGCCGCGGGTCGGCGGCGTTGTCGGCGAACATGTCGTAGTGGCACGGGATCGCGGCGCGCGGCTGGATGCGCGCGGCCAGTTGCGCCGCCTCGTCGTGCGAGAGGTTGTTGAAGCCGCCGTTGATGCACGTGATCATCAGGTGCGGCTCGTGCCTGCGGGCGCTGGCCAGCAGCTCGCAGGCATCGGTGTCGCCGGTCATGTAGATGCGCGGACCGTGACCGAACTCGAAGAGGTAGCCCATGTGGTTGAGGTCGGTATCGTCGGTGGGCAGCGCGAAGGTTCCGCGGATGACGATGTCGCGCAGCTCCAGCGCGCAGTCCGGCCAGGCGGGGAGGATGCGGCCCGTTTCGATGCCTTTGTGCCGGAAGACATCGCAGCTCGGATGCGGTCCGATGAAGTGCGCGGTGTCCTTGTGGCGCAGGCGCTCGATGGTCTCGGGATCGGTGTGGTCCTGGTGGTTGTGGGTGACGGCGAAGAGATCGACATCCAGCTCCTCGGGCGGGATGAGCACCGGCACCTGGCGGTGGAAATCCGTGCCGGCGGGGGCGATGGCCACACAACTGTCGGTGAGGTAGAGGTCGGTCGAAAGCAGCGTGCCTTCGGCCGACTTGAAGATGAAGCCGTTCTGACCGAGCCACCAGAGAGCCACCGACTGGCGCGGCACGGGAAACTCGCGAATCTCGCGCATGAGACTCATGGGGCTATTGTGGCAAACTCCGGCTGTGGCAAACTCAAGTCATGCCCGTGCCAATCGATTTCATGCGGGGGCTGATCGGAGTGATCGGCATCGGCTGCGCGTATATGCTGGCGCTGGGGTCGCCCGCAGCTTACAGATTTCAAAGGGCGATTTTGTATGGCTCCCCGTCGTGGACGCGTTTCGAACGCTGGTGGCTTGCCCCCCGCCACCGATGAGAGCAATCCTCCGGCTGATTCACGAAATTTCAGCCCTGATATCCCGCAGGAGGCTCCCGTCGCAGATCAGGCGCCAGACCCTACTAGCGAAAAGAAATCTTCACGCTCGAGAACAAGTCCGGTTGTCCTTCGACCCCCTCAACGTGGAGTTGAAAGGCCGTGCCATTCGACAGCAGGCCGTGCGCGACGATCTCAAGAGAACTGTGTTGCGCAACTCCAAGGGGACGTAGTGTCTCCTGGAAGAAGCTGGCAGTTCCGATGCGTAGCGACGGCATTGTCCACAGTTCGGGAACTGTCAGCGTCCCATCCGCGATTGCCGTCTGGAGTTCGCTCCACCTGACGAACCAGATGGGTACGGCGCCC
>JBGPKH010000839.1:0-3123 GCA_041485845.1 Bryobacteraceae bacterium
AAGTGCGCGCCCACCTGGACACGCAGGACTACCCACTAAAAGTCAAGCCCTCTGCCCAAAGGTTGAAGGAACTCCGAATCACCAGACACAAAATCCTCCCCAAGTGGAACTACACCATTGCTCCTTCCAATGCGAAGTAATTCTTGCGCGGATGCTTAGGGCGGTCATATCGAGAAGTCCAGCCTGAAGAAGCAACACGCGAAAGCCTGCAAGCTGGCGAAGGTCGAGGACTTCGTGCTGTACACGTTCCGGCACACGTGCCTGACGCAGTGGGCGGCTTACATTTACATGGACCCGTACACCCTGGCGTACCTGGCAGGTCACAGCGACTTCGCAACTACCCGGCGGTACGTTCACCCGCAAGCGGACACGGTCCGGGAAGCGATGGAGCGCGCGCGGAAGGCGCGGGGTGGGCACAATTCTGGGCACAGCGATCAAAAGCCAGCGGAACTCACGGACACGAGGAACATTGATAAGGGATTGAAATCGAGAAGAGTTAGATGGTCGGGGCGAGTGGATTCGAACCACCGACCTCCTGGTCCCGAACCAGGCGCTCTAGCCAGGCTGAGCCACGCCCCGACGCTCACCAGCCCGTACAGACTGATGCGACCATCAGTATACCATGCCGGCGGTTCGAACCCCGGCCGTAGGATTCGCCATATTCGCCCCGGCGCTACCCCTTCCGCACCAGGACCGCGGTCACGTTGTCCGGACCGCCCGCCTCTTTCGCCGCTTCGATCAATTGACGGCAACTCTCTTCGAGTGAAACGCCGTTCCTGCTGCCGCGGAGAATCTGCTCCAGTTGCGGAGCTTCCAGCACCCCGTGCAGTCCATCGCTGCACATCAGCACCAACGCTCCGGTCTTCAATCCTACCGAATAGTAATTCACCGTCAGCGGCGAACTGGCCCCGATCGCCATGGTCAGGACGTGGCGCATGGGGTGGTTGCGCAGGCTTTCCTCGTCCAGCCCGAGCGGCCGGCCGACTTCGTTCACCCAGGTCTGATCGTCGGTAATCGCGCGGAAGCCATCCTCGTCCAGCAGGTAGGCCCGGCTATCTCCGACGCTGGCGATCGAAAGGCTGTCGTCCATTTCGAGCGCCGCCACCAGAGTGGTGCCCATCCCTTCCAGGCTGGGATCGCTGTGCGCGGCTTCCAGCACCCGCCGGTTGGCCTCTTCCACCGCCAAGATCAGCACCTGGGAATCGCGCTGCTGTGCCAGCAGCACCATTTCCGCCACGGTGTCGACGGCCATGCGCGATGCCCGCTCTCCGGCTTTGGCGCCGCCCATGCCATCCGCCAACACGTACAGTCCCAGATCCGGTTCGATCAGGCAGTAGTCTTCGTTATTCGACCTGACGCAGCCCTTGTCCGACAATGCGGAGGCTTCCAACATTCCTGACTCCCTCGGGGGCGAACCGCCTGCCTACGAGGCGCCGTTCCGTGCGCCCCCTCGCTGCCCCGGCCCACAAGCAAAAACTGTAACACGGCAAGGCCCTGGCGTGTAACCGTAATTTTAGCTGATCCGGGGTAGCTATAAAATAGAGGTACTACCCTATGCTTGTAAAGCGCCTCCGCCTGACGCTCGAGATGATCAAGTTCGAGCATTCGGTCTTTGCCCTGCCCTTCGCCCTCACCGGAGCCCTGTTGGCCTTTCGGGACGGTGGATACGCCGCCGGCGAGATCTGGCGGAAACTGCTGTGGATCGTCGCCGCCATGGTGGGCGCCCGATCGGCCGCCATGGCCTTCAACCGCCTGGTGGATTCCGATATCGACGCCCGTAATCCGCGCACGCGGATGCGCCATCTGCCGGCCGGCCTGTTGAGCCGCGGGTTCGCGTGGGCCTTCGTGGCCGTCTCTTCGGCGGCCTTCGTTTTTGCGGCCGGGCGGTTGAACGCCCTCTGCTTCCATCTGGCGCCGCTGGCGCTGGCCATCGTCTTCTTTTACTCGTTCACCAAGCGGTTCACCTCTTTCTCGCACCTGGTCCTGGGCTTCAGCCTGGGAATCGCGCCCGCCGCCGCGTGGATCGCGGTCCGCGGCTCCCTCGACCCCCGCATTCTGTGGCTCACCGCTGCGGTCACGTTCTGGACCGCCGGATTCGACGTCATTTACTCCTGCCAGGATTATGAATTCGACGTCGCCGAGGGGTTGGCGAGCGTGCCGCGCATGCTCGGTATCGCGCGCGCCCTGCGCGTATCCCAGGGCATGCACGTCCTGATGGTGGCGTGCCTGCTGGCGCTGGTCTACACGCTGCGTCTCGGCGCGCTTTCGCTCGCCGGAGTGGGCGCGGTGATGGCGCTGCTCCTCTACGAGCACAGCATCGTCAAACCTCACGACTTATCGCGCGTAAACGCGGCCTTCTTCACCATGAACGGCTACGTCAGCGTGCTATTCTTTTTATTCTGGGCCGCTGATATATTCCTTCTCAAACCGGGTGCCTGAATATGCAAGTCGTGATTGACGATCCGCGTCTCGTTCCGATTCGCCACAAGGTGGAAGCGGGCCAGCGGCTCTCGTTCGATGACGGCCTGGCGCTCTACCGCACCAGCGATATCCTCGCGCTCGGCTACCTGGCCAACATCGTCCGCGAACGGTTGCACGGCGACACCACTTATTTCAATGTCAACCGCCACATCAACCCCACCGACGTCTGCGTGGCAAGTTGCCGCCTGTGCGCTTTCGGTAAACGGGTGCGCGATCCGAAGGCGTACACCATGTCGCTCGACGAGGTATGGCAGCGCGCCGGCGAAGGCTGGAGCGAGGCCGTTACCGAGTTCCACATCGTCGGCGGCCTGCATCCCGAGTTGACGCTCGACTGGTACTGCGAGATGCTCCGCGGCCTGAAGCTGCGGTTCCCGCAGGTCCACCTCAAAGCATTCACCATGGTGGAGATCGCCTACCTGGCGAAGCGCACGAAAATCTCGATTCGCGAGACGCTCGAACGTCTGCGCGATGCCGGTATGGATTCGCTGCCCGGCGGCGGCGCCGAGATCTTCAACGAGCGCGTGCGCCGTATCATCTGCGATCACAAGATCGATGGCAGCGAGTGGATCGAGACCGCGCGCACCGCGCACCAGTTGGGCCTCCACTCGAATTGCACGATGCTCTACGGCCACATTGAGAACG
>JBGPKH010000840.1:0-3114 GCA_041485845.1 Bryobacteraceae bacterium
GCCGCGCCGCGGCGTCGCAGGTATTCGACATTCAAGTGGGGACGCCGAAGTGGGGCAGCACCCACCGCATCAGTACGACGTACGCCAGCACAAACACGACAATCGGCAACCATCCGGACATTCTACCGTCTTAGACGCAGGGTCTCGCGCCCAGGTAACAACCATTTGGCGCACGCGCAGCGCAGCTTGCGTGCCGCCGGGTGGGGGTTCCCAACGGTCGTGCAGGCTGGACGGGCCGCGGTCCGCGCGGGCGCCGCCCACGTCGTCAAAAGCTCAAATTAACGATGCAATCCTCACCTGCCGCGACGCGCACCAGCACCTTGCAGATTCTTGTGCGCCGCATCGTAGAACCAAGTCCGGCCGGCCATCGCGGCGGCCGGCTCCACCTCGCGATAGTTGCGGTCCCGAAGCCCGCCGGCATCCGACACGGTTCCGCTGAACGATCGCGAGGTGATTTGCGGCCAGGCGGCAGCGTTCTAGAACAGTGCGACCACGCGACCACGACCGGGCGCGCGGCGGAAGGACTCTTCTGCGGTATAACAACTCTATATGCGCTTCCTCCTCTGGGCGCCGCTCGCGCTCCACCTGTGTGCCGCCGATGTGAACACATTTTCCATCGTGGCCTACGATCCGGTGAACGGCGACTGGGGCGTCACGGTCGCGTCGCGCTACTTCTCGGTGGGCGCGGTAGTGCCTTGGGCCGAGGCGGGAGCCGGCGCGATTGCCACGCAGGCCAACGTGAACGTGGGCTATGGACCGCGAGGATTGGAACTGCTGCGCCAGGGCCTCACGGCCAAAGAGGCGCTGGCAAAGTTGCTGGCCGAAGATCAGTTCCCGCCGACCGACGGACGCCAGGTCGCGATCATCGACCGCAATGGCAATATCGCGGTCTACACCGGTCCCGCGGCGCAGACCTGGGCCGGCGACAAACAGGGAAAGACGTGGTCGGCGCAGGGCAACATCCTGGCCGGCCCGCAGGTGGTGGAGGCCATGGGGCGCGCCTTTGAGGCCACCGGCGGCGAACTCGCCGAAAAGCTCTACGCCGCCCTCAAGGCCGGCGACGATGCGGGTGGCGACCGGCGCGGCAAGCAGTCGGCGTCCATGCTCATCGTGCGCAAGGGCGGCGGCCGCAACATCAACAACGATCGCTATCTCTACCTCAACGTGGACGACAGCCCGCAGCCCATCCCCGAACTGCGCCGCCTCCTCGACATGAACCTGGGGATGCTGTGGCAGCAGAAAGCTGGTACGCTGAGCAGCGCGGGCAAGCCGCGGGAAGCCCGCGACGCCGCCGCGAAGGTCGCACAATATATGCCCACGGCCAATGCCTGGGTGACCCTGGGCGCGATGGACTACAATCTCGGCGACAAGGCGGCCGCACTGGCCGATTTCCGCAAGGCGCTGGAACTCGATGCCAACGTGCGCCGGCTGTTCGAGCCCGCCGCGGCGGCCACAAGTCCGGGGGGCCAGGGTGGCCGCGGGGGTGACACTGGGGTGGCGGCGGCGACTCCGGGGCCGCCGGGTGGCCGCGCGCAGCGTCTGCGCGCGATTCTCGAAGACCAGGAATTTCTGAAACGGTTATTTCCGGAAAAGTGACTCCGATGCTCACAAAAACAACCACGCCGTTGAAAGTTGCCGTATGGGCGCTGCTAGCCGCCCTCCCCGTATGCGCGGCCGACACCGCGCTGGACCGATATGTCCAGAAGCCGGATCCTACTTACAGTTACCGGCTCGCGAATACCGTTCACGGCGATGGTTACACCTCTTACATCGTCGAACTGACTTCTCAAACGTGGCGCAAGCCCACCGAAGTGGATCGCACCGTTTGGAAACACTGGCTGACGATCGTCAAGCCGGACCGCGTGGAGGGCACTACCGGCTACCTGTTCATCACCGGCGGTTCGGTGAACGACAAGATGCCCAACGGGACGAACGCGACCTATACCGAGATCGCGACGACCACGCACTCCGTGGCCGCCGAGCTGCAGGACGTCCCCAACGAGCCGCTCCTGTTTTCCGACGAACCCAAGACGCGCTCCGAGGACGGCATCATCGCCTACACGTGGATCAAGTACATGACCACCGGCGACGAGAACTGGCCCTTGCGCCTGCCCATGACCAAAGCTGCCGTCCGCGCCCTGGATACGGTCACAGCAGTCATGGCATCTCCCGAAGCGGGCGGCGTGAAGGTCGAGAAGTTCGTCGTCTCGGGCGGATCGAAGCGCGGCTGGACCACGTGGACTACAGCCGCTGTGGACCGCCGCGTGGTAGGCATCATACCCGCCTCCATCGACCTGCTCAATCTCGAGAAGTCCTTCGAGCACCACTATCGCGTCTATGGCTTTTGGGCGCCCGCGGTGAAGGACTACGATCAGGCCGGGGTCATGGACTGGGCCGGCACGCCGGAGTATCGCAACCTGCTGGCCATCGAGGAGCCCTACAGCTACCGCGACCGCCTGGCGCTGCCCAAGTTCATGATCTACGCGGCGGGCGATCAGTTCTTTCTGCCCGACTCCTCGCGATTCTACTTCGACGATCTCAAGGGCGAGAAATATCTGCGCTACGTCCCCAACGCCGATCACAGCCTGCGCAACACCGACGCGAGAGAGAGCATGCTCGCGTATTACCAGGCATTCCTCAGGGGCACGCCGCGGCCGCAGTTCACCTGGACCTTCGAGACCAACGGCGATATACGGGTAAAGAGCAAAGACAAGCCCTCCGCAGTGAAGCTCTGGCAGGCGAACAACCCGGAGCACCGCGACTTTCGGCTGGCCACCCTGGGTCCTAAATACCAGGGCTCGGACCTCCAGGAGCAGGGCTCGGGCGTGTACGTGGGGCGCGCCGCGCCGCCCGAGAAAGGATGGACGGCTTACTTCGTCGAGCTGACTTATCCGAGCGGCGGAAAGTACCCATTCAAGTTCACTAGCGCGGTGCGAGTGACTCCGGACACGGAGCCATTCCCGGCATACGTACCTAAGAGGAAGTAGGGGAGGCCGGGGGCCGAAGGCCGGGGCGGGGGCCGGGGCCGGGGGGCCGGAGGCCGGGGGCCGGAGGGTCGGGGGGCCGGAGGCCGGAGGCCGGGGGCCGGGGCCGGGGGGCCGGAGGCCGGGGGCC
>JBGPKH010000841.1:0-3097 GCA_041485845.1 Bryobacteraceae bacterium
GTCGGCGTGTGGGCCTATTATCACGTGATCCGCCAGCACTACGGGTTCATGGTGCTGTACAAGGTGAAGAACCGCGATCTCGGGCGGCTCGACAATGCGCTCGACCGCGGGTTCCTGGGCGTGATGACCGTCTTCCCTCCGCTCCACCGGTTCTTCATCCATCACCCGGAGGAACTGGGGATCCCGTTTTCGTTTCCGCGGATGGAGATGCCCCTTTGGGTGATGGTTTCGCTGGTGGCGGCTGCCTGGCTGGCGCGGCAGTGGGTTCGCTGGCGGGCGGGCGAGCCGGCCGATCTGCCGAAGTACCTGCTCCTGGGCGCGGTGATCCCGCTCCACTGGGCGACCTTTGCGTACATGAGCTGGCAGGCGGCGGTCCCCACCGTGACCATCGTGCACAATCTGCAATACCACGCCATCGTGTGGTTCCACAATCGCAACCGCTACGCCGGAGCGGAGAGCGGCGCGCGCCACGGCCGCATTCCGCGCGCGGTGAGCCGCAGCCTTCTCGCGTATGTGGCGGCCGGGCTGGTGTTCAGCGCGTTGTACCGGATTCCGGGATTCGCGTTGGGCCAGGTGTCCGACCTGGCGTTCGGCTTCTTCTGCGGCTTCGGCCTGACACACTATTACCTCGACAGCCGCATCTGGCGGGTGCGCCACGATCCGGGACTGCGGGAAGCGCTGCAACTGGGGTAGAGGTATCGATCGCTTGGTTTAAGGGCCAACCGGCTTAGAAGAAGCATCTTAAGGGAGGTGCCGATGGGCCGCGGCGGCCCACCAAAGGGCATGAAGACGTGGCCGGTGCGGGCCGGCTATTTTCGCCGGTTCTTCGCCGCGTCTTCAACCGAGCGGTTGATGTATACTTTTCCTAAGCCGGGCGCCAAAGCAGAAATTCCGGCCTTATGGAACATTTGGAGGCGATTATGTCCCAAGAACCGTCACCTGCCAGGCAGTTGCCTCCGGGCACGAGCCTGGGCCAGTACCGCATCGAGGAGCACCTGGGCACGGGCGGCATGGGCACCGTCTACAAAGCCACGGACACGAAACTCGGCCGGGCGGTAGCCTTGAAACTGCTGCGTCCCGAGATGTTGGACGCATCGGGCATCGCCCGATTCGAGCGCGAAGCCCGTGTGCTCGCCTCTCTCAATCACCCGCACGTGGCCTCCATCTACGACTTCGAAGAGCACGAGGGAGTTCGCTTTCTCTCGCTGGAGTATGTGCCCGGCCCCACGCTGGCCGAGCGTCTGCGGCGCGGGCCTATGCCGCTGCGTGAGGCGATATCGATAGGCAGCCAAATCGCCGCGGCGCTCGAGGCCGCGCACGCCAGGCAGATCATACACCGCGACCTGAAGCCCGCGAACATCAAGATCGCCGAAAACGGACAGGTGAAGGTGCTGGATTTCGGCCTGGCGAAACCGGTGGAGCCGGCGCGCGAAGTCAGTGCGGACGACAACACGGCCACACTGACCGAGCAACTCACGCAGAAGATGACGGTGATTGGCACGCCGGCATACATGTCGCCGGAGCAGGCGTGTGGCAAGGATCTGGACGCGCGGACCGACATCTGGTCGTTCGGCTGCGTCTTGTATGAGGCTCTGACCGGCAAACAGGCGTTCCGCGGCAAGACCATTACCGAAACCTTGGCTGCTGTGGTGGAACGCGAACCGGACTGGGCTGTGGTGCCGCCGGCTACGCCGCTGCCTGTGCAGTCGCTGCTCAAGAAGTGCCTGCGCAAAGATCCGAACAGCCGGCTGCGCGACATCGGCGACGCGCGGATTGAGCTGGAGGATTGGCTGGCGGCTCCGGCGCAGCAGGACTCGGCTCGCAAACAAAGCGTCATCATGCGGCGCACGATCATCAGTGCACTCGGCGGCGCGGCAGTTGGCGCGGCCGCGGCTGGGGTCTTCGCCATCGGCCGTTATCGCGGCGCCACGCCTCGCAACCTGACTCGCTTCGTCATTAACGCGCCCGAGCGCAGCATGTTTAACGCCAGCTTCAACAAGCGCATCGCTGTTTCCCCGGACGGCATGCACCTCGCATACAATCCGAGTGCCCAGGCCAAGGATATCTTCTATGTCCGATCGCTTGGCGAACTGGAGCCGAAGCTGGTCGAGGGCGTTATTGGCGGCGCGGCATTTTTCTCGCCGGATGGCCGTTGGGTCGCGTTTATCCTGACCGATGGGAGCCAGCGATTGCGGAAAATGAGCCTGAGCGGCGGTGCGCCGGCAACCGTCTGCACCTGGGAAGGATTCCCCGGGGGCACTTGGGCGGCAGACGACATCATCTATTTTGTCTCGGCGAACCCCGGGGGAATCGTGGGTGTTCCAGCCGCTGGCGGCCAACCCAAAGAAGTGGCCAAGGTCGACTTCGCCAAAGGCGAACGCCTGCACAAATACCCCTGCGCACTCCCCGGAGGAAAGGCCGTGTTGTTCACGGTGGCCACGGCGGATACCGAATCGTTCGACGATGCCGCCATCGCCGTCTTTTCGCCCGCAACCGGGGAGAGAAGAATTCTGGTGGAAGGCGGTACGCACCCGCGCTATTCGCCGTCAGGCCATCTCGTATACGGGCGCAACGGCAATCTGCTGGCGGTTCGCTTCGATCCCGACCGGCTCAAAGTCACCGGGCAGCCCTCAACCGTCCTCGAGGGCGTGCTGATGAGCCGGAACACCGGCGTGGTCAACTTCGACATCTCGGCCAGCGGCGATCTCGTCTACATTCCCGGGAAAGCGGATGGAGGAGCGAGAACGCTCGTCTGGGTGGATCGCGACGGCAAGGCCGAAAAGCTTCCGCTGCCGCCCAGGTCCTATCTCCATCCACGGATCTCGCCGGATATGCGTAAACTCACCGTTGAGACCGAGGGATCGAATCACGACATCCACGTCTATGACTTTGCGAGCGGTGTCCTCTCCCAAATCACCACCGACGGAGTGAGCCACTGGCCCGTCTGGTCGCCCGACGGCCAAGACATCGGCTACCGCTCCGGGCCTATGGGAGCTTTCAAATTGTGGCAGGTTCCCGCCGATCGCAGCCGTGCTCCGCAACAGGTGCCCGCGGAGGGACCTTCACAGAGCGCCGAGTCGTATTCCCCGGATGGTCA
>JBGPKH010000842.1:0-3039 GCA_041485845.1 Bryobacteraceae bacterium
GAAACGGAGACGCGGAGATTTGCGCGGAGAAGAAACAGGGAGAGGAGAGCAAGCGGATTCGCGTGAATTGGCGGTCGCGACTCGCAGTCGGGTTCGAGAACGCGGAGCGAGCGGAGGAGCGCAGTCCTGGGCGCGGCAGCATGTCCCAGGGCGAAACGGTCAAGTTATTTTTTCGCGCGCGCTTAGAGCCTCGGCGACGTCGGCATGCGGGGCCGGCCGGTGCGTGGCCGTAACCAGAGGCGTGGAAACGGCGGACAGCGGCTCCGGGGCAGAACGTAGTCCGACATGCCCGACATGCCAGCAAACTTGACATACTCAGACCTCCGCCCGTACAATGCGAATTTCGTTAACGCATGTCGAGAACGAACCGCCGGAATGATTTCGCCGCGGACCGCGAGCTGTACTCCGGTTTGATTCGCCTTCACGTCCTGCACCATGCCGTCGAGGAGCCCATCTTCGGCCTTGGCATGCTCGAGGAGCTGGCGCGTCACGGCTATCGCATCAGCCCGGGAACGCTCTACCCGATTCTGCACGGTCTCGAAAAGAAGGGATACCTGCGTTCGTCCGAGCGGCGCAATGGCAAGTCCCGGCGAAAGGTCTACCGGGCTACGTCATTGGGCAAAAAGGCCCTGGCGGCGGCTAAGGATAAGGTGCGTGAGCTGTTTCAGGAAATCATCTTGGAAGGTGAATAGCGGAGTGCTGAACAAATCCTGGCGTGCGGTACAAATGGCCTGCATGCTCCTCGCGGCCGGTGGCTTGACGGCTCAACCGCCGGCGCCACCGGCTGGGCTTACGCTCAGTCAGGCCGTCGAGACCGCACTGAAGAACTACCCGCTCATTCGGGTTTCTCAGGAACAGATCAACGCCGCGGCGGCGGGAATTCAACTCGCGCGGACCGCATACCTGCCGCGGGTGGACACCCTGGCGCAGGTGAATCGCGCAACCCGAAACAATGTCTTCGGCATGCTGCTGCCGCAAGGCGTCCTTCCGACCATTTCCGGCCCGGTGATCGGCAGCAACAATACCGGCACCGTCTGGGGTAGCGCTCTCGGCGCTCTGGTCTCATGGGAGCCGTTCGATTTCGGACTCCGCCAGGCGAATGTCGCCGTTGCCAGCGCCGCGCGAGCGCAGTCCGAGGCCACTCTGAAGAGAACGGAGTTCGAGGTCGCGGTGGCCACCGCGGATGCGTATCTGACGCTGGCGGCCGCGCAGGAGACGGTACGGGCGGCGCAAGCGGGAGTGGACCGCGCGGAAGTGATTTTCCGCACAACCAACGCGCTGGCCGGCGCTCAACTGCGCCCCGGCGCCGACGCATCCCGAGCCGAAGCCGAGCTGGCCGCCGCGCGAACGCAATGGATCCGGGCTCAACAGGCCGTCGAGGTGGCCCGCGCCACGGTATCGCAGTTCGTGGGCGCCGAACCCGCGCAAATCGCCATCTCGGCGCCGCACCTGCTCGAGTTGCCCCCCGAGCAGGCGGCGCCGCCGCTGGACGCCCCTCGAAATCCCATCGCCGCGGAGCAGAACGCGGTGGTCGAGCAGACTCGGGCCCAGCTCCGGGCTCTGGCGAGGTCCTATTTTCCCCGGTTCTACGCGCAGGCATCGGCGTATGCGCGCGGCACGGGCGCCGAGATCAATGGTTCCCGGCTGGGCGGGCTGAATGGACTCGCTCCCACGGTTCAGAATTTTGGGGTGGGATTCACGGTGATCTTTCCGGTCTTCGATCTGCCGGCGATCCATGCGCGGGAGGCCGCGCAGTCCGCCAGAATCCGCGCGGAAACCGCGCGCTTCGAACAGATCGCCGCCGATCTTCGTGCGCAGTGGAATCGCGCGGTAGCCGGCCTTCAAGGAAGCCGGCGGATCGCGGCGAACACCCCGGTGCAAGTATCCGCTGCGCGCGCGGCAACCGAGCAAGCCACGGCCCGGTACGAAGCGGGACTCGGAACCATCGATCAGGTAGCCGACGCCCAGCGTCTGCTGACGCAGGCGGAGATTGACGACGCCCTGGCGCGTCTCGGTGTCTGGCGGGGACTGCTCGGTGTGGCGGCGGCGGCCGGCGACATTCAGCCATTTGTGGCCGAGGCCGGCAGGTGATCCCATGAGGAGTGCTGGAACATGCGTCTCGTATTAGCCGCGCTCGCGAGACCGATCACGGTCGTCGTAGCCTTGCTTGCCGTCGCTCTCTGCGCGGTCCTGGCGCTACAGCGGATGCCCGTCGACATCTTTCCCAAAGGCGGCGATCCGGCAATCTACGTCGCTCAGCCCTATGGCGGTATGGATCCCGCCCAGATGGAAGGATACCTGACGTATTACTACGAGTATCACTTCCTCTACATCACGGGCATCGACTATGTATCCAGCAGGAGCATACAGGGCGCAACCCTGATGAAGCTCACGTTTCACGAGGGCACCGACATGAACCAGGCGATAGGCGAAACCATCGGCTACGCGAACCGCGCCCGCGCCTTCATGCCCCCCGGAACCGTGCCGCCATTCATCACGCGCTTCGATGCGGGAAGCGTGGCCGTCGGCCAGCTCGTCTTCAGCAGCCCCACGCGCAGCCAGGGAGAGCTTCAGGACTTCGCCCTGAATCGCGTCCGCCCGCTGTTTGCAACCCTCCCCGGCGTCTCCGCCCCGCCGCCATTCGGGGGGAACCAGCGGACCATTGTCATCACGCTCGATCCGGACAAGCTGCAGCAATATCGCATCTCGCCCGATGAGGCCATCGCCGCGGTCAGCAAGGCCAGCCTGGTCATGCCATCCGGCAACATGTATACCGGCACGGTCAATCGCATCGCCCGGACGAATGCGGCTCTTGGCGGCAACCTGGCCGAGCTCTTGGGCACGCCGATCCGGCCCAAGGCCGGCGCTAGTGTCTATTTGCGCGATATCGGAACCATCGAGAGCAGCACCGACCTGGTTACTGCCTACGCGCACGTAAACGGAAAGAGGACCGTGTACATTCCCGTGACCAAGCGCTCGGATGCCTCCACCCTGGCGGTGATCGCCGCGGTGAAGGCGGCTCTCCCGCGATTCCGCAAC
>JBGPKH010000843.1:0-3032 GCA_041485845.1 Bryobacteraceae bacterium
GTTGTTTCTTGATGCGGTCGATGGTCGAGTCCGTCCAATACTCGTCAATGTCCTTGCGCGAGTTGGCAATCAGTTCCACGCCCTCGAACCCCAGGCTCCCAATAATGTCGATGGCTTCCTCGGGGTGGGCGCCAGGGGCAAGGCTATGGAAGTTCCAACTCACGGACCCGACCTTGGCTCGCCGCTTGCCTCCTTCGCCTTCAGGCAGGGCGGGTGAGTTTGGCTGCGGCGCAGCCAGGCCGCCTTCGTTTGTCATCAAGTGGTAGCCGCCCAGACCCAGGACGGGGATGAATTCGCGACGCCTCATGTGATTTCTCCTTCTAAGACGATGTTTGCATGCTGAATATCATTACCCGCTACAGGTAACGCGATCACTGATTTTATACCTTGCCCGACGTCGACATGGTGCGCGGCCGTTTTCCTGCCAACCCGGATCGACGCCAGTTGTATCACGGTTTTGGCACTCTAAAGATGTACTTGCCGGAAGCGACTTCAAACACCAGCGCGGCTCCCTCCTGGCGCAAATAGCGCACACCCTCCGCCTCCAAAACGGGTCGGCCGTTTTCGGTCACTTGCTTGATCGATCTGCCGGGGACAAGAACAGTGGCAGTCGTGTTCGCTGGAATCTGAACGGTCAGCTCGAAATACGAGTCGTCGATCTTCCAACTGCTCTCGACTCGGCCCCGCACCGTGTCGTGCCAAGCTTTCACCCAACTCAAATCACCGACCGGCTGGGGCTTGATCGTGATGCGGTCGAAATCCGCCTCGATACCAGCCAGACCTTCGTAAAACCATTCCTCAATATGACCGAGCATGCAGTGGTTCTGCGACGAGGCAGGGTCTGCATCCCAGGCTTCGGTGAGCGAAGTGGCGCCACGCGCCAGTTGTGCCCCGTAGCTGGGAGGATCGGTACGATTGGTCATGGCAAAGAGCACGTCGGAGCGGCCTCCGTCCAGAAGCGCGCGCACAAGGTAGTGGTAGCCAATGTCACCTGAAGTCTGCTGGTTGCCGCGACGCGTTACGTCTCTCACGAGATTTTCCAGCACGAGGGCACGCTCGGCCGGCGGGCACAGGCTCAAAACAAGCGGCATCGCTTGAGCTGTCTGGCTCCCGGTGGCGTATCGGCCCGTCTTCGGATCGAAAAAGTGCCGCTGGAACGCCTCCGTGACGCGGGATGCCAGCGCCGCGTATCGATCGGCGTCCACCTCACGCCCGAGCAGGCGGTTCGCCTGCTCCACGATTCGTAGATCCTGGTAATAGGTGGCTGTGGCTGTCACACCGAGCGGGGTGAGCTTGGAAGGGCCGGGCTCACCCGGCCCGATGTCGTACCAGTCGCCGAGGCCGTACGAAACAATGCCGTCTTGAGCTTTGGTACCCAGATAATCGACGTATCGCGCCATGGCCGGCAGGCTCTCTTCCAACACGCGCCGGTCGCCATATTTCCGGTACAGCCACCAGGGGACCACCACCATCGCACTGCCCCATTCCGGGGAATCGCGAAATGCCCCCGGATGGACCGCGTAGTCAGGTGCCGTGTCGGGAATCAGCCCCTCAAGCGTTTGCGAGTCGCGCATGTCACGCACAATCTTTGGGAAATAAGCGGAGAGGTCGTAATCATAACCGAAACTCGGCGCCATCAGGTAAGGCACTTCCAACCAGCCGAGCTTCTCGCGGTGCGGGCAATCGGTAACCACACTTTGCAGGTTGCTGCGCACTGCCGCGTCGATCAGGTCATGGATACGGTTGAAGAGCGGATTCGAACAGGAGAATCCGCCGGCCCGCGGCGCCGAAGAGTGCAGGAATTGCCCCTGGAGATCCTGCACCTCCGCATCGCCCTCTGCCTGGACGTAGCGGAAGCCGTAATACGAAAAGCGCGGATGCCAGGTTTCCGTGCCGCCGCCTTTCAGCGTGTAGGTAAAATACGTCGGACCGCCCGAACTTCTTTGCGTGACGAACCCCTTTTCGTCCAGCAATTCGCCGGGGGTCAGGCGTACTTGCGAACCGGCAACCCCCCGCACCGTGATCTGCGGCCACCCGGCGAAGTTCTGCCCGAGGTCGTAGACGTAGATTCCGTGCCCAGGTTCGCCACTCTTCACAGGATGGAAGACCTGCATTACCTGGATGGGCGGTTGCGCATCCGAGACCAGTCGATCGCTCGAATCATCCACGATGTCAACTGCTTCCCAGTTCCTCGCCGCAAAGCCAGGCTTGTTCCATCCCGGCTGCTCGTCGCGCGCGTCGTAATCTTCCCCGCCGTAAATGCACGAAAAGTGGACGGGGCTCGGTGCCGCCTTCCATCTTTCGTCCGAGACTATGGATTCGAAAGACCCGTCCGCGTACTCGATACGAAGATGAAGAATGAACTTCGGCCGGCCGAAACTTCCGTTGAACTTCACGTAGCGGCCGCCCGCCACGTTGTACATGCCATTACCGAGCATTACGCCCACCGCGTTGGCGCCTGGATGTAGAAGATCTTCAACAGGGTACGTCATGTACAAGTTGGTGCGGCGGTAGTTGGTCCAGCCGGGTTCCAGAACGTCATCTCCGACCTTGCGGCCGTTAAGATACAGCTCAAAATATCCCAGACCGCAGATGTACACGGTGGCGCGGCGTACTTGGCGAGTGAGCGTGAATTCGCGGCGGAACATCGGCAGCGGCCCGGAGTTAATCGCGGTACGGCTCCAGGCGGCCCACCGGGCGTGCCATTCCTCAGGTTTCAGAATCCCCATCGACCAGCTTGCCTGAGAACTCCATTCGGATGGCCTGCCATCCATGTCCCAGATACGTACCTTCCAGTAGCACTCCATGTGCGAGGAAAGCGGTTTGCCGCCGTAGGTAATCTGAATACTTTCACGGCTGATGACTTTCCCGCTGTCCCATAAGTCCGCCGGGCCGCTCTCCAGTGCCGCGGGTGAGGAAGCCACGAGAATCTGGTAAGCGGACTGAATTTGGCCCCGCTTGGATGAATCGAGGGTCCAACTCAGTCGCGGCTGGGCAGTATCCACTCCGCGAGGCTCAACCCGTGATTCACA
>JBGPKH010000844.1:0-3031 GCA_041485845.1 Bryobacteraceae bacterium
ACCCCCTAAGGAAATCGGCGGCCATACTCTCCAGCGATTCGTCCCTGCAACCCGTTAGGTCATACCCGACACTGCCCGCAACCCATTCAGCAAGAACGGTTTGGCACGAAACTCACCGATATCTTGTAAACTCCCGCTAGAAGGGCTTCCGCGCGCACGGATACCTTCAGCCTCTCGGTCACGCTGAAGGTCTTAGAAAGCGATATGTCCGTTCGCTGGTAGCGCGCCATCGAGCAGGAAGTTGTTGGATCGCCAACGCCGCCCGTTGGCCGAAAACCCCAAGCCGTTCGAATTGATGTTGCCGGACCCGGCCACAATACCGGGAGAGAGCACCCGCCGAATCGAGCGGCACGATCGTGCCGTTGCGCGCGACCACCGGGAGCGCGGCGGTCTCCACCGTGATCGTCCGCCGCCCCGAAAGGACTTCGTTGGCATCGAGATTGGTCCACACACCTTGCGGCAGATACAACGCCCGCTTGTTTCCGGGCTCGTAGATGGGCGCGATCGGCATTTCGTCGCCGAGCATAAACTCGCCGGTGTGGCGGGCGCATTCCGGGTCCTCCGGGAACTGGAAGGGCAGCGGGTGCCACACGGGGACGCCCTTGGTCTGCGCTTCCGCGGCGTAGGTCGCCAAGAACGTGTCCAACTGTTTGCGGACCCCGCCGAGACCCACCGGCCCTGGCGGCACGTCGTCCACCAGCCAGCCGGGTTGCCGCGCGCGCCGCACCAGCTCCGGCGCCGCGCCCTTCGTACGGCCGCCGCACCAGACCCGGCCCGTCGTCGATCTGGAGCTCACCGCCGCGCGATCCGCCGGCTTGAGATCCGGGATGCACGACAGCAGCGTCGCCGCCACCAGCGCCTGCGAGAGGTATTAGAAAAGCGCCAGATCGCGTTGGATTTCGCCGGTGACGCGAGCCTCGCCTTCCCCGATGAACATGTTGACCTCGGACCGCACGCCGAACTTCTCCAGATAGATGCCGGGCTCGATCGAGAAGCACGTCCACGGCACCACGCGGCGCTCGTCGTGCGTCTCCAGGTTGTCCATGTTGGCGCCGTTGCCGTGCACCTCCTGGCCGATCGAATGGCCGGTGCGGTGCGTGAAGAACTCTCCAAACCCGCTGCCGTCGATCACCCCTCGCGCGGCATCGTCCACTTCGAAGCCGCACAACGGATAACCGCTGCTCACGGCGCTTTTCACGCGCTCGATGGCCGCATCGCGCGCGCCCGTCACCACCTGGAAGACCTGTCGCATCTCGCCGGGCGGCTGGTCCCCACAGAAATACGTCCACGTGATGTCGTAGTAAGTGGATCCCGGCTGGTCGAGCTTGGCCCACATGTCGAGCAGCACCAGGTCGCCCGCGTGGATCGGCGAATTCACCTCGCCGGTGGGCTCGTAATGCGGGTTCGATGCGTTGGCGTTCACGCCCACGATCGGCCCATGGTCGGTAAACAGGCCGGCCTTGGCGAAGCCCTCGCGCACGAAATTCTTGACCTCGAGGTCGCGCAGCGGCGCTCCGTTGCGCGTCCGCTCGCGGACCAGCGCGAAGGCCTCCGCGCGCACGCGGTCCACGCGGCGGCCGGCTTCGAGATGCGATTCGAGAGCCTCGGGCGTCCAGCACGCCTCAAAGATCTGGATCAGCTCGGCGGAGCTCACCACCTCTACGCCCGTGCTGCGCACCAGCTCGACGGTGCCCGCATCCACCATCGACACATATGGAATGGCGCAATTGGGCGAGTATTGCATGGCGACGCGGCGCATGCCCGCGGTGAGTTTGCGGATGCCGGCCACCTGCTCCGTCCAACTGGAATACGGGATGCGCTCGCCCGGCAGCGAACCGGTCATCCCGCGTTCGATGCGGTGCTCCATTCCCTGCGGCCCGCCCTCGGCGGGAATCATGTAATACCAGCGCCTGGTCGGTATGCCCGGCGGCGTCAATCCCAGCACCCGGTATGCCAGCGGGTCCCGAAGGTGGTGGTCGAAGAAGAGCCACCCGTCGAGTTTCTGTGCGCGGATCGCCTGCTGAATCCTGTCCAGTTCCATAGTCTCGAATCCAGTTTATCCTAAAGTAATAACCGCTCACGGCCGGTATTGCCAGGACCATGCAATACAACATGCTGTGGGTGCGCGGAAAGCATGCCATCGCGTTCGGTTTCCAACTGCAGTGGCTGCAGGACAGCAATACCGGCCCCGACACAGGCGCCCGCGCCAATTTCAGTTTCAGCAACTAACCCAGTTTCTGGGCCGAACTGATGACAGCGCTTCATGCGGACGGCGTCAAAGCGATTATCATTGAGAAGCTGGATCGCCTGGCGCGCGACCTGATGGTCCAAGAGGCGACGATCGCCGACCTCCAGAAACACGGATTCACGCTGATCTCCGTCGCCGAGCCTGACCTGATGGCCACGGACCCGACGAGAATACTCATGCGCCAGTTGATGGGAGCAGTCGCCCAGTACGACAAGAGCCAAATCGTCCTCAAATTGCGCGACGCGCGCCAGCGGATGAAGGCGGCGACAGGTCGCTGTGAGGGGCGAAAGCCATATGGCACGCGTGAATGGTGAAGCCGCGGTTGTCGAGCGGATGCGGCAGCTTCGGTCAAAGGGCACGGCCTATCGGCGAATTGCGGCGACACGCAATGCCGAAAACGTGCCGACCCGAACCGCTGGTAAACGGTGGCGCGGCTGCACGATCAACTTGATTCTAAATCATTGAAAATACTGGGCTAATTAGTAAACAATTGGCGAGCCCAAGGCCGCAAATCAGACCAAATTGTCCTTGACCAGTTTGCTGTGGAGGCTACACCATAGCCTCCGCCATGAGACGAACCCTGGCACCTATATTCTTCGGCCTCCTAATCCTTTTGCTTGCTCTAAGAGTGGTGGGGCAGCTAGCGCAGGCGATTCATGTGCCCTAGCCCGACTTTCGCGAATCTGATGGGGTACAGCACCGACGCCGGGCTTCCGGAGGCCTGTTAAACAAGGGTTTCGCTCCAATCACAGACCTCTACATGGCTAGATGAAAGAATATGCC
>JBGPKH010000845.1:0-2964 GCA_041485845.1 Bryobacteraceae bacterium
ACGTGTTACTCACCCGTACGCCACTGTACTCATGGATTGCTCCACTTTCTCGTTCGACTTGCATGTGTTAAGCGCGCCGCCAGCGTTGATTCTGAGCCGGGATCAAACTCTCATTTGAAACAATGAGAATGGATTGAGGATGCCCCCAACCCTTTACATTCGCTCCGGTTTTACTCAGAGTTCTGACGAGTTCTTCCTTACTGCATCCAACCAGATTGTCAAAGATCTGCGCAGTTTCCCCCGGCATTATCGAAATACCAGAAGCTCCTGCAGGCCTCGAAACTTGCGCGAGCCGCGTTTTCCGTTTCCGGACACGCCAACGGCCCGCTGAACTTTTTAAGAACTTTTGAAAAAGAACCTAACAGGAAGGCCGTATTCCGCTCCGATCGGTGGCCCGAACGGAGTTTTGTTACCATTCCTTACAGAGGATCTTTACTACTTATACCATGGTCGCGCCCCGAACGCAAGCCCGCAGGGCAAACGATACCTCACGATCCCCAACTCGGCGACTCGTTTAGAATAGCATTGCCGTGCGGGGAGTGCAAGTACTTTCATGCGAAAAATTCGGCCTTCCCCGTCCGAAATCTCACACTCAACAGCAAGTATATGAAAATAAGCAATTTATAGGATAGCCGGAACATTCGTGCAGGCGCCGATTCGCCCCTCCCGCCAAGTCCTTTGGATGTCGGCCGCGGCCCTTCGCACGAGACCCGACGCTGCAAGCCGCCGCGCCCAGCCGTCCTGCCACTCGGGCCGGCGCGCCAGCGCCACCGACCCAGACCGAGGGCCACTGCCCACAGCCTCGGCTCCTGGTCCACGAACCCGGTCCCCGCCTCTCCCCGGAGTTAGAATAAGACCATGCCGCTTCCCGCCGCGCTCCTGGCCGTCCTTTTGGTCTCACCGGGCCAGGCGCAGCCGGCGCTGCCCGACATCCTCTCGCGAGTCGCCGAAGAGGCCGAGGCGCTCCTGCAAAACGCTCCCAAGGTGCTCACCCGGGAAACCCTCGAACAGCGTGCCGTGATGCCGCCTTCCCGCTTTCGGCCGCGGATCGGCAGCGCCGCCGGCGAAGACGCCAAGCCGCGGCTCCAGGTCCGCGAAATCGTGTCCGAATACAGCGTCGGCACGCTGCGCGACTCCGCCTCCCGCAACCTCGTCGAATTCCGCCAGGTCATGGCCGTCGACGGCCGCCGCATCCAATCCCCAGACAGCGCCCGCCACGCCCTCTCGCTCGGCGTGCATTCCGCCGGCGATCGCACCCGCAAGCGCATGTTGGAGGACTTCGCCAAGCACGGCCTGGTGGACGTCGCCACGGATTACGCCATGATCCTGCTGGCATTTTCCAAACGCGGCCAGGAGCAAATGAAGATTGCGCCCGCCGGCGAAGACCGTGTGGGTCCCGACGCCGCGCTGGTGCTCTCCTGGCAGCAGACTTCGGCCGACTCGGGCGAGCTCGAATTCCACGGGCGAGAGGTCACGCGCCGCGTCCTGCAGGGCAACCTCTGGGTCCGCCAGTCCGACGGCCTCCCCCTGCGCATCAAAGCTTGGGCGGAGCACGCCGACACGCGGCACAACATCCGCGACGAGGCTACGGTCGACTATGTTCTTTCCTCGCACGGCTTCCTCACGCCGGCGTCGGTGGCGCATCGCCACGTGGTGGATGGCGACCTGGTGACGGAGAACCTCTACCGCTACGAGCCGTTCAAATTGTTCGGCGCCAACAGCGATATCAAGTTTACCGAACTGCCCGATCCGGCGCCCCGGCCCCCAACCAGGAAATGACCCGCATCCTATACTTGCACGGCTTCGCGTCCGGACCGTCTTCGAGCAAAGCGCGCTATTTTCGCACGCATCTGGAATCCGCGGGAATGCAGGTAGAGATTCCCGACCTGGCCGCCGGCGATTTCGAGCACCTGACCCTCTCGGGCCAACTCGCCGCGATCCAACGCTGCGCCACCGGTGGGCCGGTCTCGATCGCCGGCTCCAGCATGGGAGGCTATCTGGCGGCGCTCTATGCGGCGCGGCACCCCGAGGTCGCGCGGGTCGTGCTGCTCGCTCCGGCATTCGATTTCGCCCGGCGCTGGGCCGAACACCTCGGCCAGGCGCAGGTAGACGACTGGCGCCGCACCGGCACGATGGATGTTTTCCATTACGGCGAGAATCGCAATCGGAAGCTGAGCTATGGTTTGCTCGAAGACGCTGAGCAATACGAGCCTTATCCCGATTTCCGGCAACCGGCGCTGATGTTCCACGGAGCCCGCGACGAGGTAGTCCCGGCCGCCTGCTCGCAGCAATTCGCCGCCGCCCACCCCAACGCCCGCCTCGAGGTGCTGGACTCCGGCCACGAGCTCCTCGACGTTCTCGACTACATGGCTCCGCGAGTCTTGGATTTCCTGACGGTCCCGTGATCGCGCTTCCGCGGCTGGAGAGTGAAGCCTGGACCCTTTCCCAGGACGCGGGCGGAGTAGTGCAGGTCCTGCCGCCAACGGTCGAGCGCTCCCCATCCCCACATCTCGCGAGTGGTCTCTTTGATCAGCGCCTCGCTCCCCAATTCGCGTCTAACGTTGCGCTCCGCGGCGCCGGGCTCTTCGCCGCGATCGATGCGATCCCGGATGGCCATGGCGCGGTGAGCGAGAATCTCCGCGTCGAGATCCGCATTACGCCGCCGTCTGGAAACCAAATCCGCATTCTTCCGCCCTCCGATGCAAGGATGCAGTGATTCTACAGCCAAAGCATGTAGACGGTCTATAGCCCTGATCGGTTAGTTCGGCTCAACTCCTCCTGGCCGGCGCAAAAACGCGTCTGGATCGATGACCGGGAGTAGAATCTAGCCCGACTTTCGCAAAACCAGGGTCATCTTCTTCGCGGACGGGCCGTAAACATTGGTCCGCATGCAAGTTGATGAATAGATGAAAGAACTAAGGCAACAGCAGCCCGTCGGCTGACGAGGGCCGCAACACCGTAGGC
>JBGPKH010000846.1:0-2954 GCA_041485845.1 Bryobacteraceae bacterium
CCCGCGGCTTCTCCGGTGATACAGGGCCTCGACCGGCTGGACATCAGCGACAAGGTCGTGCATTTCGGCGCCTACCTGGCGCTCGCGCTTCTAGCGGCGATCGGATTTCAGGATCGCCGCCGGGGAATTGCGGCCGGCCTTTCGATGTTCCTGCTGGGAGTTCTCCTGGAGGCCCTGCAGCATTTCTCGCCGGGACGCACCGTGGAACTGGGCGACGTGATCGCGAATGGCGTGGGCGTCGCCTGCGGGGTCATCCTGGCCCTGCCGATCCGCAACCGCATGGGGGGACCCCCGACTACCGCTTGCTGACGCGCGCGGCTCTGTTCGGAGCCGCCACCAAAGGAGCGGTGTTTCGGGAACGCGAGGGGACGGTCGCCGGGTTTGCCACGTCAAAATGACCACTCGGGCGGGATTGCTCCCGCCCGGTCTTGACAGCCTATCTACGCCACCCCGGACGTCGGTTCCGCGCGATACTGCATCGCGTAAATCACTTCCGGCATACGGTGAGTCTGCCTGCGTTCCCGCAAGCCCAGCCGGTGCATAATCCGGCCCACGTGATCCGGATCGTAGCGTATGCCGAAGCGGACATGAATCGTCTCGGCGAAGCGCATGGTGGTCCAGCGGTCGGAATCGAATCCGGCTGCCCGCGCTCCCGCCCGATAGATCTCGGCGACGCCCGTCAACTGCTCCCTGGTCAGCCGGCAGGGCCGGCCCGGCGCGCGCCGTTTGCGAAGAGACTCTACACCCCGCCCGTTTAACGCGCGATGCCAGCGGGAGGCGGTCGTGCGGCTTACCCCGAATTTTCGGGAAACTTGGGACTGCGTGAGCCCCCTTTGCAGGTCCTGAGCGGCCATCAGGCGCCTGCTCTCCATTTCGTCGCGCGTCAAAATCCCTTGTGCGGCTGTTTCCATGGTGGTTCGCGCGGTTACTTGAGTGCCAGAGCGATATTAGAATACCAGAAAACATTCCGAATGCAAATTGTTTTTTGCAGGAATCTTCGAATTTACCCAGCCGGTGGGGGCCTTGGTCAGACCCCAGCGCCACGGGCTGGGGGACGGTGGCACAGCGGTTGGAAACCGGACAATCCGATGCGGCGAGCCCGCCGGCGCACGCCCTGGCGATCGCCAACGCGCCTGGGGTCCGCGTTTCGGACCGCGGGGTCTACATATTCGCCACGCCCGGCGTAGTCGCGTAGAGATTGGCGCCGTCGCTGACGAAAGTCTGCGCCGAGCACTTCCCCGCCGTCATACCCACCAGCATGCCGCCCTGGACATTCGCCGGCCACGTGAAACTGTGTCCGCCCGTCGCATCCTGGCAGATCAGAAATGACACCGTCTGGCCGTCTCCCGGATTGGCAATCGTCGACGCGGTGACATCGCCGGTCAAGGTCATACTTTGTGCCGGCGCCGCCGCGAGGTCGAACACCGGCGTGGCCGAGAACGCGACGTTCACGCGGTTGGAAGCGTTCGGGTCGATCGCCAGGGCCGAGTGAGGAGCGGCCTGCAGCGACGAAACGTCCACGGCCTCCAGATCGGCGCCGGTGACCCGCTTGAGTTGTCCGAGAATCTCGTCGTTCCAGCGGGAATCCGGAGCGCCCGTGATATACCACGCGGAGCCGTTATCGGCCAGCATCATTCCGTAAGTCTTCAGCGCTTGCAGAATCACCCGCACGGTGGCATCGAATCCCGAGGTGTCATAGCTCGCCTTGAGCCGGAAACGCTGGCCCATCGGCGGATACTGGTCGCCATTCAGCCGCGACGCGTAATGCCGGCCGGGCCAGACGTAGGAATTGTTGGTCTTGGGCACGGTGAGCCGCAGGGCGTGCCGGATCTGGCCGGCGGCCACTTCTTCATACCGCACCAGGCCGGCGAAGATCGGCAATCCCGCAGCGTCCGCCGAAGTCCAGCCGTCCGGCCGGAGCGCGTTCAGGCGGAGGTCGAAGATCGCGCCCGTGCCCCCGGTCCAAGTTCCATCGCCGTTGGGCTTGGCGTTGTACACCTCGTAGAGCTTGCACTCGTCCTGGTCCAGGACGATCAGGTGCGCGTCGCTGCCGGGCTCGACGGACGCTTTGGGAGGGATGGGATAGGGACCGGGATCGGATTGACCGTCGGTGAAGCGGATCGGCACCTTCGGTTGCGTCGCCGGGACAACGGAAAACGGAATGGCGGCGGTTGGACCGAAGTCCGGGTGAAGCGATACGAGCGGGCCTTCGGTCGAGATGTAGAGCGCGGAGTTCGGGTGCACCGGCAGCTTATCGATCGGGACGTTCCAGATGTTCCGCGCGGGAAAGATCGAGCAGTTTCCCACCTGCGCTTGCCCGAGCAGACGAACGGGCGCAAATGCCAACCAGAGCCATGCGAGGCGGTACATGCCTCTAATCTACCGCGCCGCGGTGATCCCGGCCGCGCTACCATCAGACTGATGAAGCACATTCTGGTGCTGCTGGCCGCTGCCGCCGTTATGCCCGATCTAGCCCAACTCAAGCAAATGCGCGCGCGATTTGCGCCCGTCACCCTGAAATACGACGAGTCCGGCCTTTCCGCCGGGGACCGCAAGGCGCTTCCCAAACTCATCGAGGCCGCCCGTACGCAGAACTTCGAGTTCAAGGAACAGCTCTGGAGCGGCGGCCGGGCGTTGTATGAAAAGCTGGAAAAGGACAACAGCCCGCTGGGCAAAGAACGGCTGCACTACTTCTGGCTGAACAAGGGCCCGTGGTCCGATCTGGACGGCCACACAGCCTTCCTCTCCGGAGTCCCGGAGCGCAAGCCGATGGGCGCCAACTTCTATCCCGAGGACATGAATCGAGAAGAGTTCGAAGCCTGGGCAAAGTCGTTGCCCGCGCCTTCGCGCGAACAGGCCGAGGGCTTCTTCACCGTGATCCGCCGCAACGCCGGCCGCCAACTCACCGCCGTGCCGTACAGCAAGCAGTACGCTGCGGACCTCGAAAAGGCCGC
>JBGPKH010000847.1:0-2935 GCA_041485845.1 Bryobacteraceae bacterium
CGGCCCGTATGCGGGCGCGCAGCTCGCGGGGGCTGAACGGCTTGGTCACGTAATCGTCGGCGCCGAGCTCCAGGCCCATCACCTTTTCCGCCTCCTGCGCCTTGGCGGTAAGGAGGATGATGGGCGTGCGCGAGCCGGAGCGGCGCAGATCGCGGCAGACTTCAAAGCCGTCCTTGCCGGGAAGCATGATGTCGAGCAGGATCAGGTCGAACGGGCCGTCGCGCGCGAGGCGCAACGCTTCGTCGCCGTTGGTTGCCACCGTCACGTCGTAACCTTCGGTGCGCAGATCCACTTCCAAAGCGAACGCGATGCCGGATTCGTCCTCCACCACCAGGATGCGGGTCATGCGGCATCTCCCGAGGCGCGCAGCACCACGGTGAAACGGCTGCCCTGGCCGGGCTCGCTGGCTAGTCGGATCTCGCCGCCGTGCACCTGCACGATGTGCCGGACCATGGCGAGCCCGATGCCTGTGCCCTTGATGCGGCGCGCTTTGGACTCGGCGCCGCGGACGAATCTGTTGAAGATTTCGCCCTGCTCGTGAGTGGGAATGCCCAGCCCGCGATCGCGCACCGCGATGGAGATGCGGTTGGCCTGGTGGCCGCTTACGGAGACGGCCTCCACCTCCACCCACACGGTGTGGCATTCGGGCGAATACTTGACGGCGTTGTCGAGCAGGTTCCACAGGGCGCGCGAGAGGGCCTCACGGTCGGCGCGGACGTACAGAGGGTCCTCGGGCGCGCTCAGCTCGATGGCATAGCCCTGCGGCGCGACCCGTTCCTGAAACTCGGCGATAACGTCGCGGAGGAGCGCGACGGCTTCGAGCACCTCGAAGCGGTAGGCCGAGGCGCCGGCTTCGAATCTCCCGAAATCGAGCAGCCCTTCGACGAGGCGGCGGAGGCGTTCGGTCTCGCGCTCCAGGACGTCGTAGGATTTGCGGCGCAGGTCTTCCGATGGGAAGCGATCGCGCACCAGCATTTCGGCGATCTGGGAAAGCGAGCTGAGGGGACTGCGGAACTCGTGCGAGACGGCAGCGACAAAATCGGATTGCAGGCGCGCCACGCGCATCTCCCGCGAGATGGCGCGGAGAATGAAGTAGGCGCCTGTCGAAAGGACAATCGCCAGGACGGCGAAGACCCAGAGCAACAATTGGCGGCGGGGCGAAGGGCCCAGGGGCGATCCTGGCGAGGGCGCTGGCGCAAAGAGATGCAACGTCCAGGGCATTCGCGTGGCCGCGGCGGTGCGGACGGCTACCTCACGGGCCGGCGGCGCCTGCCCCACAACGGTGCGGCCTTCGAGATTGGTGATGGCCCACCGGAAGGTGCTGCCGGGGACCGCCTCGCGGCACAGCGCATCGATGTATTGCGGCCCGGCCACGGCGGCATACAGGCGATCGGGCGCCCGGCTCCACAGGACGAGAGCGGGGGAGCGATTGACCTCGATTAATCGCTGGGCTTGGACCAATCGCTGCGCGGCGGGCTCGGCGGCCTGCCGGTTTTGCCACAGCCAGTCGAAGGCTTCCGCGCGAGCCACAGCGTCGGGGTCTTCGTCGCGAGCTTTGCCGAGCCACGTGGCGGCCTGGGACGCATAGAGCTCGTACTGCTGCCGGGTCAACTGCCAACGGCCGTCGCGAAGATCGTTCTGCAGAGCGGCCGCCTCGAGGTGGAGATCCGCGATGCGGTGCGTCTCTTCGAATAGACTGGCGCGGCCCGCGCGAGCGATGAGCCCGGCGGGAAGGCCCGCGACGCCGGCATGAGCGATCTGCGCGAGGCGATCGTAGGCACGGGCCGCGGCGGCGGGGTCGTGCAGCCTGCGGTGGACGCGCGCCAGGCGAGTGAGGGCGCCGGCGCGAACCGCGGGCTCCGCGGCGTCTGCCAGCCTTTGATAAGTGGCCGCGGCGGCGGCAGGACCGTTGCGCGCAAATTCGAGCCGTTCGGCCTCCGCGAATACTTCCGGCGGCGCTTCGGGCTCCGCGGCCGGCAGGGGACAGTAGAGCAGGCCCGGCTCCGCCCGAGCGACTGTTCCATTGGCGGCGATGGCGACGAGCGAGACACCGGGGATGGCGGCGGCGGTGGCGCGCCCGAGCTGCGATTCGAGACCGGCAAGCGCGCGCTCGACAACCGCCACGGCGCGGTCGGCGGCCTCCTCGAGGCGCTCCTGCCGGCGCTGCGTTTCGACGGCTTGATCCTGCTCGAGCAGCAGCCACCCCAACCAGCCCAGAGCTCCCGCGGAAATGAGGGCCACTGCGAGAAAGATCGCCAGCACGTGACGGGGAGGGCGAAACCAGTCGCGCAAGGGCATTTGGGCCTTTTCAGAATATACTGCGCGTGTACGGCGCGGGTATGGGGATTGTCAAGATTTGGTCACGTTGGCTCTTCCATTCGCTGCATCCGGTGAAACGTCCGATGATGGAGATTATGGCCAATCGCCCGATCATGACCCGTTCAGTTCGGGGACGCGGGCCTGGGCGGGAATTCGATATTGCCTTTTGGCAGGCGCTGTACCTGATCGTAGGGGGGTACGCAGTGATGGTGCACACGGAGCCACGCTATACAAAGGATCCGGACGTTCGGATTGAGCCGACTGCGGACAATGCCGGGCTGATGATCGCCGCGCTGGCCGAGTTCGGGGCCCCGACCAAAGACATGGTTCCCAGTGATTTTGTCGAGCCGAATGTTCTTTTTCCAAATCGGAGTTGAACCGGTGCGTGTTGACATCATGACCTCCGTTGCGGGACTTGATTTCGAGCGAGCCTGGAATCGAAGAGTGATGGTGGACTTCGGCGGGGAGCCGGCGCCGGTGCTTTGCCGTGGTGACGCGATCTGGAGGACGTCAAGAGGCTGTCGGCGCGCAAGCCAGAGCCGTCAGCGGCCGGAACCCGGGCTGAGTGGCCGAACCCGAATCCGGTCCCGAGTGACTACGCAGAACGACCCGCGAA
>JBGPKH010000848.1:0-2925 GCA_041485845.1 Bryobacteraceae bacterium
CTCGGCACGCTGCAGTACATGGCGCCGGAACAACTCGAGGGTAAGGACGCCGACGCGCGTAGCGACCTCTTCTCCTTCGGCCTGGTGCTGTACGAAATGCTGACCGGCAAGCGCGCGTTCGAAGGTTCCACTCCGGCCAGCGTGATCGCCGCCATTCTGGAACGCGAGCCGCCTTCGGTCGCGGACGTCGCACCCGCGGCGCTCGATCGCGTGCTGCACCGCTGTCTCGCCAAACATCCAGACGATCGCTGGCAAACGGCGCGCGATCTGAAGGCCGGGCTGGAGTTGATCGCGGAACCTGGAACTCCCTCCACGCGGACCGGTGAGCCCAGACGAAAGATCTGGCGTGAGCGCACCGCTTGGCCGCCGCTGCTGCCCTCCTGGTCACTTTGCTGCTGCTCGCCCCCTGGCGTTCGCGGCCTGCCGGTGAGGTAGTGCGCTTCGCCGTCTACCCACCCGACGGCAACGCTTTTGCCCGCACCAATAACGCCACGGTCCCCGTTCCGCAGTTCGCGCTTTCTCCGGATGGACGGACTCTCGTGTTCGCCGCGGTTGCCGCCGCGGCAAAACCCATGCTTTGGCTGCGGTCAATCGAGGAGGTGGCTGCCCGCCCGCTGCCTGGAACCGAAGACGGTATCCGGCCATTTTGGTCTCCCGACAGCCTGTGGATTGGCTTTTTCGCCGAGGGGAAGCTCAAGAAGATCCGCGCCGGTGGCGGGGCCGTGCAAGTGATCGCCGAAGGTGTCACCGATCCCCTCGGCGGCGCTTGGGGCCCGGACGGCACGGTCCTGTTCGGGTCCGGAAATGCGCCGATTTATCGGGTTGATTCGGCGGGTGGACCGTTCGCCCCGGTAACGAAACTGGACGTGGCCCACCGGGAGGGGGCGCACCGGTTTCCCTATTTTCTGCCAGATGGCCACCACTTTCTTTTCACCGTGCGAAGCGGTCTGGGCGAACAGCACGGCATCTACGCCGGATCCCTGGACGGAAAGACCAAGAAGCTTCTCGTTCGCGCCGATTCGAGCGCTGTTTATGCTTCGCCAGGCTACCTGCTGTGGGTGGCTGGTGACACGCTTCTGGGGCAGGACTTCGACGCAGACCGTCTCGAGCTCACAGGCCAGCCCTTTACCGTCGCGGAGCGGGCGGGCCGTTCGACTACCAACGAGAGCGCTGTCTCCGCCTCCCCCGCCGGCATCCTGGCCTACGACAGCGCCACGGTGCGGCTTGGCCGCCTGACCTGGTTCGATCGCTCCGGCAACCCGCTCGATTCACCGGCGCCGGACGGCGACTACGCCGACTTCCGTCTTTCTCCCGAAGAGAAGCAACTGGCCGCGTCGCTGGTCAACCTGAAAACGGGGAGCACCGATATCTGGCTGACGGACCTGGCGCGGGGCAGCACATCCCGATTTACCGTCGGGACGGGAGTCAACGCCTCCCCGGTCTGGTCGCCCGATGGTGCGCGGATTGTTTTTCGGACGAATCGGGGAGGGGTGCTGGAGTTCTACCAGAGGAGCGCTTTTGGCGGCGGCAACGAAGAGCCCGTGCTGACCGCCGAGGCGCAACGCGCGGCGGGTACGCATGCGGTACAACTGGTTCCCTCGGACTGGTCCCCCGATGGGTTGCATATCATTTACGCGGTCCCGGACATGGCGTCCGGCTTTGACCTTTGGCTGCTACCCCTCGCAGGCAATGCAAAGCCAGTCGAATTTCTCAGCTCACCGGCCAACGACATTCACGCCAACTTTTCTCCCGATGGCCGGCTCATCGCGTACGGCTCCAACGAGACCGGCAGATATGAAGTCTATCTCCAGACCTTCCCGAAGTCCGACCGGAAGTGGACTGTTTCGACCAACGGCGGATACGAGCCCCGCTGGCGCGCAGACGGTCGCGAGATCTACTATCTCTCCGAGGACCGGAAGCTGATGGCGGTGCCCATCGGTCCCGGCCCGTCGTTTGGCGTTCCCAAGCCCCTGTTCCAGACGCGCGTTCCCGCGGGTGTGGATGCCTTCCGCACTCACTACGTACCCGGTCGCGACGGCCAGCGCTTCCTGGTCAATACGGAAATCGGCGACCCCGCGCCCAATCCCATCACGGTCGTGCTGAACTGGACCGCCGGGCTGAAGAGATGACCTTCAGGTCCAACGCTTGATCTTCAGCAAGTCAAAGTGGCGATCGTAAGTCCACACCGCCAGGCTCAACCGGCTAATGAGGTCGAAGGCCCGGAGATAGTCGCGGGCCTCCGGATTGATCAGCATCGACCCATCGGCCAGTTGCCCCAGCCACCGGTGCGCATAGGCCGGGCCGAGCCGTCTCACGACCAGGGTGTACGCTTCGGCCAGCGTGAGATACGTGACCGCAACCGAGGTGCCCGCGGCGATTACGCGGTCCAATTCTTCGCCCGCACGGGTGTGATACTGGTCCGGAGGATCCGCCAAGGAGCGGACCGGTATCGGCAAGAACGAGCTATTCGCTGCCCGCGAAATAGCGATCGTGCCGCCGGCTCACGTCGGACTTGCCGCTGCCCTTCCTGGCAGGTGTAATCCGCAATGGGTGCGCGGGCGAGGCAGATCGTCTCCGCGCCCGATGCTCCGCGCGGGCCGCCTGGACTATCGCCTTCCTCTTCATATTCAGAAATCATAGCACCCACTCGTGAGGTTGGTGCTGCGCAGAAGAGGCTCCGCACGAGACGTGGTAACTCTCTAGCCCGACTTTCGCGAATCTGATGGGGTACAGCACCGACGCCGGGCTTCCGGAAGCCTGTTAAACAAGGGTTTCGCTCCAATCGCAGACCTCTACATGGCTAGATGAAAGAATATGCCACTCAACCATAGCCGCTCCGGACAAGGCTGGGAAGGCTTTGAGAGTCTTCGTCTCAGCAAGATAGCGCTCCCCGTGGTCGTTTTCTTCGCCCTACCTGGTATGCGC
>JBGPKH010000849.1:0-2925 GCA_041485845.1 Bryobacteraceae bacterium
CCAGCGCGGTGCAATGCGCCCTGCTGTATACCCAACGCCGCTTCGCGCCCACGGCGTTCTACCAGGCGGTGCTCAACACTTTCACCATCGCCGGAGCGTTGTGCCTGTGGAAGTTCCTCGGCGTTTATGCGTTTGCGCTCGGATATACCGCGGGTGTCGGGATGCAACTCGGCATCGTCTGGTTCGCGGCGCGGCGCGGGCTGGAAGCCGCGGATCCGGTCGAGTGCGAGATTCACTGGCGCGATATCCTCGCCAAGCCGGCGTTCTTTGTGGTGTATGCGGCGGGCCTGGCCCTGAATATCACGTTCACGCGCGCCTACGCCACGCATGCCGGACCGGGAATGGCCGCGGCGCTGGACTACTGCATGCGCGGCGTAAGCGTACCGATGGCGTTGCTGGTCAATCCGATTTCCAATTCGCTGCTCCCTGAGATTGCGCGCCTGCGCAGCCTGTTCCGCCTGCGCGAGGCCTTCCGGCTGATCGATCGCACCATGGCCATCACCGCCCTGGTAGCGGTGGCCGGCTGTGCTTTCGCGGTCGTGTTCCGCCAGCCTGCGATCGCGCTCTTCTTCCAGCGCGGCAGCTTCACCGCGGAATCTACGCGGCTGGTTTCGGCGGTGTTCCTGGGGCTGGGACCGAGCCTGGTGGGCTGGAGCCTGATCGAGATCGGCTCGCGCTCCCTGTTCGGGCTCAACCGTCCGTGGCTTCCGGTGATCGCGGCGGTGATTCCCCTGCTGCTGAATGTCACGCTCACGCTGCGGGTGCATTCGTTTCAACCGGAACGGTTGGGGCTGGGTTCCTCGCTGGGCTTGCTGACCGGATTTGCGGTGCTGTTCCTAATGATGCGGGCCAATCGCAAGCGGTGGCTGGCGCAGGGGTGACGCTTACTTCTTCAAGGACGCGGGCCAGTTTTGCACCAGCGTGAGGGGCTCGTTGGGCGACTCCTGCGGTGCGGCGAAAGTGAGGATGCGCTGGCCGTCCGGGGAGACCTGGTAGTTGGTGCCCCCAATAGCGGGAATGGGGCCGAACAGTTTGACCGGGTCGCCGAGTTGGAGAGACGCGCCGCTGGCTTTCACCGCCACCGCCATCAGGTTCCGATCGGAGGCGATATAAAAGATTTCGCCGCCATCCCGGCGCCAGTAGGGAACTCCGCCGGCGCCGTTGGTCGAAATCTGGCGCTTACTGCCTCCGCCCGGAAACGCCGCCGTGTAGACCTCCGTGCGTCCGGACTCGTTGGACGAATAGGCGATCCATTTCCCATCGGGGGAAAACTGCGCCTGGATCATGCCGGGACTGGTGCGGGCCACAGCGGTGGGCTTCGGGTTTACGGTGATGGGCAGCACCGAGACAGTGCTTTCGCCGCCGGAGTTGGCGTAGTAGAGGACGGATTTCCCGTCCGCGGACCAACCGGTTGGGGTCTTGTCCAGGTTGTCTTCGTACAGTAATTCTTCCTGTCCCGATAAGTCCGCATTCTTCCGATACAGATCGAAGTGGCCTTTTCGATTGGAGGTGAACACGATGGTGCGGCCGTCGGGAGACCAGATGGGATGGGCGTCGACTCCCCGGCCGTAGGTGAACTTCGATCGAATTCCGCGCCCGATGTCGAAGATCCAGATATTCTGGGTGCCGGCTCCGCCTTCCATCACGCTGATGGCGACACTCTTGCCGTCTGGGGAGAGGCCGAAGGGGCGAAAGTTCGCCGGCTCACCGAGCGGTGCGAGTTGCTTGCCGGTGCGGTCGAACCAGGCAAGCTGTCGTGTCACCTGGGCTGCTCCGCGCTGGTAAACCAGTGTGCCGTTTTCGGAAGTAGAGAAATAGGCGAAGGTGTTGTTGACAATGGCAACCTGCTCGGCCACCGGAAACGCATCCCCGGTAAAGGTCGCGCTCGCCGCGTGGAACGGCCGGGCCATCAGAGTGCCTTCCTGCCCGAACAAGAGGAAACCCGCGGAGTACACGGCGTTGGAGGGAACCGCCGCCAGAGATTTTCCGGGGCCTGGCGGACCATCGATCGATCCAAGGAGGATAGCGCCTTCGCCCGCAGTGAAAGATGTATACAGAAAATGGCGCCCATCGGGCAGGAACCAGGGGTACCAATGACGTTCCCGCTGGGACGGGTCCATGGCTGCAGCGGGACTCGGCGAGCCGCCGGCCGCGGGCACTCGCAGGAGAGGGCCGCTGTAGACGGAAAACACGATCGTTCCTTCCCGGTTCCAGGTGCCGCCGAGGGCTCCGGGTGCCGTGCAAAGCGTTAACACCGGTCCCCCCGAAGCGTCGATTCGCTTGAGCTTGTTGTCCGCAAAGAACCCCAGGGACTTGCCGTCGGGCGACCAGAAGGGGAATTCGGCGCCCTGGGTTCCCGCCAACGGCTGTGCCGTCAACGCATCCAGCGAGCGAACCCAGATGGCGGACTTGCCAGGGCCGGAGGTGGCGGAAAAGGCCAACCGCCGCCCATCGGGCGAAAGGACCGCCGCCCCGGAGGCCATGGAACCGCCCATCCTGCCGAAGACGCTCTTGTCGGGGGGCAGAATCGTGGAGCGCACGACCGGGGTTTCCGGAGGTGTCTCGCGAAAGTGTATGGCGGCGAGGGCTATGGCAGCGAGCAATGAGACTGCGGCCAGGGCGATCCACATCACCGAGCGGCGTGCAGGCACCGCTTCTTCCGGCGCATCCATCTCGATCCAGGCGTCGCCGATGTCGCGCAGGCGCTTCCCAGGATCGCGCTCCAGACAGCGGCGCAGGAGGCGGCGGACCCGGGGCGGCGTGGCGGCGGGCAGGCGGGTCCAGTCGGGATCGGTCTTGAGCACCGAGGCCAAGGTGTCGGAGACGGTCTCGCCAGTGAAGGCGCTGTGGCCGGCGAGCATATCGAACAGCACCACGCCAAAGGCCCAGATATCGGCGCGCTTGCCGGCGGGCTTGCCGCGCGCC
>JBGPKH010000850.1:0-2924 GCA_041485845.1 Bryobacteraceae bacterium
ATCTTACGGAGCCGCGACCGTGAGAAGCCGTGACAAAACTGGTTGGCGGGCGAAAGCGCCTGCCCCACCCAAGACACAAGCCCTTGCGCACCAACGTGGGACGGACGCTTTCGTCTGTCAACCCCGCGATCTCAAGGCCGCTAGCTCCACAGCCGGTCGTTCGAACGATCCGTGTTCCACAGCGGCGTAGGCTCGAAGTAGCCGGGTTCGAGGAGGTGCTGTTTGACCACGGCCTCGTTGAGCGTGATCCCCAGTCCCGGTTTGTCGGGCACGGTGATGAAGCCGTTGTTGACGATGGGCTTCTCGATGCCCTCGACGAGGTCGCCCCACCAGGCCACGTCCACCGAATGGTTTTCCAGCACCAGGAAGTTCTCGGTGGCCGCGGCGCAGTGCACGTTCGCCATGCAACTGACCGGCGTGCCAGCGAAGTGCATGGCCATGGGCACGCCATACTCTTGCGCGGCGTCGCCGATTTTCTTGGTCTCGAGAATGCCGCCGGAAGTCGCGAGATCGGGGTGGATGATGTCCACAGCATGCGTGCGGCAAAGCTCGATGAACGGTTCTTTCAGGTAGATGTCTTCGCCCGTAAGGATAGGGATATCGACCGCATCGGAGATCTTTTTCAGCAGCTCCGTGTTCTGCCACGGGATCATGTCCTCGAGCCAGGCCATGTTGTACTTTTCGAGCGCCTTGCCGAGTCGGATGCAACTGTTGACGCCGATGTGGCCGAAGTGGTCGGCGGAGAGCGGGATCTCCATCCCCACCTGCTCACGCACCTGGGCCACGAAATCCGCCATGCCGGCGACGCCCTTCTCGGTGAGCTCGATCCCGGTGAACATGTGCTGCGTGCGATCGCCGCCGCCGAGGCTGACGCCGGCCGGCCGCGTGACGGCGCCGGCGACCGCGCCCACGAGGTCGACCCCGAGGTCCATCTTGAGCCACGTGAAGCCCTGGTCGCGGCGGGCCTTCAAGCGCTGGCCGTAGACCTTGGGATCGTTCGATTCGGTGGTGTCGGCGTAGCAGCGGATGCGGTCGCGGAACTTGCCGCCGAGCATCTGGTAGATGGGCACGTTGTAGGCCTTGCCCGCGAGGTCCCACAGCGCCATCTCGACGGCGCAGACACCGCCGCCCTGGCGCGCGTGCCCGCCAAACTGTTTGACCTTGCGAAAGAGCTTGTCAACGTTGCAGGGGTTCTCGTTCAAGAGACGGCTTTTCAGCACGAGCGCGTAGTTCTTGCTGGCGCCGTCGCGCACCTCTCCCAGGCCGTAGATGCCCTGGTTGGTATCGATGCGGATGAGCGGGCAGGTCATGGGAGCGCGCCCGATGGTGAGCACGCGCAGGTCCGTGATCTTCAGCTCTGAGGGCTTGGAGTTGGTGTTGACGTTTTGAGGAAGCGCTTCGAGTGTTTGTTCGGCCCAGAAGCCTGCTCCCAGCGCCCCTCCGACTCCCGTGAGGAATGATCGGCGCCCGCTGGTGGGAGCGGAGCGCCCGTTGCCGGAAAGAGGTTTCATGGGCGGAATAGTAGCACACTGCGTGCGGCCGTCGCGCGTCAAAGCAGCTTGCGAAGGGCTTCGGGAGAGAGGTTGCGTCCGCACAGAACAATCACTACGTTCTTGCCTGCGTAGTGGTGCGCCTCCTTCCGGAAGGCCGCCACCGCAACCCCCGCGGCTCCCTCGATGAGCCAGTGCTCGGTTTCCAGAATCAGGCGCATGGCGTCGAGAATCTCGGCTTCCGAGACGAAAACGCTTCGGTCGATCACGCCGCGGCAGATGTCCAGCGTCACCGATCCCGGCTCCAGGCCACCGGCGGTACTTTCGGAGAGTGTCGGCTGCTCGCCAACATCCACGATGCGGCCAGCCTGAAGGCATTGGTGGAGCACCGGAGAATTTTCGGGCCAGCATCCCACGATCCCGGTAGCGGGCGAGACGGATTTCAGATACGCGCCGATTCCGCCGATCAGTCCGCCGCCGCCCACGGCAACAAACACCGCGTCGATGCGCGCAAGCTGGCGATGCAGTTCGACCCCGATGGTGCCCTGCCCCGCGACGACGTCTTCGTCGTTATAAGGCGAGATGAAGACCTTGCCCGATTCTTCGGCGGCGCGGCGTGCGGCCAGCTCTGCGGTCAACGGATCGTCTCCCACCGAACGGATGCGCGCTCCGTGTCTTTCGATGCGCTGCGCCTTCGCCGGCGAGACTTGCGACGATACGTAGACCTCCGCGGGGATGCCGCGCGCCTGCGCGGCCGCCGCCACGCCGAGCCCGTGATTGCCGTTGGAAGCGGCGATCACGCCAGCCGTGGCCTGCTCCGCAGTCAGCAGCGCAATCTTGTGCGAGGCGCCGCGGAACTTGAAGGAGCCGGTGTGCTGGAGGTGCTCGAGCTTGAGGAAGACGGACACACTGCCATCGGGCGTGAGGCCGGCGGATTCCTCCAGAGGCGTCTCGCGCACGACGGGCCGAATGCGCTCGTAGGCGGCGAGGATGGAGTCTCGGGTCACCATAGCATTATCTCGCTCGGAGACCGCGCGATCAGCTGCGCCAGCGTTCATTCCGAGTGGGTTTTCATTACACAACCGGAACGGACATATCAGCAAACGCTGCGCGACTACCCGGTACCGGTGTTGCGTGTCGCCGGCGCCAACGCGGCCACTTTCCGGAAAGGCGGTTTTTCTACCCCGATCTTGCAGGCACACGGCCCCGAGCCCCTGTAGTTCAACGGTGCGCTGCCCGGGAGCAGTCCCAACGCTTGGGCTCAACGTCCGGATGCCCGACTCCAGCATCGCTATGACGCCTCCGCGGGCAGGTGCATGAGCGCCGCTAATTTCGGCCAGCGAGGGCTGGCGCGCAGGGGTTCCCCGATGGCGCTTTGCAGAAACGACGTGACCAGGGTAACCATTGGGTTTCCACACCGCAGGCACGCGGAAC
>JBGPKH010000851.1:0-2917 GCA_041485845.1 Bryobacteraceae bacterium
CCTCGGCCGGATGCAGAAATACCGATGGTGTCCCCGTAGAAGAAAACGTTGTTCCAAGTCAGCGCCGGACCGCTGTTGCGCTGGTAAATCCAGCCGGCCGACCAACCGCCCAGGACGTGCCGCAACAGCCCCTTGCTGGCCCAGGTATGTCCTTTACCGAACGGCAGTTCGTAGATTCCCAGCCAGACGAACCGGTGCGGGAGAGTGTTATTGTTGATTTCCCAGCTAGGCTTCGCATCGAACGGGTTCGCGTACCAGTCCTGTACCTCGCTTCTGGCGTAAGTGTAGAGCGCCGTGGTGCTGAAGCCGCGCGCGAAACGCTTTTCCACCTGCACCTCGAGGTCGTTGTAGCGATTGCCGCCATAGGCATCCAAGAGTTCCACTCCCGGGCGAAGACCGTTGAAGGTGCTGCTCATGACGGGATACAAGCGTAGCAATGTGTTCTTGGCGACGGTCGACGCGGTAAAACGGCCCTGCGTGAGCAGGTAGTTGTAGACCGCCGGGCTACTGGTGGCCAGCGATGCGAAGTTGGAGATGTTGAACGGGTTGGGCACGTTGGTGGTCATGCTGGCCTCCACCGCCGTCGCCCGCGTATTCCCGCTTCCGTAATACTGCGCTGGGACATAATTGAGGGGCTGACTGACTGGTATCTTGCTCCAGGCGCCGTTGTAGGAAACGTCCACCACCAGGGTATTCGTGAATTGATGCTGGAGGCTGGCGCGCCAGCGCTGTTGCCGCGCCGGAACGAAATTGGAGGGGTACACCGGATCGATTGTGCGGGCGGCGAAGTAGACCCCGCCCAGGCTGTTGCCATAGGGCTGGTCGAAGCGAGTGCCGTCGCCTCGCACCGGGAAGGGATTGCTGAGCGGCGTATTGCCGGAGCTCAAACCTGCGACCGAGTTGAGGCCGCAACAAAACGTCAGCCCGAGGTCGTTGGTCATCACGGTGCTGGTCGTTTGGCTGAACCCGGACTGGCTGGGCCGGGTGTTGTTAGCGTTGAACGTGTCGGCGTACCTGGCGTAGCCGGCGCGGAGGACAGTGTGACTGGAGATCTGGTAGACCACACCGAGCTTCGGCAGAAAGTTCCGAACGCCATCGGTGAAGGTGCGCGGTGAATTCTGGCCCAGGAAATAGCCCGAGCCCTGCACCTTAAACTGGCTGGCCGGCAACTCCGGCAGCGGGTTCTTGGAGTAAGCCGCTTCCACTGCGTCGGAAAAGGGATAGCGGTAAGCGAAATTAAAGTCGCCACCCCAGCCCCGATTGAAGCGCTCGGTCATGCCCTGTTCCCACTCGAAGCGCAACCCGAAGCTCACCCGGAGTTTGGTGGTAATCCGCCAGTCATCCTGCGCCCAGGCCCCGTGCCACGGTACCGACCAGATGGCGTTATCGTTGGTGTCCACTTGCATGCTGGAGGGCAGCCCCATCATGAATGCCGCCCAGGCGAGGCCGACATTCGACGCCGTGCTGTCATTGTCGGCGCTCCGCGTGTAGCTGTTGGTGAAGTTGAAGCGGCCGGAGGTGTAGCCGGGGCCGGCGGTGGTGGTCCAGTAGCGGCGCTCGTCCCAACCGAAGTTCAGGCTGTGCTTGCCGCTCACCTTGGTGAGCACGGCGCGGAGCGTGGCGGTCGAGCCGCGGATGCCGATGGCCGGGTAATTGCCCGTGTTGACGCCTCCGCCCATGCTGTCGATCCCGGAGATGTCGATTCGTGGCATGATATGCAAATCCGCGGCCTTCTGGTCCATGTAGGCGGGGAGCCCCACATCGCTCGGCTTGAAGCTTGTCTGCACCGCGTTGACGTTGCCCTCGTTGAAGCGCTGGTAGGCCCCGGTGACGTTCAGCACGGTGTTGCTGCTGATGGTCCAGACATAATCGCCGCTGCCGCCCTTGTTGATGCGCACCAGGCCGTCGGACAAGAGGCCGTGCAAGGTGTCGTGCGTATAGTCGTATTCATCGGCCAGCCGGTGGTTCCAGTACCACTTGGCGGACAGCTTCTGCCTGTCGCTGATGCTGTAGTCTATGCGGTTCAGGATGGAATTGAACTTCTCGTTCTTGGGCATGTTCGAGTCGTAGAAGTTGTTGCTGCCCTCGGGCGAGACCACGCCCGGCACATTGTTCGGCTGCGGGTACAGCTTCGTGTAGAAGTTGTACATCGGGTTCAGAACCGGAACGCCCTTATTCCCGGGAAAGGGATCGCGGACCACGTGGCCGTTTACGGTGCGCGCGGACCGCGGGTCGTAGACGATATACGAGGACGCATTGGGGAGCGCCAGCAGGTCGGAAAAATCGCCAGTGCGCCAGGCCGTCTTCGGAACAGTCACGTTGACCGAACTGGTGGTTTCCGTCTTGTTCTGGTAGATCCCGTTATAGCTAAAGAAGAAGAAGAACTTGTCCTTGCCGTTGTAAAGCTTGGGAATGCGCACGGGACCGCCGATCGTGGCGCCGAACTGGTTGGAGCGCCCCGACGTCTGCTTGGGCGTGTTCGGGCTGATCTGGCCTTGCGCCACCTGCTTTTCCCACGCCAGTCGTGTAAAGTGCTGCGTGGCATTCCACCGCTGCTGCCAGTGCTGATCGTAGAGCGAGCCGTGGAAACTGTTGGTGCCCGATTTCGTCAACACATTGACGGCCGCGCCGGAGCTATGGCCCTCCGAGGCGTCGAAGTTGGCCGTCTCCATCTTGAATTCCACGATGGCGTCGGATGGCGGCACAAAACCCACGCGGCGGCCGGTGCCGGTCACCGTCGCGCCATCAATCGAGTATTCATTCTGGCCGACGCCGCCCGCGGTGTTAAACGAGGAGGTGCCGCCATTGTCGAATGGGCGGCGGTATTCCGGCTGACCCGTCCATTGCATGCCGGCCGCCAGACCGGTCAGCGCAAACGGGTTCATGTCGGAGAAGGGAAGCTCCATGATCTCGCGCC
>JBGPKH010000852.1:0-2881 GCA_041485845.1 Bryobacteraceae bacterium
AGCACCTTGACGCGGCCTTCGGGAGTGACCTTGATGTTGGCCGGCTTGAGGTCGCGGTGGATGACTCCCTTCTCGTGCGCGTATACCAGGGCCTCGGCGATCTGGCGCGCGACGGGCAGCGCGTCGTCCACAGTCATCGGGCCGGCAAGCGTGGGGCCTTCCACCAGCTCCATCACGATCGCGCGCTCCTCCACGCCATAGATCGCCGCGATGTTGGGATGATTCAGCGACGCCAGCACCTGCGCCTCGCGGGCGAAGCGCGCCATACGATCGGCATCCTGCGCAAATGCCTCGGGGAGGATCTTGATGGCCACATCGCGCCCCAGCTTGGTGTCGGTGGCGCGGAACACTTCGCCCATGCCGCCGGCGCCGAGCTTCCCGGTGATGCGATAGTGCGCGATGGTCTGCGGACTCATCGTTTCTGTCCTACGTTCCAGTTGAGCACCACCGTGACGGGCACGGAAAGATTTTCTTCTCCGACCGTTTCGGTGTTGATCAGAAACCGCTTTCCGTCGGGCGCCACGGCGTAGCGGAACGCGTTGGGCAGCCCGCCCCCGAAGATCCGCGTCGTGAAGAGCGCCCTCGGAATCCCCGCCTCGAATCCGGGCGATGTCTTCACTTCCACGGCCATCAGATCCAGAGTTCCGTTGGCGATGTAGAACAGTTCCTTCCCATCGGCGCGCCACCTGGGCTGCATGCCGCCGGCGCCGGTGGAAACTTGAAACTTGCCGCCGGACCCGGAAGGTCCCTCCCCAAACGGCTGAACGTAGATCTGGTAGGGGCCGGACTCGTCGGAGCTATACGCGACCCAGCGCGGTGCTCCCGGCGGGCCGGGAGAGAACTGGGCCTGGCCCTCGATGTATGGGGTTTCGAGGAAGGGCCTCGGCTTGCGGTCGCCTTGGAGCGGCAGGATCCACAAATCCGATTTGGTGGCCGGATCCGTCACGCCGTAGACCAGGAATTGGCCGTCGGGAGACCAGTCGAGGGGGCGTTTGGGGAGATCGGACTTCAACAGCGGCTCCTCGCTCCGCGTCCCGCCGGTTTCCTTTTGATACAGATTGTCCGGCCCGTTCCGGTTGGAGGCGAACACCAACCGGCTGGCGTCGGGTGACCAAACCGGAGCCGAGTCTTGCGCGGGATCGAAGGTGAACCGCGTGAAGACCCCACGGGCCAGGTTGAGCCAGATGTCACGGTTCCCCGATGAATCGGACTGACTGACAGCCACCCGGCTTCCATCGCGGGCAAGGGTAACATCGTTGTAGTCTCCAGAGCCCAAGTCCTCCAGGAGCTTGCCTTCCCGATCGAACCACGTGAGGTGGGGATAGGACGGGCGTGTCCCAGGCCGGTAAGCCAGCACGCCGTTGGAAGACGCGGAAAAAAACCCGTAGGTGCGGTAGGACCATACCTTCTCGGCAATCACAGAGGGTTCGCCCGTGAGCATGAGGCTCCTGGAATCGAACGGCTGGGCCAGCAGCGTGCCTTCCCGCAGGAAGAGCAGGTGGCCCTCATCGTTCTTCACAGAAGGGGGCTTCCCGGCAGGCACGTAGACGGCCTGTGCGCTGGTGCCCAAGAGGCGCCTGGTCTCCTTCCCGTCGAGCGATGCCACGTAAACCGAATTGTATTCGGAGACCGAGGACAGTGCAAAGAAGAGGAAGTGCCGGTTGTCCGGAAGAAACTGAGGCAAACCATGCGCGGTCTCCAGTCGCGACCGGTCGAGCGTGGTCACCGGCGCCGGCGCGCCGCCCGCCGGCGATACGCGAAGCAAACCGCCTCCGGATCCGAGACTACTGAGCAGAATATCGCCGTCACGGTTCCAGGCGCCGCCGTTAAGCGTCATCGCCGCGCTACTCACGGTCTGTGGGGGACCACCGCCGGCTTCGATCTTCTTGAGCTTGCCATCCACCCCAAACGCGATCCAGCGGCTATCGGGCGACCAGAAGACGCAATAAGCGCCTTCGGTGCCGGCGAGCGGACGGGCTTCGAGAGAGTCGAGCGGCCGTACCCATATCTGGAATCGGCCGTCCGATCCTAGCGCGTTGAAGGCCAGGCGGCGGCCATCGGGCGATACGGCCAATCGGCTTCCGATGGTGAGCTGCGTCTTTTCTGGAAGTGGGACCTGGAAGCGCATGACGACCGGTTCCGCCGGCGTCTCGCGGAAATGCACCATGGCGACGGCTAGCCCGGCAAGGGCGGCGAGGCTGACTCCGGCGAGCCACCAGCGTAGGCGGCCTGACGCCCGCGGCGGGACCGATGGGGGCGGCGCTGCGGGGGCCGCGATTGCTTCGTCGATCTCCAGGCGCGCAACGGCTATGTCGGGCAGGCGCTGCTTGCGGTCGCGCTCCAGGCAACGGCGCAAGAGACGGCGGATCGCGGTCGGCGTCGCGGGAGGCAGCGCGGACCAGTCGGGGTCCGTTTTCAATACGGCCGCGAGGCTGTCCGATACTGTGTCGCCGCCGAAGATCTGGCGGCCGGTGAGCATTTCGTAGAGCACCACACCGAACGACCAGATGTCGGCGCGTTTGTCGGTGGGCGCTCCGCGCGCCTGCTCGGGCGACATGTAGGCGGCCGTGCCCATGATGACGCCGGCTTGCGTGGCGCGCATGGTGAGCGTAGGCGAGGCTGCGGGATCGGCGGTGGCGCTCTCTGAGGACAGCGCCTTGGCCAGGCCGAAATCCAGCACCTTGACGCGGCCTTCGGGAGTGACCTTGATGTTGGCCGGCTTGAGGTCGCGGTGGATGACTCCCTTCTCGTGCGCGTATTCCAGGGCCTCGGCGATCTGGCGCGCGACGGGCAGCGCGTCGTCCACAGTCATCGGGCCGGCAAGCGTGGGGCCTTCCACCAGCTCCATCACGATCGCGCGCTCCTCCACGCCGTAGATCGC
>JBGPKH010000853.1:0-2870 GCA_041485845.1 Bryobacteraceae bacterium
CGTGGTAGTAGCCCTGGTCCTTCGTCTCCAGGGCCCCGCTCGTGAAGACCACCGGCATCAGCGTGCCGGCCGGACCCGCGTCCCGCAGCAGATCCACCACCGGCCGTCCCACTCCCGTCGCGTCCACTGCCAGGTGGCACCGGTTCACCAGTTCCCGCGACCGTGTCACTTCCACTACGCGGGTCACCACGTCGGGATAGGACGTCCCCAGCGCCACCCGCTCCAGGAACCGCAGGTGTAGCGCCACCTTTTTGCGCCATGCATACACCACCGGATCCCACTCCCCCTTCAGTTCGGCTCGCTCCACCACCGCGATCGCCGTGTAATCCCGGCTCTGTCCCAAATCTACTCCTACGAAGTGCCACTTCATAGCTTCACCCGATTAAGAGAGGCTCTACCTCGTCCGTAATCGCTTGCTCCACCAGGTCGCGCGAGAAGACTCCGGTGATAGAGTCTTCGAACTCGCACAGGTACTCCTGCCGGAAACAGCGTTCCCCCAGCGCCGCCCGCTCCTCCTCCAGGAATTCCCTCGGGATCCTCGGACATTCCGTGGCTGGCGCCCGAATCCGTTCCCAATCGCCCCCGCTGGCCCAGGCGTCGTAGAAGAAACCGCGCCTCCCGTACGGCGTGCTCATCAGCCACAGCGCCCCGTGGCTCACCGCCAGCATCGGCCGGACCGCGCGATACAATTCATCGCTCACCCGTGACGCCTCGTCGATCAGCAGCAGCGCCACCGCCGAAAACCCGCGGATCGTCGCCTCGCTATCTGGCAACCCGACGATTCGCGAGCCGTTTGGAAACTGAATCGAGATCTCGTTGGTGCCGTCTCCCTTCGTCCGGATGCCCAACATCCGCACGAAGTCCGCCGCCTTACGCAGGAACTCCGCGCTCTGCCGCGCGCTCGGGCTCACCACCAGCGTCAGACTCTCCGGCGCGCTCCACGCCTGGTGGACCGCCTTTGCCGCCGTAATGGTCGATTTTCCCCACTGACGGCTGCAATTCAGCAGCCCTCGTTTGCTGGTCGTCCCCAGCACCCGTTCCTGTGCGGCGTCTGGCTGGAACCCGAGACGGGTCCTTACCCATTCGTTCGCATCCTCTGCTTGCTCCGTGCGCCGCGTGGAACGATGAATTATTTGATTGTTTTTGTTAGTATTCCACACTACTGACTAAACCATACGATACTGAAAAATCAGGCCGAAAACTCCGTAAACTGCCTGGATTTAGGCCATCAAGACGTTGAATACAAATGACCTTACGGTTATTTTTGACTTTCTTACTTTGCCTGTGACCGCCTTCTCTTCACCCATGAGTTTCCCGTCAAGTTGGTCGGTTTCCTGACAATATCTTCCCTTAATTCGTATGGTATATTTGAATTAGGGGCAATTTCTCATGTCGTCACTTCGTCGGATCTTGGCTTCTCGCGCCAATGGAGCCCGCTCCCAGGGTCCCGCCACACCGCAGGGAAAGCAACGCTCATCTCGCAACGCCATCAACCACGGACTGCTGGCGAAAATCGTCGTGATGAAGGACGAATCGGCCGACGCTTTCGAAGACCACCTGAGCCAACTCGTGGACCGGCTCCAGCCCCTCGACGACGTGGAATTCGGCATGGTCGAGGAGATGGCAGCCGCCAGTTGGCGCATGCGCCGTGCCTGGGCCTTCGAAACCCGTATGCTCGATAACGCGGTCGACGCCGACGAATCCGACAAGGTCGATCGCATGACCGCCGCCTTCACAACCCTTGCGAACACCCCGGCCCTGGGTCTGATCCACCGCTACGAAACGCGACTCCACCTCATGTACCAGCGGTCCCTCCACAACCTGCTCCTTCTGCGTGTCGCCGGCGTACCAAACGAACCTAGTCCCATTTCCGAATACCCCGCGGCCCTGGAGGCCGTTCCCCTTGCTACCGATAACGAAACCGAGTTCTGATTTGATTGCCCGGCTGCAGCTCGGGGGCAGCGCGTGGTGCCGGCGGTCTTTGCCGCCGGCCTTTGGACGTGCCACGTTTCTCGCGAGTGGACTCGACCTTCCCCAAATTCTCCCGAGGGTCCTGCCTCAATTCGCAGCGATCCACAGTACACTGGCACTCAGGGCTCTGACGCGGAGACAACGACTCGGTCTTTACGAAGCGCTCGACCTGATTTCATCTGTCAGGATGGGCGAAGTCTACAAGGCCCTCGGCATGCACCAGGCTTGCGGAATTGCTCCCACCCCCGCGACCCTGCGCAAATCCCGGATTCGTGCTGGGCGTGTAATTCGGCGGGTCGGGGAACACCGCGTTCAAGTCGCTCAATCCCAGGCCGAACCACGAAGCCAGCGTCGCGCCCTATTGATCGAGCGCCGTGGCAGGAATCCACACCCCGCGATTGTCGGCGTCGCTGGGGCCTCCCAGGGCAAACTCGGGAAACGCGCCGTACACCTCGCCGCCCCGCACCGCGCCTCCGATCACCAGATGATGGCTGCCCCAGGCGTCGTCGGACCCGCCGCCCGAGCTCGGCTGGAAAGTGCGGCCGAAATCGGACTTGGCAAACGTGGTGACCTGCTGGGCCACACCCAGCTTCACCGTGGCGTTGTAGAACGCCGGCAGCGCCGCGCCGAGTTGCGTGAAGAGATTGCGTTGGTCGGGCGAAGCAGCGCGGCGGGCAACTGGCTGGAAGTGATCTATATGAGCGGACACTACCTTACGCACGACGCCAACCGCCAGCGGCGCTGCCATTTTAAGACGGCTGCGATTCAGACAGTAAAAACCCGCCACTTGCACCTTGCGGCGACTCGATACAGCCGGAAGCCGGTGTAAGGGCACCGGAAGTGCAATGGATGGCCACTCCGCGATGAGGCTCCTCGGATTGATGGGCCGAACTGCGGCA
>JBGPKH010000854.1:0-2853 GCA_041485845.1 Bryobacteraceae bacterium
CCATACCCTTTTCGGCGCGCCCGCGCGCGTTGGTGATGATCCAGCGCATGGCGAGCGAGGTCCGGCGGTTCTGCGGCACCTCGATCGGCACCTGGTAGTTGGCGCCGCCCACGCGCCGCGTCTTGACTTCGAGCAGCGGCTTGGCGTTCTCCACAGCCTTCTTGAACGCCTTGAGCGGATCGTCGCTGGTGCGCTCCCGCAGTTTGTCCATGGCCTGATAGAAAATGCCCTGGGCGGTATTCTTCTTCCCCTGCCACATCATCGAGTTGACGAACTTCTCGACGAGCGTGGAGTTGTAGACCGGATCCGGCAGTACCTCACGAATAACGGCTCTTCTTCTGCGTGGCATAAGTACCTACGATTTGGGCCTCTTCGCCCCGTACTTCGACCTGCTCTGCTTGAGGTTGGCCACGCCGGCGGTATCCAGCGCGCCGCGGATGACGTGATAGCGGACGCCCGGGAGGTCCTTCACACGACCGCCGCGGATGAGCACGATGGAGTGTTCCTGGAGGTTATGTCCCACCCCGGGAATATACGTGGTCACTTCGATTCCGTTGGTCAGCCGCACGCGGGCGACTTTACGGAGCGCCGAATTCGGCTTCTTGGGGGTGGAGGTATAAACGCGCGTGCACACTCCACGCTTCTGCGGGCAGCTATTGAGGGCCGGGCTGGAGGTCTTCCACCGTGGCGGTTTCCGCCCATTACGCACAAGTTGGTTAAACGTCGGCACGAATTTCCTCTTCGCGATATAAATCTAATAAGTGGCGCAACCCACTAACGACCGGGATCGAAAAGACAACCCCAGAAAAACCAAGGTCGCAAACAGCGAGGATCACTTACTTTGGACAGGCCCATGTTTAATTCGGCGTAACCGGTGAAACCTCGGGGCCTCACCCCTGGCCGGACCCGCCTTACAGACGAGTGGTAGCGCAGGAGCAGAAAGCTGTACTCGCGAACCATTACAGGATAACCGAAACGTAGTGGAGAGTGCAACTGGAGGAAAATCGAAAGCCCGGAAGGCCGGATCGCCCAACCCTCATTTGGGACACGGTGTCCCAAACGATTTTGGCAAACCATTGATTCCAAACACCTCGTGAACCGGATTTGGGACACGGTGTCCCAAATCCGGCAGCACGGAAGCGTCACCATTTCGGGTTGTTGGACTTTCTGGGCCCGCCCTCGAGCGCCGCGATCTGGGTGCGCACGCGCGCCAGCACGTCGGCATTCTCGCCGCTGCTGGGGTCGGCTCGGCCCAGTTCTTCCAAAATCGCCAAGGCCTTTCGATTTGTCTGCAAGCCCTCCTTTCGCTGGCCGGCTTCCCCCAGAACCTTGCCCAGACCGTACCAGCCGTTGGCGAGGTCGCGACGCGCTTCCAGGTTGTCCGGATCTTCCTCAGTGAGGCGCTCTAAGCTCTTCAGAGCTTCGTCAAAATCGCGCCTCGCACCGGCCAGGTCGCGGCAGCATTTCCAGCGGCTCAGGCCCATGGAAGTCAGGACGTCGGCGATCTCCCGGCGATACGGCAGTTCGGGATGGGCCGCCGCCTCCATGCGATTGAACGCATCGATCTTGAGTTCGTAGTCGAGCGCCTGCCGGTAGTAGGAAGGGTCGCCCGTGCGCTCGCCCAGCCCCCACAGGGCGTAGGCGATTCGAGAATACCTCGATTGCAGACTCCTTCGCCAAGAGTCTTCGGAGTGTGGACCGGCAGTTTCCAGAATCTCAAGCGCTTTGCGAGAGGTGGCCAACGCCTCCTGATAGCCGGGTAGCGACCCGCTCTGCCCGGCCGCGACATCTTGCGCTTCGCCAAGATGCATATATGCCCGCGAAAGCTTCTCGCGCCAGGGGAGATCGAGCGGGTGACGCACGCACAGCGCCTCGGCGGTTCCAATCGCTTGGCGCAACACCTCGATCGCCGCCTTTGCGTTCCCCTGGCGAGTCAGCACCCGGCCGAGGTTGAGGTGAACCAGGCAAAGCCGTTCCTGGACCCTGGTATCGTTGGGGTGGCGCATCGCCTCCCCTTCGATCAACACCTGTGCCTTCCGGTAGCTCTCGAGGGCGCCGGCTGTATCTCCGAGATTCGCGGTATACGGGCTGCCGCGTACGTCTCCCAGCCGCAGGTAGGACTCGGCCAGCTCCTGCGTGAGCGCGGAATCGTCGCCGGCCTCTCGCTCGAGGCTGTCCAGGTATTGCTGCGCGCGGCTCGCCAACAGGCGGCGAGCAGGCAATGTGCCGGGCAACACGCTGATGGAATCGTACACATCGAACAGAAGGGAGTGCGCCAACGTGCGGACTTCGTTGAAGCGGCGCTCCGCGCGCCGCGATTGCGCCAGTGTCGAGAGGGCTCCGGCCGACGCTACCGCGAGGACCGCGCCAACCGCGGCCAGGGGAATCGCGCGGCGGACCGCGAATTTCCGCGCGCGGTAGAAAAACGTGTCCGGGCGCGCCGAAACCGGCCGGCCTTCCAGATAGCAGCCCACATCCGCCGCCAGCTTCTCCACCGATCGGTAGCGCCGCTGCGGTTCCTTTTGCAGCGCTTTGAGGATGATGGCATCCAGATCCGCGGCGCCCGTGCGGGGCTTTTCGATCTCCTTCTCGCAGACCGTGGCCAGCACTTCGTCGAGCCGCTTGCCGGCCAGCCGGTACGGCCGTCTTCCAGTCAGCAGTTCATAGAGCAGTACGCCCAGCGAGTAGATATCGCTGGAGGTGCCGGGAGATTCGCCGCGCACCTGCTCCGGACTGGCATAGTCCGGGGTCATGGGGTGGAGCAGGGTGGTGGTGGCTTCGCCCTCCTGCGCCAGAAACCGGGCGATGCCGAAATCCAGCAGCTTGGGCGTGCCGTCCCGCGTCACCAGGATA
>JBGPKH010000855.1:0-2847 GCA_041485845.1 Bryobacteraceae bacterium
CCGGTCGTAATTCCGCCCCTGATCAGGGGCGGCCCAATTGAAGCGTCATCGCGACCGCTCGGACGTCCCACTTCACCGGCAATTCCGCCCCTGATCAGGGGCGGCCCAATTGAAGCGAGCAAGGCTGCCGGCCGGAAGAGATCATGGCGGCAATTCCGCCCCTGAAATCGAATTTCCCCAGGTACATACATGGGCTTCGACACCGGCGGCTTGTTGTCGCTCGTGTTTACCGGATAGGGGGCGGACGATGCCGTCTGGAAGCCCCAGACATCGCCGCTCCGGCGGTCGATGACCACCTTGCCTTCGATCTGCGCCAGACCGTCCGGCCTGCGAAGAATCGTGGTGTGCGCCTCGATATAAAGGTAGGAGTGGTCCTGAGCTTCGCCAATGCCGCCGCCATTCTGTCTTCTCTCCAGGAACTCCCCTATTCGCAGGCTACCAGCCGGAAGCCCTTGCCAGGCCGCAACGGCGTTATCATCGGTGCAGCCATGAAGCGCTTCATCCCCTCCGCAATCGTGTCGATCTGCCTGCTCGCGGCGCAGGATTCGCCGCGACCGAAGAACACTTACCACTCGAGCGGCGGCGCGTCCGCACAACCACGGCTGATTTCGCCGGAGGTCCATCCCGACCGCACCATCACCTTCCGCTTGCGCGCTCCGCAGGCCACCCAGGTCAGCCTGTCTTTCGCCGGGTCGAAGCCCATGACCAAGGACGCCGGCGGCGTCTGGACCGCGACCGTCGGCCCGGTCGTGCCCGAAATCTACCAGTACAATTTCGTGGTCGAGGGCGTGCGCATTCTCGATCCGGGAAATCCCAACTTGAAAAATGGCCGTGCGCTCGACGCCAGCGTCGTCGAGGTGCCCCGCAATCCGCCCCGCTTCGATGAAGTGCAGGCCGTCCCGCACGGCGCGCTACAGATTCGCATGTATCTCTCGACTCCCCTCAAAAAGCAGCGCAAGCTCTACGTCTACACGCCGGCCCAGTACGACATCGAGCCGAACCGCCGCTTCCCGGTGCTCTATCTGCGGCACGGCAGCGGCGACACCGAGGAAAACTGGAGCGACACCGGCCGCGCCGGCGTGATCCTCGACAACCTGATCGCGCAGCGCAAGGCCGCTCCGATGATCGTCGTCATGCCCAACGGCGACACCGACGGCACGTGGGGCGGCGGAAGCTCGCCCGCGGGCATCGAGCTACTCAGCCAGGAGCTGCTGGCCGACATCCTGCCGATGATCGAGAAGACCTACCGCGTCGCGCCGGGCCGCGAAAACCGCGCCATCACCGGACTCTCCATGGGCGGCGGGCAGGCGTTCACCATCGGGCTGAAGCACATGGACCTGTTCGCGTGGGTCGGCGAATTCAGCTCGGGGCTGGTCAGCGACACGGAGTTCCGGCTCGACCAGCACCTGCCGGGCTTCCTCGATCGTCCCGACGACGTCAACCAGAAGCTCAAGCTGTTGTTTCTGAGCTGCGGGAACGAAGACCCGCGGCTTCCCGGACAGCTCGACCTGGCGGACCTCCTGAAGCAGCACAAGATCAAATACGCCTGGTACGCGACGCCCGGCGCACATGAGTGGAAGGTCTGGCGGCACGCGCTCAACGAGTTTGCGCAGAAGGTGTTCCAACCCGGTTCGTAACCGCGTGGCTCACGGGAACGTTTGCGGCATGCGCTCGGCCTGCTCCACCAAGTCCGTCAACGTCTTGGCCAGCGCCCGCGCCGCCTCCAGGTTCAACTGCGCCTGCACTTCGAACACGCCTTTCAGCTTCCCTGTCTCCCGCACCTGGAATTTGAGCCGGACCTGCCGCCCATAGAAGGCAGAGTTACAGCAATCTCCATCGATGGATGCCAGTTCCAGGGAGCGGCCCCAGCAGCGCGGCATCGTGGGAATGGCATCGCGCAGCGCCTGGGGGAAGCTCATGGTGTTGTACCGCGGCCGCTTCGGCCGCAGCCCTTGGCTCACGGGAATCACGGCGCGTTCCGGGGGTGCCATACGGAATCAGCTTACAATAGAGGGAGTGTCTGGGAAAACCTTTTACATCGAAACCTTCGGCTGCCAGATGAACGTGCACGATTCCGAAAAGGTGATCGGCACGCTCATGGCGCAGGGCTATTCGCAGGTGCAGACGCCCGAAGCTGCCGGGCTGGTCCTTTACAATACGTGCAGCATCCGCGACAAGGCCGAGCAGAAGGTCTTCAACCGCCTGCAAAACTTCAAGCGCGAGGCCGGCAAGGGCAAGGTCTTCGGAGTGCTTGGATGCGTCGCCCAGCAGGAGGGCGAAAAGATCTTCGACCGCGCGCCGCACGTCAGCCTGGTGGCCGGGTCGGCCAGTTATACGCGCCTGGGCGAGATGCTGGTGCAGCTCGAGGCTGGAAACCGGCGCGTCACCGGCCTCAGTCTCGATACCGATGAGACCTTCGACACGCCCTTCACGCGCCGCGACAATCCGCACCGCGCCTACATCACCATCATCGAAGGCTGCGACAAGTCGTGCGCCTACTGCGTCGTGCCCTTCACCCGCGGCCCCGAGCGCAGCCGCACCAGCGAGAGCGTCATGGCGGAAGCCCGCGGCCTGGCGGAGCGCGGCTACACTGAAATTCAGTTGCTCGGGCAAAACGTGAACAGCTACCGCGATCCTTCGTCCGCCGGTTGGGATTTCGCCACGCTTCTCGGGCGCATTGCCGTAGTGGCCGGCATCCGGCGCGTCCGCTACACCACGTCCCACCCGCGCGATTTCGTCCGCGGCATCGTGGACGCCATGGACGCCAACCCGGTGCTCTGCGATCACGTGCACTTGCCGGTGCAGTCGGGATCGTCGCGAGTCCTGGCATCCATGGACCGGCTCTAC
>JBGPKH010000856.1:0-2825 GCA_041485845.1 Bryobacteraceae bacterium
CCCCGAGAATCACGACACGCTCTTTCAAGCATGTCCTCCCGGACGGGCCAACTCCCCTTGCAGTTGAACCAGAAGGAGGTTGGCCGAGCATGCCGCGATCAGCTCATCGCGCGTGCTCTCCATGGGTTCGCCGGTCTCGTCGTGAATGCGCCGCACCGCGAACCCCAGCGACGCGATCTCGTCCAGGAAGCAGCCCGGTTCCACCCCAGCCCGCCGCAGATGCACGGGGGCGAACTCCATGAGAATCCGAATGCCCGGACTGCGCTCGATGATCTCCCGCATGCCGCGGAGAATCAGGGGCTCGGCGCCCTCGGCATCGATCTTCACCACATCCACGCGCGGCTCCGCCTGCATGGCTTCGTCCAGGCTGATGGTGGCTACCTCGATCCGCTCGCCGCCATCGCCAAAAAGCGTGTTGTGCCCCCCATCGTCCGGGAACACCGTCAACTGAGCCGTCCCTGCCGCATCGCTCACGGCTTCCTGCCGCAGCTCGACGATCCCGAGCTCCAGGAATCCGTTGACCTGCACGTTATCCCTCAGGATCCCGTAGGTCCGCGGCGTCGGTTCGAAGCTGTAGATCTTACCGCTCCCTTGCAGTCGCCGCGCGGCGTAGAGCGTGTAGATGCCGATGTTGGCGCCCACGTCCACTACCACCATGCCCGGTTGCACCAGGCTTCGGAAGTAGCGGGTCAGGCCCGGTTCCATCACACCGCGGAAGGCGTAGTAGGCGGCCATGCGCCACTCCTCACCCGGCATGCCCAGGATGAAGCCGTCGACTTCCGCGGCCACGATGTTATTGCCTGCGGCGACCACCGGGGAAGGCAAGCGGCCCTTCCGGCCCACCAATCCCCCCTCGACCTCGCCAATTCGCCGCTCGACTGCTTCGACACTAGCCCCGGTCTCTTGCCGCACTTCGGCGGCGTACATATCGAGCTTCTTCGCAATCGCGGAAAGTGTCTGATCGAAGGTGACCGCCGCCCGCGCGAGCGCCTCCGTGGTCGCTGCGCTCTCCTGGCTGAGCACACGCCGGATCTGCATCTGGTATTCCTGCAAATCCGCTACGTAAGTGTCGAGCTTCTTCGAAACCGTCCACAGCGATTCGTCCGTCTTGGCCGACAGCCCGTCGGCCTTGGCCGTGACGTCGTGCAAAACGAAGTTGAGCTTGTGATCGATGGAGTCGAATCGCGCGTACAACGGCCGCCGCAGCAGTTCGCGCGCTTGCGAAATCATGCGTCCGGCGAAGTGGCGCAGCGGCGCGAAGGCCACCCGCCGGCCCGTGGCCGATACCGACCCCGGAATGCCCACGAAGCGCACCCCTCTTCGCCGCGCCTCGTCGGAGTTGACCAGTTGCAGCACCACGGTCCGGCGCGGAACATGCCGGCGCAGAAGTTCCAGGTAGTTGACGAACCCGGAAACGTCCGCCTCGCGGCCCAGAATCCTGCGATAGGCCTCCTGCACAAACTGTTCGTCGTCGATGATGGACCACAAGCCGCTCAAGTCGGCTGGGTCGTGATTGGGCAAGGCAGAGTTCGGCTCGCCGTGCCCGTTCACCCCACGGGCTGCGGCCTTGGCGGGCAGCAACGCTGCGATCCGTCTCTTGAAGATGTCTTCCGAGAATTCCACGCTCGACTAACCTGCCACTGCATTTACCGGCGAATACCTCTGTGCCCGGAGATCCGCGGCGAGCATCTCGCTGACCAGTCCGCGGAACGACGTCTTGCTAGTCCACCCCAGTTCCCGCCTGGCCTTGGCCGCTTCACCCAGCAGCACATGAACCTCGCTCGGCCGATATAGCGTGGGATCGACCACTACATGATCGTGCCAGTCGAGCCCCGCTTCGGAAAACGCTATCTCGGCAAACTCCTCCACCGAATGACTCTCGCCCGTGGCCACCACGTAATCGTCCGGCCGATCCTGCTGCAACATCAGCCACATGGCTTCTACATACTCCCGCGCGTGCCCCCAGTCCCGGCGCGCCTGCAGGTTCCCCAGGTGCACCTTCGATGCCTGTCCGGTGGCGATCTTCGCTACCGCCGCCGTGATCTTGCGGGTGACGAATTCGTAGCCCCTGCGCGGCGATTCGTGATTGAACAGGATCCCGCTGCTCGCGTGGATACCGTAGGCTTCCCGGTAATTCCGCGTCAGCTCATAGCCCGCCACCTTGCTGATGCCGTAGCATGACCGCGGCCGGAAGCGCGTCTCCTCCGTCTGCGGTGTTTCCGCCACTGCCCCGAACATCTCGCTCGATCCCGCAAAATAGAACCGGCACCTGGGCGCCAGCCGCTTCACCGCCGACAGAGTGAAGTGCGTGCCGTTGATATTCGTGTTCAGCGTGGAAAACTCGTCGTCGAACGAATACGTGACGAAGCTCTGCGCCGCCAGGTGGTAGCATTCGTCCGGCTGCGCTTCCTCCACCACCGCGTGGATGCTCGCGTAACTCTCGAGCGAACCGGCGTGCAGCTCCAAACGGTCCAGCAAGTGCCGGATCCGGCTCAGCCGGTGCTCCGGATCCTCGATCGCCACCCGCCGGACGATGCCGTGGACCTCGTACCCCTTCGAAAGCAGTAGTTCCGCCAGGTAGGAACCGTCCTGGCCGGTGATTCCCGTGATGAGGGCTCGTTTACCTTGCATGCAGGTTCGGAGAATCCCCTATTCTACCCGAATTGAGGGGGGACAGGCCTCCTAGAATTGTCCAATGCAAGATGATCCTGAAATGGAGTTCGTTTCCAAAGCAAGATGATCCTGAAATCGGAATCTTGCCACCCTAACAGGTGGATGCGAATTCACATGGAGAATGCAGAAGGGCTGACGCCAGAACAAATCGA
>JBGPKH010000857.1:0-2821 GCA_041485845.1 Bryobacteraceae bacterium
AATAGTCGGAAGCGTAAAAAAGGCGGTCTTCCCAATCGAAGCCGAGCCACCTCACGGTCTCCATGATTGAGTCGACGTACTCGGTCTCTTCCTTCTCGGGGTTGGTGTCGTCGAAGCGGAGGTTGGTCTTGCCCCCGAACTCCGCCGCGAGCCCGAAATTCAGGCAGATGGACTTGGCGTGGCCGATGTGCAGGTAGCCGTTCGGCTCCGGAGGGAAGCGCGTGTGCACGCGTCCGCCGTACTTGTCAGTTTTGAGATCTTCGAGAATGATGTCGCGAACGAAATGCGACGGGCCCGTCGTGGGAGTCATATGGTTTTCAGCTTTTCGATGGCCTTGCCAACGCGCTTCAGGGAGGTATCGCGGCCCAGTACTTCCAGGGTACCGAAAAGCGGCGGCGCCGTCTTGCGGCCGCAGACGGCCACGCGGATCGGCTCGAACATCTGGCCGGCCTTGATGCCGAGAACTTCGGCAGCGGAGCGCAGCGCGGTCTCCAGTCCGTCGTGTGAGAACTCGGCGGCCGCCAGCGCCTCGCGGGCCTTCTCGAGGACTCGAAGAGCCAGGGCGGCATCGCCTTTCTTGGGGATCAGCTCGGCCGGATCGTAGGGCGGAAGCTCGGCGGCAAAGAAGAAGTCAGCGACGGTCAGGACGTCGCGGAGCAGCTTGATGCGTTCGCGGATCAGCGGCGTGATGCGCAACATGGTGGGCAGGCCGGTGAGATGCCCCACGAAGGGCATCAGGCGGTCCGCCAGTTGTTCCACGGCCATGGTGCGGATGTGCTCGGCGTTGAGCCACACGGCCTTGGGATCGAACGGGTCCTCTTCCTTGAAGTTGATCACCGCGTTGCTGCGATTTATCCCCTCGAACGAAAACGCCTCAATGAGCTCCTGGCGGGTCATCTGCTCGCGGTCGTTTTTCGGCGACCAGCCGAGCAGGCAGATGAAGTTGGTGAAAGCTTCGGGCAGGAAGCCGGCGTCGCGATAGGTGGTGACCGAGACGACAGGGCCGTGACGGCGCTTGGAGAGCTTGGTTGCGTCGGGCGCCACCAGCAGCGGCAGGTGCGCGAATTGCGGCGGCGCGAATCCGGCGGCCTCGAAGATGAGCACGTGCTTGAAAGTGTTGGTGATGTGGTCCTGGCCGCGGATGATGTGGCTGATGCGCAAGTCGGCGTCGTCGGCGCAGGAGGCCAGGTGGTAGGTCGGCATGCCGTCGCTGCGGAGGAGGGCGAAGTCCTCGATATCGGCGGTGGACTTGGACTGATCGCCGTAGACGGCGTCGGCGAAGCGCACGAACTGCTCGCGGTCGCGGGGGACGCGGAAACGCAGGGCGAAGGGCTCGCCGGCAGCGGCGCGGCGATCGCTCTCTTCGCGGGACATTTCGCGCATACCGGCGTTGAAGAGCCAGGTTCCCTGGGCGCCCGATTTTTCGCTCTCGGTGGTTTGCGCAGGGGTGAAGTCGCGGTAGGCCAGGCCGTTGGCGAAGATCGCCTCGGCTATTTGGCGATGCAGCGCGAGGCGCTCCGATTGTTTGTACTCTTCGTCCCAGCCAAGGTCCAGCCAGCGGAGGCCTTCGAAGATGGATTGGAGAGACGCTTCGGTGTTGCGGCCGGCGTCGGTATCGTCGATGCGCAGGATCATGGCGCCGCCATGGTGGCGCGCGTAGAGCCAGTTGAAGATGAAGGTGCGCGCGCCGCCAATGTGGAGAAAGCCGGTGGGAGATGGCGCGAAACGGACTCTTAGCATGGAAGATGCCAGTATAACAATCGGGGGGTGGGGCTCCGCACCCCGGACCAGCGGGGCTTTCATTTTGACGCCGAGGCGCCGAGGAAAAACCCTGGGGACCGGTGGCGGCTTGGGGCCATGGTGTCGTTTGCGTGGTTCGAGCCCAGAGGGGGCCGAGAAGAGTGTAGCCGAGGGGTTTCTTTGGCGTGCGGCCGCGACACGTCAGAAGCGCGCAGCGTGTGGCGAGCGCGGAGAACTCCGCGCCGGATTGACAGACGAAAGCGTCTGTCCCACAGATTACCGGTACTTGCCCCTGAGGCCGTTCCAGCGTATCGCGATCGGCTCCAGGAAGGCCGCGGCGCCGCGCCACATGCTCACCTTGGTGCCGATGACGTTGTCCCAGCGCACCGGCACTTCGAGCGCGCGATAGCCGAGCTGCTGCGCAATGTACAGGACTTCCACGTCGAAACCGAAACCATCGATCAACTGGCGCTGGAAGACCTCGCGCGCGGCCTGCGCTTCGAACAGCTTGAATCCGCACTGCGTATCGTGGAACGGCAGCCCGGTGCTCACGCGCATCACCAGGTTGAATAACCGCCCCATCATCTCGCGGGCCAACGGCTGGTGTACTCCCACCAGCGACCGGTCCACCGCGCGCGAGCCGATGGCCACCTGGGCCTTCTCGCGCTCCACGGCGCTCCACAACTTGTCCAGCTCCTCGACCGGTGCAGAAAGATCCGCGTCCGTGACCAGGATCCACTCGCCTTTCGCTTCGAGTACTCCGTGCTTTACGGAGTACCCCTTACCGCGATTCCCGGGATTTTCCAACACGCGGACTCCGGCATCGCGCGCGACGCCGGCGGTGCGGTCGCGGGAGCCGTCGTTAACCACAACGATTTCGGAGAAGTCCCATGCCGTGGCAGCCAGCCAGGCTTGCACGGTCTTCAGCGTGGCGGGCAAGCGTGTTTCTTCGTTGTAGGCAGGGATGATAATGGAGATGGACCGTCGCAAACGAAGACTTATAATAGCTTATTTCCCCTCCTAAGGAGCCCTTTTTGTCGCTGGAAGACGAGCTACTCAAGCAGCGCCTGTCGCGGATTCG
>JBGPKH010000858.1:0-2786 GCA_041485845.1 Bryobacteraceae bacterium
ACCATCGCGCCGGTGCACAAGAAGCAGCTTCTCACCTATTTGAGGCTGGCCGACAAACGTCTGGGGCTGCTGATCAACACGCTTGACCGCAAGGACGAAAGCGCACGCCTGGAGCTGCCCCGAAGGGGCCACATTTTCGGGGCACAGTCCCCGAAAAAGCCTAGCCGGTTAAGGGACAGACGATCGGTTTTTGTCGTCTGTCATCCGTCGGCCTTCAGACGGCGGACAGGCCGGGAGGCCTGTCCCACTAGCGCTCGCACTCCTGAATCAACTGCCGATAGACGTCCCGCGCGTGATCGTACGCCCTCTTCGCCTCTCCCAACTCACTGGCCGAGATCCGCGGAGACTTCTGCGTCCAGCACTGATTCACGGCGTTGAGACACCACTCGGCGCTGGCCCGCGACGCGCGCACCGGCTTGCCGCTCACCAGCGCGAACACCGGGTTGGTGTGCGCCGCCGGCAGCACACGAGCGGCGATCCAACTGCTCTCGCTCACCGGCACCTGGAACTTCAGGTCCCGAGGCTGACCGTCCGCCACCAGCGTCTGCCGCGCCACGGCCTTTCCGTTGACCACGATCTCCACGGGGACGCTGCGCGTATCGCCCACGCGCGCGCGCTCCACGTCCCAGTACGGCTTCTGGTCGTATGGCAAATTGCGAATCGCCGCGTCGGGAATCTCGGGGAGGTACGCCGCGGCTTTCACCGTGACCGTCACGGTTCCGGGTGCGGGCAACTTCAGCTCGCTCCCCGGCTCCGCCGCGTTCACCCGGAAATCCATCAGGTGGGTCTTGCCGTCGGACACGTAACTGCGCCCCGATTGCAGCCCATCCAGCCACGAGGAGTAGCTCAGCGGCCCGCCGAGCTTGGCGTACGTGCGCCCGATTCCCACCCGCCCGTCGTAGATGCACGGGAAGTCGGTCTCACCCGCGATCTTCGTGCGGAACCCGACATTGAGGGTGTGGTACCAGATGTTCAGCTCCCACACATACGGCGTATCCACCGACGAAATAAAATCCAAGGCGTTCGGGTGCGTCACATCGACGATATACTCGTTGGCGCCGATGCCGTCGAACCCCGGCATTTCGTAAGTCGGGAGGTCCTTGCTCATCACCTGCAATCCCCATCCCGAGTGCGCGAACCCCACGATGGCGCCCTGCGATTTCGCCCACCGGAAAATGGGCAGGTCCCACGTGGGCCAGTCCTCGATCCGCTTGGCCCCCGGATAGTCCTGCTCCTTCAGCTTGAGCAGCACGATGTGGCCCGCGTGGCTCGAGGGGAACCCCGAGACTTCGAGGTCATAGTGCATCAGGGTGTCGGGTTTCGACAGCGGATTGTCCTGGCCCGAGAAGAACTGCTTCTGGTAGTAGTAGTCGGGTCCCCACGTCAGCACCGACCCGATATTGAGGCGCTCGCCCAGAATCTGGCGGATCATGTCGGCGGGCTCCACGCCCTCGGTCGGATTCATGTAGTGCGAGCATCCCGCGGCGTGTACGTGGTGGTCGCCGGAATACCACCCGTACTTCGCAGGATCGATCCAGCGTTCCAGTTGGAACGAGACCTCGCCGGGTCCCGATGCGCTCACCTCGAACTCGCGTGTGTGCGCCCGGTACTCGGGGCCGCCGGTGAACTGCACGGTGTAATATCCCGCGGGCAGTTGCACGGTTTCCCCGTCGCCGCGGTAGATCTGCGGCTGGAAGAAGAAGTCGGGCGCCAGGCGCTTGGCGGGATTCGGGTAGAGACGGTTGAGGCGGTCGCGAATGACGAAGGATGCCATCGCGGGCTTGCCGTTCTCGTCTTTCACCCGCAGGGTGATGCGGCGCGCGGGCAGGGCGGTGAAGAGAATCGAGACGTCGTTGCGGAAGCCGATGTCCTGGCTCCCCTGCCCCACGTTGAAGCCGATCTTCGCCGATCGCTGTCCGGCATCGCGGCTGTAGACTTCGAGAATGTTGTATTCGAGCGCGAGTCCGGAAAGGCGGCGGCCCATGGGCGGCCGCTGGTACAGGGAGATGTCCGCCCACCGCTCGGCCGAATCGCGGGGCGTGAGTTGCATGGGCGGCGACGGGTTGGAGTTTGACCGGATGTAGACGTTTCCGCTGTTCGGGCTGGCGACGGCGAGCGGGGCGGTGACGTGCCCGTTGTTGGTCACCTTGACCAGAAACAGGCGCGTGCCCGCCTCCACCAACTCCGGCTTGGCGGAGCCCTGCTCCACCTTCACGCGGCTTTCCGGATTGATATCCACGTTGGCGAGTACGTACGGATCGAGCACCGCCTGTAGTTGCTCCACCGCAGCGGCCGGATCGGCGTTGCCGATGGCCTCGTTGATGCGCTTGTGGTCGGCGGCCGGCAGCGGCTGCCCCAGGTAGGTCAAGGCCTCTTCCAGTTGCCGCACCTGTTGGGCCAGGGGTTGGAGCGCGACGGGCGGCGCTGACGGATGCTGATGCGCGGCATCCTGTGCGGTTGCCGCTCCACAAAGAAGAAACAGAATCCCGAGCTTCATAGTTCACCTCTCCGGTCTGGGTACAGCATATCGCGAGCGCGCGCCCGGCGCATCCAGGCCGGATCACTTTGCCGGAATCGTCCACAGGTAAATCGGGCTGCCGTCCACAACCTGCTTCTTCCAGGGCGTCCAGTCGCCCATATCGAAGGCGTGCGAAATTACGCGCGTTCCCGGCTTGAGATCCTTGAGCAGCTTGGGGCGCAGCCGGAGATTCAAGTCGGGCAGAAGGTAGAGCGCGACTACCGTGGCGTCGCCAATGTCGGCCTCGAAGACATCCTTCACCTCGAAC
>JBGPKH010000859.1:0-2770 GCA_041485845.1 Bryobacteraceae bacterium
ATAGTCGTACGCGCGGAGCGTCAGGAACTCCGGGAACTCCCCGCCGAACATCATCTCCCGATACAAGTTGGCTGCGGTGGAGAGCTGCGGTTCGCGAATGGCGCCGTTGAGTTTTTCCACGCGGCGCTCCAGCAGGCCGGACACCAGCGCCGGAGTGACCGGCCGGCCATCCTCCAGCGTTGCGCCGTGGCGGATCCACTGCCAGACCTGGGCGCGGCAAATCTCGGCGGTCGCGGCATCTTCCATCAGGTTGTAGATCGGGACGCAGCCGTTGCCGCCCAGCCAGGCGGCCAGATATTGCAGTCCCACGTCCAGGTTGATGGCGAGGCCGGCTTCGGTGATCGTCCCGGTGGGCGTAAGCACCAGGTCGGCGGCGGTGGTCGCGGAGGACGTCAGCTTGTCCACCTGGTTGGGGAACGGCATGTAGGTATCGAACACGGTTTTGGCCAGGGGGACCAGGCCGGGATGCGCCACCCAGGTTCCATCGTGGCCGGCCCTGACTTCCCGCAGCTTGTCTTCGCGCACGCGGGCGAGGGCCGCTTCGTTCGCCTCGGGGTTGTTCTTGATGGGGATCTGCGCCGCCATGCCGCCCATGGCGTGGGCGCCGCGGCGGTGGCAGGTGGCCACCAGCAGGTCCACGTACGAAGCGAGAAACGGCCGGGTCATGGTGACCTGCGAACGGTCCGGCAGCACGCAATCCGGATGGTTGCGGAATTTCTTGATGTAGCTGAAGATGTAGTCCCAGCGGCCGCAGTTCAAGCCCGCGGAGTGCTCACGGAGCTCCCACAGGATCTCATCCATTTCGAAGGCCGCGAGGATGGTCTCGATGAGCACGGTCGCGCGGATGGCGCCGCGGGAAATGCTCAGCGAGTCCTGCGCGAGCAGGAAGACGTCGTTCCACAATCGCGCTTCGTGGCGGCTCTCCATTTTGGGGAGGTAGAAATACGGCCCCGTGCCGTTGCGGATCAAGCTGCGGGCATTGTGAAAGAAAAAGAGGCCGAAATCGAAAGCGAGGCGGAGATCGGTTCGCCATTCACCAGGAAATGTTTTTCCACCAGGTGCCAGCCGCGGGGGCGCACCATGAGGGTGGCGGGCGTCTCGCACACTGCGTAGCGCTTCCCCTCGGGACTGGTGTAGGTGATGGTTCCGTTGACGGCGTCGCACAAATTCACCTGGCCTTCGAGGATGTTCTCCCAGGTGGGGGAGTTGGAATCCTCGAAGTCGGCCATGAAGACCCTGGCGCCGGAATTCCGTGCGTTGATGATCATCTTGCGGTCGGTGGGCCCGGTGATTTCCACGCGGCGATCCATGAGATCGGCGGGCGCCGGTGCGACCTTCCACTGCGACCCGCGGATCTCCGCCGTTTCCGCGGGAAAATCGGGCTGCACGCCGTTGTCGATTTCCAACTGGCGCGCCCGACGGGCGTCCAGCAGTTGGCGGCGGCGCGATTCGAACGTCGTGGATAACTTCACCAGAAATTGGATGGCCTCAGGCGTGAGGATGTGCGGTTGCGAATTTGTGACGGGCCCCGTAATCCCGGCCGGTTCCTGTTGCGTTGCGAACACAGATAGCTCCTTATGACAACGATCCTATCTCAGAGCAGGTCTCGAGCGCACCTGCGCCGGTCCGATCCGGACCACTCGGCAGCGGCGTGCCAGGGCGGCGCGGCTGGCGGGGGTGAAGAAGTGACCGCTCCCATTGGTCGCGGCTCGGTTGCGGCAGTGCCGATTCAGCGGGAGTAACCGAGCCGCGACCGTAGGGAGCGGTTTTTCGGCCTGAAGCACCGACCGTGTTTCGTAGTACGATATCCGAGAAGAAGTTTATGCTCATCGAGATCGAGAAACAGGATGATGTCTGCATTCTGCGGCTCATCGGCCGTTTCCTGACCGGCGTCGAAATAGAATACCTTCGCGCGAAAGCCGATGAGGTGAAGGCCTCCAACTGCTCCATGGTGCTGGCGGATTTTCGCGAGGTGCCATATATCGATTCCATGGGCATGGGCTTTATCGTGGGCCTTTACACTTCCGTCACCAGGAGTGCCGGGGGGCGCTTTGTCCTGGCGGGGCCCAGAAAGCACGTGCGGGAGGTGCTGGACCTCACCAAGCTGAGTACGGTGATCCCCATTGCGGCGGACTTCGCTTCCGGCCTCGCCCTGCTGCGGGGTGAGGGGAGCAAGTAGCGCCGGAGGGGAAAATGAGTTCGCCGCAAACCATCGCGCACTATCGCATCACCGGCAAACTGGGGGAAGGCGGCATGGGCGCCGTCTATCGCGCCACCGACACCAAGCTCGGCCGCGAGGTGGCTATCAAAGTCCTGCCGGATGCCTTCGCGCAGGATGCCGACCGCATGGCGCGCTTCACCCGCGAAGCCCAGGTGCTGGCCTCGCTGAACCATCCGAACATTGCCGCCATCTACGGCGTGGAGCAGGGCGCGCTGGTGATGGAGTTGGTGGAGGGCGAGGAGCTGAAGGGTCCGCTGCCGGCCGCTACCGCGATCCTATATGCCCGCCAGATCGCGCTGGCTCTCGAAGCCGCGCATGAGAAAGGCATCATCCACCGCGACCTGAAACCCGCGAACGTCAAGGTCACGGCCGAAGGCGTCGTCAAGGTGCTGGATTTTGGTCTGGCCAAGGCGGGGGACGCCACCCCTTCGGCGGTTTCCGGCGCTCCCACCATGTCGCCCACCATGTCGCTGGCGATGACGCAGGCGGGGGTGATCCTGGGGACGGCGGCCTACATGTCGCCGGAGCAGGCGCGCGGCAAGCCGGTGG
>JBGPKH010000860.1:0-2733 GCA_041485845.1 Bryobacteraceae bacterium
AACGCATTGGAAATCCGCAATTGCAGCGAGATTCCCGCGGCCCAATCCATGGCGCCCATCCGCCTGGTTCCGACAAAGGTCAGGCCGGATGCCACTGCCGCTAGAAACAGCATCGGCAACTTTTCTGCGAATGCGGCGCGTCGCAGCGGCCAGTAATCCACCAGCAGGAAAAGCAGCGGTACGGTGACCAGCATCGGTTTGCACATCAGCCCCATCAGCATGGCCAGCAAAACGCACCCATAGCGGCCGTCGGAGGGGCGCTCGGCGAAGCGTGCGTATGCCCAAAGCGCGACCAGGAACCAGAAGCAGCTCAGAACATCTTTGCGCTCGGCAACCCACGCCACCGATTCCACGCGCAGCGGATGCAGCGCGAAGAGTCCCGCCAGCATGGCGCTCCGCCATTGCGCGCCGGTCATCCGCCGGAACACGAAGAACAGCAGCAGCGAGTTGGCAATGTGCAGCAGCACATTGGTGAAGTGATGCCGGCCCGCCTGTAGCCCGAACCACTGGCAATCCAGCATGTGGGAAAGCCACGTCAGCGGCTGCCAGTAAAAATAGTCGAGCGTGGAGAAGGCCCAGACGATGCCCGCCCGCGTCAGCCCGCCGCTGATGTGCGGATTCCCCGGCACGTAAAGGTTATCGTCGTAGTTGATGAAGTCGAAGCCCCGCACCTGCCAGTAGACCAGCAGCGTTGCGGCCGCCAGCGCCACCGCAATCGCCGCGGTCCACGCCCTGGTGGCGCAGGCGCTTTCGCCCCCGTTCCTTATTCTTGACGCCACAATTACTGGACCGGCAGCAGGACCACGTTGCTGTCCTGCCCGTTGAAGCTCACCCGCAGAGTGGCATTGGTCGCTCCGGGCGCTCCATCGCCCAGGCGAAACTGCACGGCATCGATGGCCACGCGTCCCGGCGCCGCAAACGCGCTCTCCGCGGAGACCGCCACGTCGCCCACCGACACGCTGGCCGGATCCACGATGAGGTACGGCGGCTCCGCGGGAACCGGGAACCCCGCCAGACGCTGGCGGTCGGCCGGCCCGAAGCCGGTACCGTAGACCGTGAGCAGCTCGCCGCGCTTGGCCGGCGAATCGGTGGTCACCGCCGAGCCGTCTTCGTGTGTCGCCACCGCGAAGGACTGGCCGTCGGCCGTCTGTTGAAAGAGGCCGGGCGCGTTTCGCGCCACCGTGAAACTGGCCTGCACGTCGGGCTGGCCCTGCGAGCTGACCGTCAGCGCCTGCGATCCCAGCGGCACATCGTCGGGCAATTGCACGTTGATCTGCGCCGGTGAGACGAAGAACAGCGGCAGCAGGCGATCGCCGGTCCGCACCGTCATGCCTCCCAGCGTCTGCGCCAGAGGACTCGCCGGCCCCACCGTCACCGCGGATGCCAGGCTGGCGCCGAAAATCGCAACCACCGATCCCGGAGCCACGGCGCTTTGCGGAGTCGTTCCCGCGGCATTGGCCACGCCCGCGGGCGCGATGTACGGCACGCGGTCCAAGCGCGCCGTAACCGAGCGCGGCGTATTCATGGACACCACACCCGCGGGTTTGCTCCCGCTCAGGTCCCCGCTCCACGACCCGAAGCGATACCCGGGCAGCGCGGTGACCGCCACCACCACCGTGGCTTGCGTATCGTAATAACCGTCCGGCGAGCCCGGCTGCAGGTTCCAGGATGCGCCATCCGGCGGCGTCGCGGTGGCCGCCAGGCGGTTCATCGTACGATAATTCGCGTTGAGCGTAACCGGGTCTCCGGTCAGCGTCGCGGTCCACTCGCTTCCGCCGCCGGGCCAGCCGAGAAAGTCCGCGCGCACTCCGTCGCCTTGCGCAATCGACGCCGGCGCGCTAACCCGCACGGCCGTCCCCACCGGCCGTTGAATATCGCACGGCGTCGCACAGCTCGCGCCGTCCACCTGCACCGCCAGTCCCGGAAGAGAGCTGTTCACCGTCAGATGTCCGACCGCCGCGTACGCCGCGGTGAGCCGCATCCCCACGCCGGCGATGCTCGCCGGTACGCTGAGATCCTGCGCCGCCGGGCCGCCGTTCGACCACGCGCTGAAGGCCCAGGTGCGGCCCTGCGCATCGGTCTGCTGCGCCGGCGCTTCCAGATGGTGCGTCTCTCCGATGCCCCAAAGGAAGCTATAGGAAGGCCAGTTGTCGCGCCCGTCGATTTTGAGCTTGAGGTTCGGAGGCGAAGTCGTCAGGGCCACTGCGGCGCCCGCGACGTACGTTGCGGTGATGGTGTCCGGCCGCGCCGACTCCGCCACTTGATAGGCGTGCGTCGAGGCTCCGCCGTCGCTCCACGAAGAAAACACCCACCAGTTGCCCAGGCGATCCTGCTGCGGCGATACCGGACCCACGCTGTGCGTGGAGGCCCATCCCCAATCGAGAGTCACCGGCGTCGTCACTGGCGCGCGGTCCGCCAGCACTTGCAAACCCTCCGGCGCGGTGGCCAGGTTGATGGGCCTCGCCACCTGAAACATCGGGTGAACCGTCACCGGCGTGTTCAGCGTAACTGTATCGAGGGCTCCTTGTATGTGCTGCCCCGGTCCGGGCGCCCATCCCGCAAACACATATCCGGGATTGGGAACCGCCATCAGCACTGTGGTGCTGCCGGCCGGCGCCCAGATGTCCTGGTCGCGGTTGAACGGCGTCGACCCTTGATAGATCACGCCGGGACTCGGACAGGAAGCGGCATCCTGGCACGCGTAGAAAACCAGGCTGATGGCGTACTGCACGG
>JBGPKH010000861.1:0-2722 GCA_041485845.1 Bryobacteraceae bacterium
ATTCTTTTCGCCGAAGTCGTGATCGATGCGGCCCACGTAACCGTTGCTGGTCAGCGGCGCGCGGATGGTCGAGCGGAAGCCCTGCGTGTTGAACTGGTCGCCGCCGAGCGGATTGTTGGGCAGGGGCATGAACTTCTGCCAGATCTGGTTCACGATGGGGTTCAGGCCGATACCGCGCGGATCGCAAAGACCGGTTGGGCAGGCGGCCGGACCGTAGGGCACCCCAGCCACAGTCACCGGGACCGGGTTGAGATTGTATGGAATGTACGTGCCGCTGGAGTTCTGCACCTGGATGACGCCCGCGCGCATGAGCGGCGTTGGGACGTTCCGTTCGTAGGTGGCAACGTTGGGGAAGCGGCTGCCTTCATAGTTGAAGAAGAAATAGGTCTTTCCGCCGGCAAACTTGGGCAGGAGCGTTCCGCCGAAGGAGGTGCCAAAGCGATTGCGATGGTTCTTGGGGAGCGGCGTGTACGGAGTGGCGACGCCGTTCACTGTGGTGGGAGTGTGGTTGTTGGTCCAGCTATTGGCGGCGCCGATGTTCGTCGCGAAGTAATAGCCGTAGACCGACCCGTGATACTGGTTGGTTCCACGCTTCGTAACCATCTGGACGTTGCTGCCGATCGAGCTGTTGAAGTCGGCTGTTTGACCGAACGTCTGAACGCGGAATTCCTCGATGCTCTCGACCGGGGTGGGGACCACTCCAGAAGGCGCGGAGTTGGTCTGCGTTCCGCCCTGGCCGGTGAAGTTGGTCTGGTACCCAATGGTGTCGCCCGACATGTCGTCGGAATTGTTGCCGCCATCGAGGGTGAAAGTGTTCTGGTCGTTTATGGCGCCCGCGGTAAAGCCGCCGGGCGTCACGCCCGGTTGCAGCACGGCCAAGGTGGAGACATCGCGTCCGAGGTTGGGCAACAGCATGAGGGCGTCGCTGCCCAGCGTTGTACCAACCGCGGCGTTGCTGGTCTGCAATTCGGCCCCCACCGCGGCCGTGACTTCCACCGTGGTAGACGTGGAGCCGACCTCTAGCGTGGCGTTGACTGTGATGACGGTGCCGATTGCCACCTGCTGGGCCGCCACCCTAAACGTAGTGAAGCCCGACTTGCCGATGGTAACGGTGTAGGTGCCGGACGGCACGTTAACGAAGACGTAGCGGCCGGTTTCGTTGGTCAGAGCAGTCTGAACGCTGTTGGTCGCGGTGTCTTGCAGTCTGACGTCGGCGCCCGCAACGGCGGCGTTCTGCTGGTCCGTCACCAAGCCGGTGACGGTGCTGCTCGAGGTTGCTTGAGACCAGGCGGGCGTGGCGCTAAGGCACAACAGAATCGCCAGGCACACCACGGACACCCCGAAAAGAAATCGAGAACTGAACCTCATCAATATCCCCCTTCATAGAGTTACGTAGGCCCAAAAAACACCGGGGCCGTAGGCACCCCCCAGCAAAAATAGCAATTGGGGTGATTCTATGCCGTGGGCCACCCGGAGTCAAGGGTAAGGTGATAGGGAGGATAGGGAACCGGGAATGGGAAACATTATTTTACTGTTAATTCTGTCTAAGAGCATCGCCCTTTCCGCTTGCAACGCAGACCTGCTGGAAAAAGGCTGCCGCAGCCGAGAAAGCGGAGGTTTTGCGGCCGGGGAGATCGCCCAGAAGCGTACATTGAGCCCGCGATGCGGGTTGGCAGCCCAGTTCGACGCATTGATGCGTCGCCTGCCTGTTTTTGTACCAGCCAAATGCCGCCTGGAAGGCGAGAAAGCGGAGGTTTTGCGGCCGGGGAGATCGCCCGGAAGCGTACATTGAGCCCGCGATGCGGTACAGATGGCCGTCATGGAGCGTCACGGCATTCGATCGATCTTAAGCTTCGACGCCGATTTCGGCCGCTGGAGTCATCGCGCTCCAGATTTTGCGGGACAGGAAACTCGCGCCGCCTGCCGGCAGCGGCGAAAACCGCTCCAGGAGCCTGTCCCCGTATTCGCAAACTGTTGCGCCGCAGTGGTTTCGAAGGTCCGCCGCAGGCTGCGGAGGCCCCGCCTTGTGTATGGCCTTTGGTACCGTACCGCTATACCTTCTCAGGTACCTCACATCCAGTAGTCATAGTATTTTTTGCGAAATTCACCAGTAGAATTCAGGGGAAGCGATAAGACAGATCGCTACCTGTGAGAATTGGAGAATTGAATGAATTTCAGCAGCAACACTAGAATTTGCGCCGGCAAGCTACTTCTTCTGGCGATGGGAGCAACCGTCGCCCTGTTCGCGGGACCACCAAGCAAAGATACGATGGTCTTCACGCCCCAGACCGACTCGAACGGATTCTCGCCGTACGATGATGGCAATTCGTGGTTTTACACGAGCACGGTACCGAGCGGCACTGCGGTCGCCGACAGTATACCCGTGCAGTTTGTCTTGAACGATACCAACGGAACCCCGGAAATCAACCCGTATACGGTGAGTTGGGCGGCCGTGGGGCAGATCGCCGGTTCCATCAGTTTCGAGACGAGCTCATTCGCAATGTCCGATGGCGGGAGCGCGACTCACTACATTTACATCAACACGACCAACCTTGCGCCCGGCGATTACATGGCAAATGTGCAAGTCTCGGGCGCCCCGGCGAATTTGGTCGGGATATCGCACGGGCCCATCCATATCCAGATTCACGTCGTGGATCCGGCGGACCCGCCCAGTTGCTACATCACGGATTCCAGCGGCCTGAAGCTTCAGGATTGCGGAGGC
>JBGPKH010000862.1:0-2706 GCA_041485845.1 Bryobacteraceae bacterium
CCCTCCACCAGTTCCATCACGATGGCCCCCTGCTCGATGCCGTACACGGTCGCGATGTTGGGGTGATTCAGCGCGGCCAGCATCTGCGCTTCGCGCGCGAAGCGAGCCATGTACTGGGCATCGTTGGCGAGCGCCGCGGGCAACACCTTGATGGCGACGTCGCGATTGAGTTTGCTGTCGCGGGCGCGGTACACCTCGCCCATCCCGCCCGCGCCGAGGGGAGCGGTGATCTCGTAGGGCCCGAGTTTGTCGCCTGGTGACAGGGGCATGCGAGGTTATTGTACTGCCGCTACTTGTCCGCAAGGTGGGGCAGGCGGATTGCCAATCCGCCGCAGGTTACCAACCTGCCCCACGGAGGCCGTGCCAGTTGACGACCACGGTCATCGGCGGATTCGCCCCCTGTTCCACGGAATTGATCAGCAGGAATCGCTTGCCATCGCGAGTGATGTCGAATCGAGCGGCCGCCGGCGTTCGCGCCTCAAACAGTGGTTTGGGTACGCCGTGCTCGAACTTGACCCCGCTCCTCACATCCACCGCCATCAGTTTGCTGTCCCCTGCAATGTAGAAGAGTTCCTTCCCGTCACGGCTCCATACCGGGCGCGTGCCGCCCCTGGCCGAAACCTGCCACTTGCCTTCCTTGCCCGGGAACGTCTGCACGTACACCTCGGAAACCCCCGTTTCGTTGGAATCGTAGGCCAGCCAGCGCCCGTCCGGCGAAAGCCTCCCGTTACCTTCCGCGAATTCGGTTTGCAGAAAGGGAAACGCCTTCCGGTCGCCCGAAAGAGGCAAGACCCAGATATCGAATCCTGTCTTTGGGGCCACGCTGTCGAAAATGGCGAAGCGCCCGTCACGCGACCAGTCGGTGGACCAGTCGGTGAGTAACGACGAGCCTGCGGTCTCATACAGGAGTTCTTCCTTCCCGGCGCCGGTAGCGGGCTTCTGGTAGAGGCCATACTTGCCGGTGCGGTTGGAGCCGAAGAGGATGCGGCTGCCATCGGGAGACCAGACCGGGGATCTATCCATACTGGGGTCGGAGGTAAAGCGGGAGTCCGTGCCGTGAGCCAGGTCGTGAAGCCAGATGTCGAAGGTGCCCAACGGCGCATCCAGGCGCTCCAGTGCCACCGTTCCACCGTCCGGCGAGATGGCCGAAGCAAGCATGAGGCCGGGCGGGCCCACAGTTCCCATCGCCTTCCCGCTGCGGTCGAGCCAGGTTAACTGGGCGCTCAGGGCCGCGCCGCCCGAGTAGTAAGCCAGCACTCCGGTTTGCGACACCGCAAACTGGCCCTGAATATTCGACTCGACGTAGTCCACCTGCTCGGCGACGGGGAAGGGGTCGCCCGCGGTCCGCAGCCCCTTGGCATCGAAGGCTTGCGCCATGACCGTCCGCTCCCGCATGAAGAGGAGAAAACCGGGCGGTGTGTAGACCGCGTTGGAGGCGGCCGCGAACAGACGGCGCCGCTGCCTGGATTCCAAATCGCCTGCGTAGATCGCGGTCCTCTCCTGGTTTGCGCTTCGCGCCGTAAAGAGGAAGTGGCGGCCGTCGGGAAGGAACCAGGGAAAGCGGTGACTGTTCTCGCCGGCGGAGTCCTCCAGCGTGGTGAGGGGAGTCGGCGTGCCTCCGGCCGCCGGAACGCGGAACAGTGCATTCCCGGCGAAGCCAGGCGTAAAGACGATCACATCGTTCCGGTTCCAGGTTCCGCCACGGCCGTTGGCGGCGTCGCACACTGTGACGGCGGGGCCCCCGCCGATATCCACCTTCTTCAGTTTGCCGGGGATAAAGAACGCCACAAACCGGCTGTCCGGCGACCAGAACGGGTCGTAGGCGCCATCAGTGCCGGGAAGGGGCCGGGCCGCCAGCGCATTCAAATCGCGTATCCAGAGCTGCGTCTTGCCTTCGCTCACCGCGGCGAACGCCAGGTGACGTCCGTCGGGCGAAACCGCGGGAAGGCTGATCGGCGCGAAGCTGGCCTTCTCCGGAGGCAGCACCGAGAGCCTGAGCGTCCGCACCTCTTCCACAGGACGCCGCAGCCACAGCACCGCCAGCGCCAGTGTGCTGAGGGCGAAGACCGCCGCGAGAATCCAGGAAAGGCGCAGGCGCGCTGCGGGTCTGGGTTCGCCGGCTGAAGCCTGCGCCACCTCGGGCTCATCCAGCGTCAGCCGCGCATCGCCGATATCGCGCAAGCGCAGCTTGGGGTCCGTGCGCAGACAGCGCTCGATCAGGCGGCGCACGTTCGCGGGCGTGTCCTTGGGGAGCGCGTTGAAATCGGGTTCGCGGGTGAGGACGGCGGCGAGCGCATCGGAGACCGTCTCGCCGCCGCCGAAGAGCATGGCGCCGGTGAGCAGCTCGTAGAGGATCACGCCGAAGGCCCAGATGTCGGCGCGGCGATCGACGGGCTTGCCGCGCGCCTGCTCGGGCGACATGTAAGCCGCGGTGCCGAGAATCATGCCCGCCTGGGTCATGGCCAGCGAGAGCGTGGGGGACATGGTGGGGCCGGGTTCTCCGGCTGAAGCCTGCGCCGCCTCTGCCACCTTCGCCAGCCCGAAATCCAGGAGCTTGACCACGCCGTCCGGTGTGACCTTGATGTTGGCCGGCTTGAGATCGCGGTGAATCACGCCTTTCTCATGCGCGGCTTCGAGGGCTTCGGCAATTTGCAGGGCCAGCTTCAGGGATTCCTCAACAGGAATCGGGCCGCGCCCGAGACGATC
>JBGPKH010000863.1:0-2683 GCA_041485845.1 Bryobacteraceae bacterium
ACCGCCATCCCGCAGTTCTACTATGGCAACCTGGCTTCCATTCCGACCGCGGCCTCCGGGACCTTCTTCCCGCAGAGCCCCAACGGTTTCGATCGGGCCGGCCAGATCCCGACGACGTACAACTGGAACCTCACCATCCAGCGCGAGCTGCCCGCGTCCATCCTGCTCGACGTTGCCTACGTCGGAGCCGAATCGAACCATCTGCTGTACCGCTACAACCAGAACGCGATTCCGTTGGGCGCCGCCTGGTTGCCGCAGAACCAGGATCCGCTGAATGCCAGCCCGAAGTTCGACGGCACCACCAGCAACCAGCCGAACTTCTACCGCCAATATCAGGGCTATAACAGTACCATTGCCTACGGGTTCGGCGCCAACTCGAACTATCACAGTCTGCAGCTTCAGGCCAACCGCCGCTTCGGCAAGAGTCTGACTGGCGGCTTCGCCTATACCTGGTCCAAGGCCATGGGCACCACCAACGACGACTACACCACCAACATCCCGTTCGACATCCGCAAGGCCGATTACGACGTGCTCAACAACGACCGCACCCATGTGTTCGTGTTCAACTACGTCTACAATCTGCCCAAGTTCATTCAGTCGAGCGGCACGGCCGCCAAGGTTGGGAAACTGATCGTTAACGACTGGCAGGTTTCCGGCATCACTAGCTGGGTGACCGGCGCCCCGGGCGGCGTCGGCTTCTCGATTGCCGGCATCGGCAACCTGAACGAGCGCTATACCGGCTCGCCCGATGTGGGCCCGCGCGTCAAATACACCGGCCCGGTGTCCTACCCCAAGAGCCTGTCCCAGTGGATGGACGGGTCCGTTCTGGCGCTCCCGAATGTCAAGGGAAGCCTGGGATTCGACTCCACGCGATATCCCATTCGCCTGCCCGGCGACAACAACTGGGACATTTCCGTCTTCAAGAACATTCCCATCCACAGGGAAACGGCGAAACTCCAACTCCGCGTCGAAATGTTTAACGCTTGGAACCATGCGCGGTTTAGCGGCGTCAACACCGGCGCGACGTTCAGCCAGGCCGGCCAGCTCACCAACACGCCGACTGCCTTGGGCGGCGCCGGCGGCCGCTTCGGGTTCGGCGCCCTTACGGGAACGCGCGATCCGCGGCGCATCCAGCTTGCGGCGAAGTTCTACTTCTGACTTTTTGTGTCACAGGCCGTCGGAGTCTTGCTGTGCTCCGACGGTTCTTTGATGCGGCCCGTCCGGAACGTCCGGGATCCCGCACCTCGCGGAACCGCAAGCGTGATTGCGCCTGGCGGCGTTGCGGCTCGGCTGCTTCGTGGGGGCCTGAGGCGCGAGAGCCCGCCGATCGCTTTACGGTTACCGTCTGTCAGCTCCACTCAACCCCCGCCATTTCTGCTTGATGTCCGGACAGATCTGTCCGAGAATAGAGGCATGAAGGGCGCGGAATTCGAGCGGCGCGTACAGAAGTTGGCGCGGCGCAAGAAGGTCATCTGCCAGTTTCTGGCCGACAGGGGCAAAGGCAGCCATGGCCGCTTGTACTTCGGCGAAGAATTCACCACCCTTTGAGGATCGGAAGAAAGAAATCGGAGCTAATGTCCGCATTTACGTATCCCGCAAGGTTCAAGGCCGGCAGCGACGGCCGCATATTGGTCGAGTTCGTGGATCTTCCACGTGTCGCCACGGATGGCAAAGACGATCGTGAGGCAATCGAAGAAGCTGTAGATGCCCTCGGATCGGATCTTTCGATCCGCTTGTCCCGTCGCGAAGAGATCCCAACGCCATCAGCCGCGAAGCGTGGTCAGCGACTGGTGCCAGTGCCGCTCTGGCTAGCGCCGAAGCTGGCCCTCTACCTGGCGATGCGCGACCAGAAAGTCAACAATTCCGAGCTGGCCCGCCGCCTTGGGGTCCATGAGCGAGTGATCCGCCGCATGCTCGATCCCGAGCATGCTTCGAAGGCGGAAAAAATCCAGGCTGCCCTCGCGGCTCTGGGCAAGCAGATGACCGTAGAAGTTCGCGACGCAGCCTGAAGGCGCGTGGTGCGGACGATCCAAACGGCGCCCTGCGAGATCGGTCCCGCAAGTTGCCGGGTACGGCCGGAGTGGGTCCTTCGTCAAGTCCCCCGCGGCCGCCGGTCCGTGCCGCCCTATGCCACAATCGCTGCTTGAGCCCAATTCCCTTCGCAATCGTCGCCGAGTGCCCCAACACGCGCCCGCGCCGGCCCCCTGCATACCGCGCACGGGACTATCGAAACCCCCGCCTTCATGCCCGTCGGTACGCAGGCCACTGTTAAACCGCGACGAAATGCCCGGTACCCGCAATCGATCGCCCCTGCGTCGTCAGGGAGGCCTTAAGCATATTCGCGGCCTATGGCGCTACGAGGCGGGATTCTGCATGGGTGTGCGTTGTTGAAACGTCCGTTTTACACTGAATCATGGCACTTACCCTGACCCTCGACCCTCACGGCGAGCAACTTATCACGGCTCACCTCCGCACCGGCCGCTACCACTCGGCCGAAGAGGTTGTCACCCGCGCCTTAGAAACCCTCGCCGAAAAGGAGCCTCCCGCCCCCACCCGGACAATGACACCCGCGGAAGCCGTGGCCGATATTCGCGAACTGCGCAAAGGCATCACGCTCGATGGCCTGAAGATCAAGGACCTCATCAACGAGGGCCGTAAATACTGATGCCCGGTTTCGTGGCCG
>JBGPKH010000864.1:0-2669 GCA_041485845.1 Bryobacteraceae bacterium
AGTTGGACACGGGCAAGTACCCGAAAGGGATCAAGGTGGGCAAGCAGGAGTTCTCCGCCATCCAACTGCGCCCCGACACCTTCCACGGCGAATGGAACTACACCATCATGCCTCGTCCGTAATTGCTACACTTATTTTCTTACAGTCGCTAACCGCTGCCTGGGCGGCAATGCGTTTCAGATTGGGCATGCGCGATGTTTACAGTATACCGATACTGCCGCGATTTGGATGTATCGCCGTTCGCCGCGGTTGGCGCAGAAAGGATTCACCAGAGACCACCAAGACCAAGGCAGAGGCCACCGCCGGCCGGCACAGCGCCCCCCACCCGCAATAGTTCGAAAGCCATAACCGGTCTTTTGTTTGATTCTGTTTTCGGTCTTCGTTACAGTAAGTGCGTCAGGAGAAAATCTGGTGAAACAGCAGTCTTCCTTCAAACCGGCCGTCTTCTGTGCCGCCATCCTCGCGGCGTGTTCCGGGAGCGCCTTGCGCGCCGCCGGCCTCGTGAAAGTCGAAGCCAGGAATATCCGGCTGGAATTCGACAACCGCATGCACAGCCATGTAATTGCGCGGTTCGACGGCAAGGAGATCGTTCTCGGTCCGTTCGCCCCGTCGGAGACGGTCGCCATCGGCGGCGCCGAGGTCCTGGATTTCGCATTGAGCGGCAGCGGGCAGCAGGGCGTGCGCGGTCCGCTCGGCGCCGGCAGACAGACCACTCTCACAGGGACCGCGGGCACGGTGCAGAAAACCGTCGTCGTCACGGTGTACGACCGCTTTCCGCAAATGGCTTTTTTCCGGGTTCAGTACACGAACAAAGGAAACTCCGAAATCCGGGTGACCGGCTGGTCGAACAACCGGTATTCGATCTCCGCCAGGGAAGGCGCCGCCGCGCCGCCCTTCTGGTCGTACCAGAGCGGCTCGTATCAGCGGCGTCCCGACTGGGTGCTCCCGCTGAAGATCAATTTCAAACAGGAGAATTACCTCGGCATGAACGCTACCGATTACGGCGGCGGAACCCCCGTGGTGGACGTATGGCGGCGCGACGCCGGCCTTGCCGTGGGGCATATCGAGATGGCCGCCAAGCTGGTTTCCCTGCCGGTCGAGATGCCCGACGTGGAACATGCCACTCTCGGGCTGAGCTTCCAGCCCAACCAGATCGTCAAGCCGGGGGACTCGCTCGAAACTTTCCGCAGCTTTGCCGCGGTTCACCAGGGCGACTATTTTCAGACGCTGCGCGCGTACAGCCAGGTGATGCAGGCGCAGGGCGTGAAGTTCCAGCCGGCGCCCGCGTCCGCGTTCGAGCCGATCTGGTGCGCGTGGGGTTACGGCCGGACCTTCACGCCCGCCCAGGTGCTGGGCGCGCTGCCCGTGGTCAAGAAGCTCGGCTTCTCTTGGGTGGGAGTAGATGACGGCTGGCAGTCTTCCGACGGCGATTGGGGCCTCCTGAACACCAAATTCCCAAACGGCAACGCCGATATGCGCGCCCTGGTGGACCAGATCCATAGCCAGGGATTCCGCGCGCAGCTCTGGTGGGCGCCGCTTACCGCGAAACCGGATTCCGAGCTGGCCAAAAACCATCCGGAAGAGCTGCTGCTCAACGCCGACGGATCGAAGCAGAAGATCTCCTACTGGAACGACTGGTACCTGTGCCCCGCGAACGCCGCGGTGATCGAGCACCATCGCCAACTGGTCGTCAGGATGATGCGCGATTGGAACTACGACGGACTGAAGCTCGACGGCCAGCACATGAATGGCGTGCCGCCGTGTTTCAACCCCGCCCACCATCATGCCCGGCCGGAGGAGTCCGTGGAGGACCTGGCCAAGTTCTTCCAGATGATCTACGACACCGCCCGCAGCATCAAACCCGATGCACTGATCGAATGGTGCCCCTGCGGCACCGCGTTCAACTTCTATAATCTGCCGAACCTGAACATGAGCGTGGCGTCCGATCCGCACAACTCCTGGCAGGTCCGCACCAAGGGAAAATCGCTCAAAGCGCTGCACGGCGACACCACCGCCTATTTCGGCGATCACGTGGAACTGAGCGACGGGCGGCAGGACTTCGCCTCGACCCTGGGGATCGGCGGCGTGGTGGGGACGCAGTTCACCTGGCCGGTGGGTTCCGCGCGGCGCGGCAACTACGATCTCACGCCCGAAAAGGAGGAGGTCTGGCAGAAGTGGATCTCCCTTTACAAAGCGAAAATGCTGTCGCGGGGCGAATATCGCGGCGATCTGTACGATATTGGCTTCGACCGCCCGGAAACCCACGCCATTCGCAAAGGGGGCAGCATGTACTACGCTTTTTACGCGCCGGAATTTCAAGGCAGAGTCGAGCTGCGCGGTCTCGACCGCCGCCCCTATTCCGTCCGCGACTATGAAAACGGCCGCGACCTGGGCACGGTACGGGGGCCGGCCGGAAGGCTGGACGTGCAGTTCGCCAAGCACCTTCTGCTCGAGGCGAGACCGCAGTGAGCGGGCGCTCCGCTTTCCGGCGGCGGGCTTAGAGGTTCTGGGGAACGCGATCAGTCTCGGACCCGCGTTTTGTTGCAGCTTCCCGGAACGCGACATATGGTCCGCGAAGGAACTGTCCCCGAGTGCGCCGTGATCCACCGGAGCCCCAGCCCGGACCGCGTCGTGAACGGATTAGGACGTACTGACGGCTAGGGCCGGGC
>JBGPKH010000865.1:0-2658 GCA_041485845.1 Bryobacteraceae bacterium
CCGGGTGTTTCCGCCGCCTTCTTCAACCGGTCATAGGTGCTCTGCGCGGCGGAAAGCTGGGCTTCGGCTTGCAGGCGATCGGCTTCGGAGGCCAGCACCTTGGACTCGGCTCCGGCAATCCGGGCCGTCATTTCGGGCGCGCTTAACTCGGCAAGCAGTTGCCCCTCTTTGACCACGCTGCCCCGGTCCACCAGGATCCGCTCGACAAAACCCGGCACCTTGGCATGCAGCGAGACACTGAGGAGCGGCAAAAACTCGCCCGGCAACTCCGCCATGCGGGATGCCTGCCTGGACACCACCGCGACGAGACTACCGGTTTGCGGGCGGGCAAGCGGCGCAAGGGCGAGGGCCCCTATCATCGCAATAGAGAAATCTCTAATTCGTGTCATAGTATCGGCTGGTTGGATCCATCGGGTTCAGAGACGGAGAGGCGAGGGAGGCTCGGCCCTGCAAGATGGCGTAGATGGATGGCAGGATTGTCAGTGTGGCGAAGGTGGAGACCAGCAGACCGCCGATCACGGCGCGGCCTAGTGGCGATGCCTGCGACCCGCCTTCCCCTATTCCGATGGCCATCGGCGCCATGCCGAAGACCATCGCGGCGGCGGTCATGAGAATGGCGCGGAGGCGGCTGGCGGCGCCTTCCCGGGCCGCTTCGAGCAGCGGTCTGCCTTCGTGACGGTAACGCTCGGCGAACGAGATCAGCAGAATGGAGTTCGCCACGGCAATCCCGATAGCCATGATGGCGCCCATAAACGATTGCACATTCAAAGCTGTGCCCGTCAGCCGGAGCATCAGCAAGACCCCGCACAACACCGCGGGAATCGTCAGGATGATGGCGAGCGACAAACGGATCGACTGAAAGTTCGCGGCCAGCAACAAGAAGATTACCAGGATCGCGAGAAGCAGGCCGGTCTGTAAAGCGGAAATCGTCTGCTGCAGGGGTGGGATCTGGCCGCGAAACGAAACCGTCATACCGCGAGGCGGAGTGCCCGCCCGGGCGACCGCAGCGCTCAGTACCCGCGACGCTTCCCCGAGGGTTACGCCGTGAACGTTGGCGGTCAAGCTGACCACGCGCTGGCCGTTGTAGCGTTCGATCAATCCGGGCATTGTTCCCGGGTTGAGGGTAGCGATGTCGTATAGCCTGGGTTCCGGACGGCCGTTTTGCATGACGGGGACATCTCCCAACTCATCGATGCTTTGCATGCGATTCTGCGGCAGTTGCACCTGGATCTGGAAGGCGTTGCCGGAGGTAGGATCGCGCCAATAATTCGGCTGGGTGAATCGCGAGGAGGATGTCGCCGGGACGACCGACCGCACCACGTCCGACATGGTCAGGCCGAACTGGCCCGCGCGGTCCCGGTCGATGTTGATATCGAGCGTGGGATAGTTGAGCTCCTGAGCAAACTGGAGATCCCGCAGAAACGGCAGAGGGGCCAACTGCGCCCGGATCTTTTGTGCGAATGCGTTCAGGTCCGGAAGGCTGGCGCCCAGCACGGCGACTTCGACCGGCGTGGACGAGCCAAAGCTCATCACCTGCCCGACGATGTCACCGGGCTCAAAGGAGATTTGACAGGCTGGAAGCTCGCGCCGAAGGCTGGCCCGCAGCCGCTCCCGCACCTCGTCCATCCTGATCCGTCTGCGCGAAGCGGGAGATTTCAAAGCGACCTGTATGAGCGCTTCCTGCGGGCCGCTGGTGAACAAATGAATCAAGTTCACGGGATAGTTGGACGGTACGACACCCACGAAGTCGCTGGTTATGGCGATGTTGTCCGCGCCAATTTCGCGCTGGATCGCGTTGAGGGCGCGAAGAGCGATGCGTTCCGTCTCCTCAACACGCGTGCCCGAAGGAGCGCGAAGCCGAAGGCGGAAAATCGAAGCGTCGGATTCGGGGAAAATCTCGGTTCCCATCCGCGGCACGAGGAAGTATAGAAGTCCCAGGGACGCGGCCAGATAAGCAAGCGTCACGGGCCAGCGCAAACGCAGTACCAAGCCGAGATACCTCGAATAGAAGGAACGCAGGCGTTCAAACAGCCCCTCCCGCCGTTCCGCGTGCGCGTCTTTCAGCAGCCACGTGGAGAACACGGGAACCAGACTGCTGGATAGCAGGTAGGAAGCGATCATCGAGAAGCCGACCGCCAGGGACAGAGGCACAAAAAGCTGCCGGCTCACGCCAACCATCAAGAACGAAGGTACAAATACGGCGAGAATGCAGAGCATCGACAGGAGACGCGCAATCGCGGTTTGACTGGAAGCCTCCAGCACAGCTCTCGCCCGCGAGACGCCGGGCCGCATGAGCGTGTGAATGTTCTCGATGGACACAGTGGCTTCGTCGACCAGGACACCCACAGCCAGCGCGAGCCCTCCCAACGTCATGATGTTGATCGTCTGCCCGGCGCCCCACAGGAGCACCACCGCGGCGAGCAGGGCAAATGGAATGTTCAGGACGACGATCAGAGCACTGCGCCAGTCGCGCAGAAAAATGAGCACCATGAGCCCGGTGAGAACGGCGCCAAGCAGACCTTCGGTTACCAGGTTGCGGATGGAATTCGTGACGGTGGGCGACTGGTCGAATTGCAGGCTGACGTCGACGTCTTCGGGCACGACGTTGCGGAATCGCGGGAGAGCCGCCTTCACCGCGGCGATCACCGCCAGGGTGGA
>JBGPKH010000866.1:0-2612 GCA_041485845.1 Bryobacteraceae bacterium
GCAGCGACCGTAGGGAGCGTTCCTAATGCCTCCGCATCGTGGCTACAGCCCGGCGCTTTCCCGCGTATCCTTCAAATCGATCCACGGCTTGGCCGTGGACCGGCCGTGTACCTGGAACTCGAACCACGCGCGCGGGCGCAGCAGCCGGGGGAGATTCCGTCTCGGGAACATCGCTCCCCTTATCGAGTTATCCTGACCGGTGTGACACCCGTGGTCCGCAAAGCCCCCCACTTCTCCCGCGAGGACGCCGTCCGCCTGGCGGAAGAGTTCTACGGCCTCCGCGCCGCCGCGGACGAGCTCCCCAGCGAGCGCGATCAGAATTTCCATCTGCGCGACGCCGCCGGAGCACAATTTGTCCTCAAGATCGCCAACCAGGAGGAAGCGCTCGAAGTACTCGACCTGCAGAACAAAGTCATGCGATTTCTGGCCGCAAGCGATACCGGGCTCGCCTGGCCACGCGCCGTCCCCACCCTTTCGGGCAACGAAATCGTCCCCGTCCGTTCGGAAAGCGGCGCCGCGTATTTCATGCGCCTGCTCACCTGGGTGGAAGGCGGCTGCCTGGCCTACGTCCACCCGCGTAGCCCTGAGCTGTTGGCCTCTCTCGGCCGCGGTCTGGCCCGCACCGACGCCGCTCTCGCCGGCTTCTCCCATCACGCGGCGCAACGCTCCATGCACTGGGATCTGCGTAACGCCTCGCTGGCCCGCCGGCACGCCGGGTTGCTCCCGGACCCGCAGCGGCGCCTGGTCGAGCCGATCCTCGACGCCTGGGAAAAACTCGACTGGCGCGCGCTCCCCGCCGGCGTGATCCACGGCGACGCCAACGACTACAACGTTCTCGTGGACCAGGCCGGGTCAAGCGTCACGTCCATCCTCGATTTCGGCGACATGGTGCATACGGCCACCGTCTGCGACCTGGCCATCGCGCTGGCCTATGTGATGCTCGAGCAGCAGGACCCCATCGCAGCCGCCGGGGAGGTCGTCGCCGCCTATCACCAGCACCGCCCGCTGATCGCGCCTGAGATCGACGCTCTCTACACGCTTACCGCCACGCGCCTCGTGATGAGCGTCTGCTACTGCGCATGGCAGGCCAGCCAGGCGCCGCAGAACGAGTATCTCAACATCTCGAACCGGCCGGCTTGGGCGCTGCTCGAGAGACTCGCCGCCATGCCCGCCGATTGGCCGCGCGAAGTCTTCCGCCGGGCCTGCGCCAGTCCTGTGGGACAGGCCTCCTGGCCTGTCCGCGCTACCGGCGACCTGCTCGCGGCCCGAAGAAAGCATCTCGGTCCGTCGCTCAGCATCTCGTACCGCGAGCCGCTGCACATCATCCGCGGCTGGCGCCAGTACCTCTACGACTCGCGCGGCCGCGCCTACCTCGATTGCGTGAACAACGTCGCCCACGTGGGCCACTGCCATCCGCGCGTCGTGGAGGCCGCGGCTCGGCAGATGGCGCTTCTCAACACCAACACCCGCTATCTGCACGAGCATCTCGCCGAGTATGTGGAGCGCCTCGCCGCCACGCTCCCCAATCCGCTCAGCGTGGTGTACCTCGTTTGCAGCGGAAGCGAAGCCAACGAACTGGCGCTGCGGCTGGCACGCGCGCATACCGGACGCGACGGCGTCGTTGTCGTCGACACCGCGTATCACGGCAATACGAACGCGCTCATCGACATCAGTCCCTACAAGTTCAACGGTCCAGGAGGGCGCGGCCGCCCGGATCACGTGCAAGTAGTTCCGATTCCGAAGACGGGGGACTCCTTCAACCTGCCGCCAATAGAAGACCTCGCCGTCTTCTTCTGCGAATCGGCGCTGAGCTGCGCCGGCCAGGTGATCCTGCCGCCGGGGTATCTCCGCGGCGCCTACGACGCGGTCCACGCGGCGGGCGGAGTGTGCGTGGCCGACGAAGTCCAGACGGGCTTCGGCCGCGCCGGCTCGCACTTCTGGATGTTCGAGACGCAGGGCGCGGCGCCCGACATCGTCACGCTGGGGAAGCCCATCGGCAACGGCCAGCCTTTGGGCGCGGTCGTCACGACACCCGCGATCGCCCGTTCGTTTGCCAACGGCATGGAGTATTTCAATACATTCGGCGGCAATCCGGTATCCTGCGCCGTGGGCCTCGCTGTGCTCGACGTGATTCGCGACGAGGGTCTCCAGGAGAACGCGCGCACCACGGGTGACTACCTGCTGCGTGGCCTTGCCGAGCTGGCACAACGTCATCCGCTGATCGCCGGCGTGCGCGGCCTCGGCCTCTTCCTTGGCTTCGAACTGGCCCGTGGTCCGGAGCCAGCAGCCGCCGAGGCCGACGCGCTCGTCAACCACATGAAGGACCTCAGCGTCCTCCTGAGCACCGACGGACCGTTTCACAACGTCATCAAGATCAAGCCGCCCCTGGTCTTTTCCCGCACCGACGCCGACTTGCTTCTGGAGCGCCTGGACAAGGTACTCACCACGCTATGAATGAAGTGCTCTCGCTCTCCGCCACGCAACAGGCCCGCCTCATCCGTGAGCGCCAGATCTCCCCCGCGGAATTGATCCAGGCGCACCTCGACCGGATCGCGAAAGTGAATCCTACGATCAACGCCGCGGTCGAAGTGCTCGCCGACCGCGCCCTGGCC
>JBGPKH010000867.1:0-2602 GCA_041485845.1 Bryobacteraceae bacterium
AGTCGGGTTCGAGAACGCGGAGCGAGCGGAGGAGCGCAGTCCTGGGCGCGGCAGCGTGCCCCAGGGCGAAACGGTCAAGTTATTTTTGCGCGCGCGCTAAGTGCCGCGACGGAGGGGCCGCTTGCCGGCGCGGGGGGCGCCGGGGAAAGCCTGGTTGATCTTGTGAACTGAAAGTGTGGGCAGGGCATGTCCCTGCCCACCACTCAGACTTTATCCGGCGAACGGCCAGCCTTTGCGGAAGGTCGGTTTGATGTACTTGTTGGCGTCGGCGTTATTGGTGATCCGCATCTTGACGGGATCCCACTCGATCTTGCCCTCGACGCGGAGAGCGATGACGCCGAGGAGCATCCACTCCACGAAGGGACCGGCCACGTTGAAGTTCGAGCAGGCCGGCTCGCCGCCCTTGCAGGCGCGGATCCAATCGTGATAGTGGCCCGGGGAGCGCGACAGCACCGGTTGCGGGAAGTTGTAGTCGCGCATCTTCTCCATGGGGAGGAGGCGCGTTTCATCGCCGTAAGTACCGGTGGTGATCATGCCCTTGTCGCCGATGAACAGGCTGCCATCGGCGGTGGTGCGGGTGGGCGGGTTCTCCTTCAGCGCTTCCGCGCGTGCCCAAGTGAACACGCGGCCGGTGCCTTCGTTGCGCGGACCTTGCTGACCGCGGCCGCCTGGTGCGCGGCCACCTTGCGCGCGGCCGCCTTGGGCCTGTCCTTGGGCCTGTCCCGGGGCTTGGCCCTGTGGACGCCCGGGTGCGGGCATGTCGCCCAGATATTCGCCTTCCGGAACTCCCGGAAGCTTGGGCTGCTCCTTCAGAGAGTCATACCAGAAGAGCTTCAAGGGCGGCATGGAACCGAAGGCCGGGAAGTCGAAGCGGATGACGCACTTCTTGGGGAACATGAAGTTGCTGACGCCTTCCTTGGAAACGCACTCCACGCTGGTGGGCGCGCGCTTGCTCAGGTTCAGGGCCAGGTTGGGCGCGCCGAGGATGTGGCAGGCCATGTCGCCCAGGGAGCCGCAGCCGAAATCGTAGAAGCCGCGCCAGTTGGACGGCTGGTAGAAATTTCCGCGCGCATAGCCGGCCGGGTATCCGGCGCCGCCGGAGGTGTACGGCCGCGCGTTGGCGATGCCCAGCCACAGGTCCCAATCGAGCGTGGGGGGAACCGGCGTTTCGGCGGGAATCTCGGTGAGGCCTTGCGGCCAGATCGGGCGGTCGGTCCAGGCGTGGACTTCGGTGACGCCGCCGATCTCGCCGTTCCAGATCATTTCGGCGCACTGGCGGGTGCCCTCGTTGGAGTAGCCCTGGTTGCCCATCTGGGTGGCGACCTTGTATTTCGCGGCGGCTTCGGTGAGCATGCGGGCTTCCCACACGGTGCGCGTGAGCGGCTTCTGGACATAGACGTGCTTGCCGCGCTCCATGCAATGCCTGGCCACAGTGGCGTGCATGAAGTCGGGGATGGTGACGATGACGGCGTCGAAGTTGTTGGACTCTTTGTCCAGCATCTTGCGCCAGTCTCTGTACTTGGGGGGCTTTTCGAAGGCCTTGTAAATGTTGGCGGCCGAGTTGTCGTCGACGTCGCACAACGCCACGATATTTTCCGTCTGCGCGCACCCTCGGATGTCGCTCGCCGCTTTTCCGCCGGCGCCGATCGAGGCAACATTCAGTTTTTCGTTGGGCGATTTGTAGCCCATCATTTTGAGGGAGGGAGTGCTGCCGAATCCCCCGGCAGGGACGGCCCCGGCAAGCAGGGTGCCGTAGAAGAAATGTCGTCGCGAAATAGCCATAGCCAAATACACCTCGCGTGTTTAAAACCTAGACGTCTTTTTTCCCGCCGAAGTTACCCATCGGCGGCGATGTCCTGGACTCACGTCACGACTATTCTAATCCAAATACACGGGGATGGGACCGGTGGCGATTTCACCGCCGGGATGCCGAGAGGCGCCGACGCCAGCGCCGGCCCCACCCCCGGAATGAACCACGGCGATTTCACCGCCGGGACGCCGGGATGCCGAGAGGCGCCGACGCCAGCGCCGGCCCCACCCCGGAATGAACCACGGCGATTTCACCGCCGGGGCGCCGAGATGATGCCGGGAGAGGGTATGGGCAGGGGCAACGACTGGGGGGTTTGGTGTCGTTTGCATCTTTTTGCATCTACCGGACGTGACAAATCGTCGCGGATCGGCCATAATCGGGTTTACTCCCCCGAGAGAAAGGACCGGCTGAGGCTACGTGTCGCATTCATTCCGGGACACTCCGAATCCGTACGCTGCGGTGGAGACCAGCGTCCGGCAGCTCATCGCCAACGGGAACACGAAGGCTGCCGTAGAGAGCGCCAAGGCGGCCCATAAGGCCTACGCCACGGGGGCTTCGGAAGCGCTATTGGTGGATGCCTATGTATCCCGTATTCAGGCTCTTAACGACCAAAATCTCAAGCTTGAAGCGAAGTCCTTAGAAGACCTCGTACGCAGCCGCTACCCCTCGGCCCAGACGCGACTGGATGGTCGCAGGAACGCGTTGGAGGAACTGCTCGCACCGCTCAACGATCCGGACCTGGCGGCGGAGCGCCGAGCGGCCATCGAGCAGGCGGTGCAAAGGGACGTCCAC
>JBGPKH010000868.1:0-2602 GCA_041485845.1 Bryobacteraceae bacterium
AACTGTTTGGGACTCAATCGCGAATCGGACCGGCGCCCGTGGTTGTGCGCCCGCGCGCCGAGGGTTGCTGCGGAACGGTTCCCCTCCGTCCCTTTGCCGATGATCGGGTCGATATAGCGCACGGTCACAGTGGCAATCTCGGGAGTCCTCTCGGCAGGCGCCGTGGCATACGGTGCGGGGGTGCCGGTATTCGGAGCGCCGGCTGCGGCGCGTGCCGCCGCATCGTGAATCTCCGATGGCAGCATATCTACCTTTTGCAGCTTCACGGAAGCGGGCAGGTAGCCAAAGGTCTGGTCGTGGGTGAGCACCTGCCGGAACTTGCCGGGATCGTCGAAGACCACCAGCAGCCCTCTGGCGGGCACGCGGGCGACGATGAAGGATGTCGCGTCGGGCTGGTCGTATACGGGCGTCGCGGACAGCACGCGGAAGACCTGTCCCATGGGATTGCCGCCAGTCAGGACGGAGATCTCGTCGTGCTTGATGGCTTGGGGCGCGGCGGCCTCGGCAATCGGCTTGTGGTGGCGGCTGAATTCCGCCCCATCACGCACGGCGATGGCGATGGCGGACGGAGGCACGCCCCTATGGATCTCCCTCAAACGGGCGATGCGCTTGTCGATGGTTGGGTGCGTGGCCAACAGGTCTCCGCGGAACAGGCCCTTGGCCAGCCCGGGAGTTGCGGGATCGGCAAAATACAGGTGCGAAATCACCGGGTTCGACGCAGTCACCACGGAACCGGCGGCGCCGATCTTGGCCAACGCGCACGCCAAACCCCCGGCATTGCGCGTAAGCAGCGCGGAATCGGCGTCCGCCAGGAATTCACGGCTGCGCGAAATCGCCGACCGGATCAGGGCCGCCAGTATCGGCGCCACCGCGAACACGTAGATCAGGGCTGGGATGGTCGCCAGGATGAACAGAATGCGGTACCCCCGGCTGCGGCGAATGGGAATGTACTCATAGTGATTCTGGGTGTAGGTTTCGATCCTCCGCTTGACCAACAGGTAGGGCAGCCGCAGAAACAGGGCCAGGGCGGTGACTAACGTGTTCAAGCGCGTGTCCCGGTTGCCGATGTGGGAGAGCTCGTGCGCCAGTACGCCTTCCAGCTCACCGGGTTGGAGCAGCAGGAGCAGGCCCTGCGTCACCGCCACCACGGAGTGCTCCGGGTCTCGGCCCGCGGCAAACGCGTTAGGCGCGAGTGAGTCGATGATGTAAAGCTTGGGAGGGGGGAGGCCGGCGCCGATCGCCAGATTTCCGAGCAGCCGTTTGGCCTCGTTTTCCGCAGACCCCGCGGGACGCGCCCCGCACATCGAAAGTATTTTCGAGGTAGGCGAGGAAGCCACGCTCCAGAACAGCAGCCCCAGCAGCGCTGTGAGTCCTCCGGCCACCACCACCATCATCTGCGCGCGGAATGCTGCGATGGCGGCTTCATCTTTCGCGCGCTCTTCGCGGATCTTCCGGAGCTGGATGGCCAACTGGAGGTCCAGATCATGGCTGGTTTGCGCATCGAGCCCCGAATCGCTCCGCCGGGTGAGCGTTTTGCGCAGGCGCTCTTCGTTGGCGTGGCTCATGCGTGCGCGCGGGCCGAATTGCGTCAGCGCCAGCTCCGAGGCGGCGAAGCTCACGGCGGCCACAAAGGGAACCGTCAAGAGAATCGCCAGCGCGACCAGAATAACCGACTTGCGGCGGTTTTGCGCGATCCGGGCGTAGACCAGCCCGGGTTGCGTTACGGCAGGTATGGGTGACAAGCGGCTTACCCTTTCGCCAAGCTGACTTGTACCTCCTGGGAAACGCCCGCTTCCGCCTCGAAAAACACCACCGGCTCGAAACGGAACCACTGGGCCAACTGGTTTCCTGGGAAGCTCTGGATGCGTGTGTCGTAATCCAGCGCGTTAACGTTGTAAAACTGGCGGGCGCAGGCGATCTTTTCCTCCGTAAGGAACTGGGCGGCAGTCGCCGAAGCCTGCGGACCGGCCGGAACGGCCTGCAAAAATAGGGCCAACCACATATGGAAACCCGCGGTCCAACCGAGGTCTGACACTTGTATAACGTGAATCGGGGCGGATGTCTCTATTGACTTTAGTAAGTGCGGCAACCCTCCCGTGACACGCCTCTGGCAGTCTGGAAGAGACCTGCGTATCGCTGTCGCCATCGTGCCCGGCAAGCGGCAGGTTGAACACGTTCAACGCCCACTCGGTGCAGTTCTCCCGGATACGCGGCGTGGCCTGTTGATCGGGCGCGAGGCCGGGCATCCCGGGCAGGCATCCCGGGCCGCCAAGCGCCGGGAGACCAATCCCTAACCCGGCGAAGCCGCAACCAGACGAAGCCGGGGGTTCTAAACGCTGAGCCGCGGAGGGAGGCGCGGAGAACACCAAAGTCAAGACCTGAGAGCCAGAGAGCGCAGAGGCAGCCGAGAGCGCCGGGAAAACCAGGCCCGATGGCGAGAGGATTCCGCCGGGAGCGGTTAGCGCGCGCAAAAATAACTTGACCGTTTCGCCCTGGGACACGCTGCCGCGCCCAGGACTGCGCTCCTCCGCTCGCTCCGCGTTCTCGAACCCGACTGCGAGTCGCGACCGCCAATTCACGCGAATCCGCTTGCTCTCCTCTC
>JBGPKH010000869.1:0-2592 GCA_041485845.1 Bryobacteraceae bacterium
AAGCCGCGACTGCCCCAGCGCCGGAATCACCGTATCGCACGCCACTGCGAACTCCGTGCCCGGAATCGGTTCCGACTTCCGCCGCCCGCTCGAATCCGGCTCCGTCAGCCGCGTCTCCACAAACTTGACGGCCACCGCACACCCATCGCGCTCCACGATCTTCCACCGGCCGCGCCAGCCAATGAAACTGCACGCCCTCCACCTTCGAATGGTCGTATTCGAAGGAGAACGCCGGCATCTCCTTTAGGCCCGGCAGATTTCATGCAGGCTTGCCAAAGGCTCACCAGGTATGGACGTTTACGCTCTCGACCAATTCCGCCCCTGATCAGGGGCGGTCCAATTGAAGCGACCGAGTGTGAGATCAAAGCAACTCGAGGAAGCCATCGACCGAGATTCGGATCATGGTCGAGCCATCCTACAAGTCGGCGCTCTTCACCACCTCGGACAAGAGTAGTGTGTGGTAGACTCCACCGCATGCGTACTCTGGTGCTTTTCCTTGCGACATTGTCGGCTGCGGCGTGGGCTGCAGGCGGGGCAGAGGAAAGGAACGATATCGAATTCGCGAGGCCTGGAGGAGTGCCGCTGACACTGGATGCGTCGATTCCGCCGGGGAAGGGGCCGTTCGCGGCGGTGATCGTGGTGCATGGAGGGGGTTGGGAAAACGGGACCAAGCGGAGCTACGACAAGCCGCTGCTGCCGGTGTTGACGGAGGCGGGATTCGCCTGGTTCACGATCAACTACCGGCTGGCGCCGCAGCACAAATATCCGGCGGCGGTGGAAGACGTAGAGGCCGCGGTGCGGTGGGTGAAGCAACACGCGAAGGAGTATAAGGCGGACCCGAATCGCGTGGCGATGATCGGGGAATCGGCTGGCGGCCACCTGGTGGCGATGGTGGGAGTGCGCCCGACCGAGGAGACGCGCGTGGCGGCTGTGGTGGACTTCTATGGCCCACACGATCTGCTGAAACGGGAAAGCGAGCGTGGGGAAGTAAGCAAGAATCTGCGGCAGTTTCTGGGTGTGGAGAAGTTGGACGCGGCGGGGATCGCGAAGCTGAAGGAGGCATCGCCGGCCACGTACGTGAAGAAGGGTTTGCCGCCGTTTCTGTTTATTCACGGAACCAAGGACGCGGCGGTGCCATACGGCCAGTCGCCGCTGATGTGCGACAAGCTGAAGGCTGCGGGTAACCAGTGCCAGGTGTTGACCGTGGATGGCGCGCCGCATGGGATCGGGGCGTGGGAGAAGAATCCGGAATGGGTGGGGTACAAGCGGAAGATGGTGGAGTGGCTGAAGGAGGCGCTGCGGTAGGGGCGGAGACCAGGCTTTCCTCCGCGCGTTCCGTGACGGCGCACGGGTAGGAGGTCGTTCGCGTCGAGCGGCCGGCCGCGGCGCTGTTTGGAAATCTTGAGATTCGCGTACCGATCGCCGGCGGCTGGCAGGATCGGCTCACAAGGCAGTACGCGAATAGCCTCTCAGCTTTCCCCTGGAGTTCGGTTCGGCGTGTCCCTGAGCCAGCCTCTCCCGGCCGAACAGGATCTCGCCGCGGGAGATGGCACAGATCACCACGCGATCGTCGCTTCCAATCGATGAAAGCCCGGACCCCATCCGCGCGTTCGCAGCCGAGAGGCACTCGATGAACTTAATACTGTGGACGGATCTGGCGACCGAGACGCGTCGGCGACGCCGGGAACGGATCGTTCCCAGTTGCCGCCCGCTTGCCGCTACCACTCCCATGCTGCTTGTCGGCAGTGGAGGCTATATTGCCCTGACGGCGGTGACCAAATCGGGCAGCACCGTGAAAGTCTTCTTGCACAGCCGACACCGACCCGGGCGAATCCAGATCTGCACGTGCCATTCGGTCACTCCGGGTCGATCTACCGGAGGCGCGCGCCGCGGCCGAATGCCGGGTCACCTTCGATAGGGTTGTTTGAAGGAAGCCGCGCTGATTTGGCGGGGCAATTGCCTAGCGCTATGTTGGGGTCTTCCAGTAGCCGACAGGCGGCCGCTAGAGGCGTTCACCCCTTCAAATCCTGAAACGCCTCCTCGATCTCCTTCTTCGCGGCCGCCGCCGGCACGGTCAACGGCAGCCGCGGGGGACCTCCGTAATACCCGTTGAGATCCATCGCGTACTTCAATCCCGGAACCCCATACTTGGTGGTCACCAGCGCGGCCGCCCGCCCGATCCGATTCTGCCAGTCGAGGCCCGCGGCCTCCTCGCGGGTACGGTACGCCTCCCAAATCGCAATCACCGAATACGGCGCAGCATTGGCATACGCCAGAATCGCCCCGCACGCGCCCATCAGCAACGACGGCCACAGCGTCGGCGCCGAGCCCACCATCACCTGGAATCCGTGTTTCACCTCGCGGATCATCTGCATCACCTTTTCCAGGTTGCCGGAGCTCTCCTTGATGGCGATGACGTTGGGATGCTCGGAGATCGCCACCACCGCCTCCACCGGAATGTCAACGCCGGTGGCCTGCGGCCAGTTGTAGACAATCAGCGGAATGCGCGACTGATCGGCCACCGCGCGGTAATACAGCATCTGCGCATCGGCCCGGTTCACCAGGTTCTTGTAGTAGTGCGGCGTGCGCACC
>JBGPKH010000870.1:0-2585 GCA_041485845.1 Bryobacteraceae bacterium
ACGAGCGTGTCTATTCCTACGTCGGCAACGGCGCTCCGGTGCTGATCCGCCGCGCGTTGGGCGGCCAGGCCACCGAAGCGGAGGTGCAGGAGGCGCTGGAATTTTTCCTCGAGTACTACCGCGAGCACGAGTTGGATCACACCATCCTCTACCCGGGAGTGCGCGAGGCCCTCGACCGGTTGCGCGCGGGCGGCAAGCCGATGGCGGTGCTCACCAACAAGCCCGTGCGCATGAGCCGCTCGATCGTCGAGGGCCTCGGCGTGGCCGAGCATTTTTTTCAGGTCTACGGCGGCAACAGCTTCGAATTCAAGAAGCCCAATCCGATCGGGGTGGAAGCGCTCATGCAAGAAACCGGGGCCGCGCGCGATGCCACGATGATGGTGGGCGACAGCTCGATCGACGTGCACACGGCGCGCAATGCCGGCATACAGAGCTGCGGGGTGACCTACGGATTTCAACCCGAGACGCTGGCCGATCCCGCTCCCGATCTCCTGGTCAACGGCATGGGGGAGCTCGCCGACTGGGTGCTCGCCAGGAACGGAGATCGCGGATGAATCATCGCCCCGGCGCCACCGTGCCGGTCACCGGCATCTATTGGTGTACGGTGTGCAAGACGCCGCAGTTGTTGACTGCCGGACAGCCGTTTCCGGAATGCCGGAATCTGTGTGGGCGCGGGCTCTGGGAACTGGTGGAAGAGGCGGGGCGTTAGGGGTCCGGTCCCTGTCGCGGCTCCGTAAGGCGCCTGCCGCCGCGCGGCGACCGGAGGGGAGCGAAGGGCCGCCGCGGAGCGTTACATGGCAATTACAGCTTCAACTCCCACCCTTTGCGGAACGCGGGTTTGACCCACTTGTTGGCATCGCGGTTGTTGCTGATCTCTCCTTTGGCGTTGTCCCAAAGGAGCTTGCCTTCGTAGTGAGTGGCCACGGCGCCCAGCACGAGCCACTCGGTATAAGGCCCGGCGATGCTGAAGTTGGAGCAGGCCGGCGCCCCGCCCTTGCAGGCGCGCACCCAGTCGCGGGCATGCGCGGAGCCGTTGTCGCCGGTGCTCGCGCCCGGAGACCGCTGGAGGTACGCATTCGGCAGCTTGTATTCCGCCCAGCGCGAGCCGGGCAGAAGTCCTACGCCTTCGCCCCGTCCACTGGTTCCCAGGTGGCCCTTCGACCCAACGAAGACCAGGTTGTAACCGCTCGATCCCCCTGGGCCGCCCTGTCCGCCGCCGGCGCCGGCAGGCGGAGCGCCCACGCCGTCACGACCGCCGCCCGCAGCGCCATCGCCCGCCCGCCCGCCAGGAGCGCCCGCACGGCCGCCCGCAAATCCTCCGCGCCCCGCGGGCCCGACCTGCGGACCCTGGCCCGGAATCTTGCGCGCCTCGTCGGCAGTCATTCCCGGCGGCAGGTACTCGTCGCCCCGAATGCTGTCGCTCCAGTAAACCGTCACCGGCGGCATGCTGCCGCGCGCGGCGAATTCGTACTTGACCGCGTTCTTGACCGGATAGGTGAACGGGCTGATGCCTTCCGCCTTGATGCGCTCCACGCTGATCAGGGACTCGGGGCCGAGGCGCAGCCCCCAATTGGCGGGGCCCATAATATGCACGCCCCAATCGCCGAACAGGCCGCTGCCGAAATCGAAGAAGCCGCGCCAGTTGAACGGCAGGTAGAAGCCGTATTCGCCGCCGCCGCCTCCTCCGCCTCCTCCGCGGCCGCCACGGCCGCCACGGCCGCCGCCGCGTCCAGCCGGTGCGGCCCCGGCCAGTTCCGCGGACATGGCGCCATCCGGACCGCGTCCGGCGCCGCGGCCCGCTCCGCCGCGGCCACCCATCACGGACGCTACGTAGGCGCGGTACTCGTCGTCGCCGGCGGTGTACGGCCGGAAGGCCGCTCCCCCGAGCCACAAATCCCAATCCAGCGAGTCCGGAACCGGCGTCGGCGGCGGGATCTTCTGCATACCCTGCGGCCACCCCGGCCCGCCGTGCCAGGCATGCACCTCGCGCACTTCGCCGATTTCGCCCGACCACAGAATCTCGCAGGCCACGCGCGTGGCGTCGTGCGAGTAACCCTGGTTGCCCATCTGCGTCGCGACTTTGTATTTCTCCGCGGCCTGGGTGAGCAGGCGCGCTTCCCACGGTGTCCGCGTCAACGGCTTTTCGACGTAGACGTGCTTGCCCGCCTGCATGCACTGGAGCGCGCAGGTGGCGTGCATGTGATCGGCCGTGCCGATCACCACGGCGTCAATCTCTTTTCCCTGATGTTCGAGCATCCGCCGGAAGTCGCGGTATTTTTCGGCTTTCGGCCAGCGGTTGAAGCCCTGCGCGCCGCGCACCCAGTCGACGTCGGTGAGGGCGACCACGTTTTCCACGCCCGCCTCCGACGCGACCAGGTCGGAGAAAGGCCGGCCGCCCGCGCCGATGCCCGCGATGTTGAGCTTCTCGTTGGGCGATTTGTAGCCCAGCATCTTGAGCGACTGCGCGCTGCTGAAGCCGCCCGGTGGAACCGCGCCCGCCAGGAGCGTGCCGAAGAAGAAATACCGTCTCGAAATTCCCTGTGACATCGATACCGCCTTTCGATCGCTGTTGCCGGATAGCATAT
>JBGPKH010000871.1:0-2567 GCA_041485845.1 Bryobacteraceae bacterium
CTGGTGGAAGGCGAGACGCTGAAGGGGCCGCTGCCGCTCTCGACCGCGCTCGACTACGCGCACGAGAAGGGCGTCATCCACCGCGACCTCAAGCCGGCGAACATCAAAGTCACTCCCGAAGGCGTCGTGAAGGTGCTCGACTTCGGCTTGGCGAAAGCGCTGTCCGCCGATGCCAGGCCCGCCGATCCCGCCGACTCCCCCACCCTCACGATGCGCGCGACCGTCGCGGGCATGATCATGGGCACGCCCGAGTACATGTCGCCGGAGCAGGCCAAGGGAAAGTCAGTGGATCGCCGCGCCGACGTCTGGGCGTTCGGCGTGGTCTTGTGGGAGATGCTCACCGGCAGACGGCTGTTCCAAGGGGAGGCCGTCACCGATACGCTGGCGCAGGTGCTCACCAAAGAACCCGACTGGGAAAACGTTCCGGCGCAGGCGCGCCGCCTGCTGCGGAGCTGCTTACAAAAGGAACCGAAGCAGAGGCTCAAGGCCATCGGCGATTGGCACCTTCTGCTGGAAGAGCCCTCACCCACTGCGGTTCCGCAAACGACACGCCTGCCGTGGGCCATCGCGGGCTTGCTGGCGGTGGCGCTGGCGATCGCCGGATGGGGCTGGTGGCGCCGCGCGCCGCCGGCCGCCACCGTTCCCTATAGCCTCTACATGGTGCCGCCCGAGGGTGCGGCATTTCATCTCGATACCACGAGCGGAATGCAGACCATTTCCCTGGACGGCCGCACGCTGGCCTTCATCGCCGACTCGGAGGGCGCCCGCCACATCTGGGTGCGCCCGCTCGATTCGTCCACCGCGCGGCAACTGGCCGGCACCGAGCTGGCCGAGGGTCTCTTCTGGTCCCCCGACGCGCGGTATCTCGGCTTCATGGCGGGAAACAGTATCAAGATCGTCGAAGTCGCGACCGGGGCCGTCAAGGACCTGTGCGATTGCGGCAGCAGCTTGCGCGGAGCCACGTGGAACGCGAGTGGTACGATCATCTTCGGCGCGACGGCGTCGCCTCTCAAGCGAATTTCCGCGGACGGCGGGACGCCGGTTCCGGTCACGATTTTGAATCCCCAACGCGAGAACAACCACACGTGGCCTCAGTTCCTCCCGGACGGGAAGCACTTCCTGTACTGGATCCGGGGCGTGCGCCCGGAAACCAGCGGCATCTATGCCGGCTCCCTGGATGTCGCCCCCGAAAAGCAGATCCGTTATCAGATTCTGGCGACGGCTTCCAACGCCCTTTATGCCGATCGACACCTTCTGTTTGTGCGCGGCAAGACGCTGCTGGCCCAACCCTTCGATCCGGACCGGCTCACACTCAAAGGTTCGCCGGCGCCGATCGCCGAAAATGTAGGGGTGAGATTCGCCCTGTCCCAGTTTTCGGTTTCGCAGAACGGAATTCTGACCACTTCCGCTGCGGCAAACTTCTCCAAGTCGGTGTCGATTGTCTCCCGCGACGGCGTGGTGATCGAATCGGTGGGCAAGCCGGACGCCTATACCACCTTGCGTTTGTCACCCGACGGGCGCTCCGTTGCGCTGACGCGCAACAACATCGAATCCTCGACCGACCTCTGGCTGATGGGACTGGCTAGAGGCGCTCCGGTCCGTCTCACCGACGATGGGTTGAACTTCTACCCGACGTGGTCTCCGGATGGAAAGGAGATTATCTTCGCATCGAATCGCGGCGGCGGCTATCGTATGTATCGGAAGGCGATTGCGGGGAACAGCGCGGCGGAACCACTCCAGCCGGCGGACTACTCGCAATTACCGTCCGATTGGTCCAGGGACGGAAAGACGCTGGTCTACTGGGAGTCGGACTCCACCGGGCACACCCGGCTCCTGCTTCTGCCGCTCCCTCCCGGGAGCCAGCCGATTCCACTGACACCGCCCAACGCCAACAACTTGAGTCCGAGAATGTCGCCTTCCGGCCGGTGGGTGGCCTTCGCTTCCAACGAGACCGGCACGTTCGAAATCTATGTGTTGGCGCTGCCCGGCGCGCCGGTGGATTCGTCTCCCAAGGTCCGGGTCTCCAACGCCGGCGGCTTGAATCCGCAGTGGAGCGCGGATGGCAACGAGCTGTTTTTCAACTCGCTCGACGACAAGCTGATGTCGGTCGCGGTGAAGTCCAACGGCGGGCGATTCGAAGCGGGCGAACCTAAGCTCCTATTCCCGCTGGGAGGCGCCAGCTTGTTCAACGGTGCGGTGTATTGGGAGCCCATCGGAAACGGCGAGCGATTCGTCGTGCTCCGTTCTGCGGCCGTAACGGAGCGCGACAACCGCATCGGAGTGATCGTCAACTGGAAGACCGCCCTGAAGGAGTGAAGTCAGTGCCGCGCCCGATGCCGCGCGAAGCCCCGTAATCAGCGCATGTTTCTGACGAATTGGCGGCCAACCATACGCTGGCCGAAGTCCGCAAGCGCGGCTCCGACGGCATCGTGGTGCAGGCCGATGTTTGCCGGACGGAAGAAATCACGCGCATGATCCGCGAGGTGGGGTCGGCATTCGGGTCGCTGGATATCTTCGTGGCCAACGCGCGCCCCGAGGCCTCCGAATTCTTTACGGGGCCGCTCGAC
>JBGPKH010000872.1:0-2561 GCA_041485845.1 Bryobacteraceae bacterium
CGGCGAAGAACCGGCGAAAATACCCGGCCCGCACCGGCCGCGTCTTCATGCCCTTTGGTGGGCCGCCGCGGCCCATCGGGACCTCCCTACGGTCGCGGCTCGGTAATACATGTCGCGGCTCGGTTACACATTACGATTCACGGTCTGCTGTTTCCGAGCCGCGCCGGAGGGAGCGGTTGCTATTCCAGCCGACCCACCGCCAGCAGGATCCCGTGCAGCAGAGCCTCGGGGCGCGGCGGACATCCCGGAATGTACACGTCCACGGGGAGCACCTGGTCGACACCGCCGCGCGTCGCATAATTCGTGCCGAACAGGCCGCCGCTGATTCCACAAGCGCCCACCGCGACCACTACCTTCGGATCGGGCGTCGCATCGTACGTCTTGCGCAGCGCCAGCTCCATATTCCGCGTGACCGGCCCGGTGACCAACAGCATGTCCGCATGGCGCGGGGAAGCGACGAAATGAATTCCAAAGCGTTCGATATCGTACACCGGATTGTTGAGCGCGATGATTTCCAACTCGCAGCCATTGCACGATCCCGCATCCACCTCGCGGATGGCCAGCGACCGGCCCAGCACGCGATGGATCTCGCGATTCAGCTTGGCGCCGGCCTCCTCGACCCCGACCAGCCGGCCGTGCGTGCCATCCGCGTTCAGGGTGTACTCGGCTTTGACCAGCAGGTCGTCGCGCTTGGTTGCCGCCAGTTCGAACCTCTGCGACACGCGCACGGAGCTATCCGCAGCCGCGCACTCGCCGCAGAAAATGCAATGGCCGTAATCGATCGTCACGCTGCGCGACCCGCCCGTGTCGGAGACCGCAATCGCTCCAGCCGGACAGGCGGCCGCCGCGGGGCGGGCATCCTGCCACTTCTGCAGGTCGAATTCCGGTGCGCCGCGGGCGTGTGCCGAAAGCTTCACTTCGGCGTTCGGCCAGGCCGTGGTGACGATGCCGGCAGCCAGCGTCTTTTGGAGAATCTTGAACATCTCAGCGATCCGTCCCCGAGTAGGAGAGATTGAAGCTCTTGTTGATCACCGGAAAGTCGGCGATGATATTCCCCTGCACGGCCTCCACCACGGCCGGCCAATTGTTGATCGAGGGATCTTTGACCTTGCACCGCTCGATGCGGTTTTCCGGACCCGTCCGCACCCAGTAGACGATTTCGCCGCGCCAGCCTTCCACCGCGCTCAGCGCGCAACGTCCCGGCTCGATGACCGTGACGGGCACGCGGCAAGGGCCGCCGGGCAGATTGTCGGCCGCGGCGCGGATGATGGCGATGGACTCCACGACCTCGTCCATCCGCACCTGCGTGCGGCGGAGCACGTCGCCTTCCTGGTACACCGGAACGCGCCACGAGAGGTGGCGGTATGCGGCGTACGGATGATCGCGGCGGACGTCCAGGTCGATGCCCGACGCACGGCCTCCCACCCCGACGATTCCCAGGGCGCGGGCCTTTTCGGGATGCAGGAAGCCGGTGCGCTCCAGGCGGTCGCGCGTGGAGTCCGACGACTGGATCAGCGCCACCAGGTCGCGGAATTCCCGCTCCACGGAATCGATCGTGGTGCGCAGCGCGCTGAGCTGTGCAGCGTCCCAGTCCCTCCGCAAGCCGCCCACGCAGACCATGCTGCGGAGCAGCCTGCTTCCCGTCAGCTCTTCGTTGATGCCGAGAACCATTTCGCGCACCCTGCCGGCATGCGAATTGGCGATGACGAATCCCACGTCCATTGCAATGGCTCCGATATCGGCCACGTGGTTGTAAATACGCTCCAGTTCGAGCAGGATCGTGCGCATCACCTCGGCCTGCGCGGGGACTGCGATGCCGCCGGCCTTTTCGACGGCCTGGCAAAACGCCGTGGCGTGAGAAAAACTGGAATCGCCCGACACGCTCTCGGCCAGGAACACGCATTTCGGAATGGGGAATTGCTCGAAGAGCTTCTCGGCGCCTTTGTGCTTGTAGAACATGCGCAACTGCAGGTACAGGATGGGCTCGCCCGCGACCGCGAAGTTGAAGTGGCCGGGCTCGATGGTGCCGGCGTGCACCGGTCCCACGGGAACCTGGAAGACTCCCTCGCCCAGCGTGGGACGGTACACGTGCTGTTCGCCGGTGAACGGCGGGAGCACGGTGTCGATGGGAAAGTCCTTACGCAACGGGTGGACGTCCGGCCAGTTGTCGTGCAGCGCCACGCGGCGGGGATTCGGGTGGCCTTCGGCTTCGATGCCAAACCAGTCCTGGATTTCGCGCTCCTGCCAGTTGACGGATGGAAGGGTGGAGGCGAGTGAAGGGAAGCGCGGATCGTCCGCGGGGACAGGTGCGCGCAGAATGACGTAGTCCGGGTCGCCATGCCGCTCGAAGACGTAATAGATGTAGAAGACGCCCTCCGGCTGGACGCGGTCTTCCGCGAAGATCGTGACCAGGCGGACGCCGGGCTGGGCGAGGAGCGATGTCAAGGTTTCTTCGTGCATGGTCAGTCTCCGGTCACCACGCGCGCCGCGCCGCGAATCAGGTCCAGCAGGGAAGCGGGCATCCAGAAGCCGATCACGATGAGGACCGCGGCGAGGGCGAG
>JBGPKH010000873.1:0-2557 GCA_041485845.1 Bryobacteraceae bacterium
ATTCCCGACCGCAGCGTCGCATCCTGCGCCCCCATGCCGATCGCCCAGCATGCCACGCTCGCGATTCCTCCCACGGTGCCGCCCAGGAAGCCCAACGGAAGCGCCAGCAACGAAACCAGAATTCCCACCGCGAGCACCGGGATCCCGAAACGGTCGAACATTTTTCCCAGCAGCAGCGCGGTCAGCCCCGTCACCCCCATGGCGCCGGCGTACAGCAAGGGGATCTGGGCCGGTGTCACCAGCGCGGTCTTCTGATAGTGATAGGCCAGCAGCGGAAAATCGATGAACCCGCAGGCGAGCAAGCCGGCGGCCGCCACGTAGGTCCAGAACACGCGCGGCATTGTTTGTTGCGGGGCCTGGTTGGGGGCCGGCGCGGCCGCGCTGGAGTAAGCCACGCGCGCCACGATCAGCGACAGCAGGGCGGCGGCCGCGGGGAATGCCAGGCGCACGAACGCCGGTCCGAAATGCGAGGAGCGCGCCACCACCGCCGCCATCATCAGCGGGCCCAGGACCGCACCCGTCTGGTCCATGGCGGCATGCACTCCGAATCCAAAGCCGTGGCCCACCTTGCCGGTCGCTTCGGAAAGCAGCACATCGCGCGCCGGCCCCCGCAACGCCTTTCCCGTTCGCTCGGCCGCCACCAGCAGCGCCGCCATCTGCCAGTTTCCCGCCAGCGCCAGCGCGGGCACCACCAGCACGTTCAACGCATATCCGGAAATCGCGATCGTCCAGTACGCGCGGGTGCGGTCGGCGAACCGGCCCGAGAAGAACCGCAGGCTGGCGGCCACCATCTCGCCCATGCCGGAGATCAGGCCTACCTGGGCGGCGGTGGCGCCCAGATCCTTCAGAAACGGACCGATGATGCTGTAGGCGCCCTCATAGGTCATGTCGGCAAACAGGCTGACCAACCCGAGGCAGAGAATGAAGCGCATCGCCGCCGTGCGTTCCTGCTTGGAAACCGCCATACCGCTCAACTCAGCAGCGGCAGCAGCAAGCCCGGCGCCTGGTGCACTTCCGTCAAGGCCTCGAGCACCGACAGAATGCCCAGCACCAGCAGCAGCCCGACCGCTGCGTAGCGGATGGCCGTGGGCGAGAGGTGCTCTTGAATCCACTGCCGCACTCCCGCGCCGATCGAGGCCGCCAGCGCTCCCTTGGTCGCCATGGCGGTGACCGCGCCCAGCCAGACCAGCAGAGGAGCGCCGAATCGCGCCGCCATGGTGGCTGCCGCGATCTGCCCTACGTCCCCCCACTCCGAGAAGAAGATGGCCGCAAACGATACCATCGCGGCGCGCGAGGCCGGATATTCCGTTCCGGCTTCCCGCTTGTCCGGCTTCCGCCACAACGCGAACGCGATGGCGAAGAAGTTGACTCCCGCGATGGCCGCAACCAGCAGCGGCGGGAGAGTCGAAATGGCTTTGCCCACCAGCACCGCGACACCCATCTTGGCCATGAACGCCACCACCATCCCGCACAGAATCGGCAGTGTACGATAACGTGTGGCCAGGACGCCTGTCGTGTAGAGCAGCTTATCTCCCACGATCTCGGCCACGAACACCGTTCCATATGTCGCGAAGAGAATGGGCCGCATCTCCTCCCCCACAACGCCCCGGTTCCGGGATGGAGGCAGTATACCAGAGCGACGCCGCGCCTTACTTCTTCTTCGAAGACCCGCCGGCAGCCAGCAGTTTATCGATTTCCGCGAACAGCGCCTTACCCTCGAAAATCTCCCTGGTCATCGGGCCGTAGCCGAAATCGCTCTTGATGATTCCGTTGCCGTCGATGAGGAAAATGTGGGGATTGTCGAAGCTCTGCGAGAGGAAGTACGAATATGCCATCTGCCCGGCGTCGAACAGAATCGGATAGCGAACCTGGTGTCCTGAAACATACTGAGCCACCGTGGTCCGATTGTCTTGCTGGGAGTTGGCAACGGCCAGGATGGCGACGCGCTCTCCGTATTTCTGCTGGACTTCATTGAGCACCGGCGCGAAGGCCGCGCAATGCGGGCAGGTGGTCTGCATGAACTCCAGGATCACGAGCTTGCCGCGATAATCCGCGAGGTCGTGTACCTGCATCTTGGAATCGAACAGGGCCCAGCCCGGCGCCCGGCGGTTGGCGTTCCCGTCCGCGGCAACCAGCGTGGCGACGCAAAGTAGTGAAGCTAAGATAGTCCGCATCTGAGTTTATCTTATGGTGGCACAAGCTGGAGAGCCCGTGCATCCCCGGGGGGGGGTAGGGCGGACGCTTCCGGGCCGGGAGAACGGACTCCGGACCGTGTTCGTCGACAACTACAAGCGAAACTGGTTCGTCCTGTCGCAGACCGAGGGCGAGGCCGTACCAGCCGGAGCCGATCCCGGGGTGGGACAAGGCTACGGCGCTGACCGCTCTCAATATTCGCGAAGAGACCTTCACGATGCTAGACGGAAAAAAGGGGACACACTACGCGCTACACTATACACATGCGGCGCACAAATCTTGTGTTAGATGAGGATCTGCTCGAACAGGCGACGCTCGTGTTGGGAGCCAGGACGTACTCGGCCGCGGTGAATACCGCTCTTGA